>CAZVBD010000008.1:2817-33818 GCA_964625255.1 uncultured Thiohalobacter sp. | reverse complement strand
TTTACACAAGGCAACTTGACTCAGTCTCCTTGAGACCCGCGATCCAGCTCAAGCTACCCTTCCCTTCTTGCACACCTGGGCTTATCGGTACTTTAGACACCCTGATATTACGGTTGTGTTTCAATCACGAAAGAACATATTTTCCACGTATCACTTATATATAAATATAAAACATATCGTGTGGTGCGAAATCTTGATGCCGCCGTATCCTCCCATGAGTAAGAAATAGTTTTACCAAAAAAGGGTCTAGTGATACGGGCAGGGAACACATAGGATGATTTGCGTCCGAAGAGTGGACATTATCGGCAAGACGCAATGTATTCGGTTTCCCGGTTTGTCGTCAGAAGGTGACGGTCAGAAGTTTGGGAGAGTTAAAGGACTAACAGGTATGGAGGCAGGAAATGATTGATATCAAGAATCCGCTAGGCTTGGCAGGTGTTGAGTTCGTCGAATTTGCGACACCGGACGTTGACTATATGAACGACGTGTTTCTGGAAATGGGATTTTCCAGATTAAAGAAACACCGCACCAAAGCTATCACGCTCTATCAACAAAACGACATCCAGTTTCTGCTCAATGATGAGGTACGAGGTTCGGCCCGGGATTTTTCTTCCCTGCACGGTCCCTCGATCAGTGCCATGGGATGGCGCGTCAGCGATGCCGGGTATGCACTCAACGAAGCGGTCAGACGCGGTGCCAGTGCCGCTGCCGACAGCGATAAGGATCTGTCTTATCCGGCGATATACGGCATCGGTGGCAGCTTGATTTATCTCATAGATCAATATGCCGGCAGTGACTCGATTTATGAAAACGATTTTGTGGCGCTCAAGGAGCCGAAGCGCGTGCCCAACAAGGGTTTTGTCGCGATCGATCATTTAACCAATAACGTATACAAGGGCACCATGGACAGTTGGGTGAACTTCTACAAGGATGTTTTTGGTTTCACGGAGGCACACTATTTCGACATTCGCGGCAAAAAAACCGGGCTTACGTCCTACGCATTGCGCTCCCCGGATGGCAGTTTTTGTATTCCTGTTAACGAGGGTGATGAGAGTTCTTCACAGATTGAAGAATACTTGCGCGACTATGCGGGACCCGGGATTCAGCACCTGGCTTTTCTGACGGAGGATATCCTTCGGTCGCTGGATGCCCTGGAAGGAAGCGGCATCGAGACGCTGGATATACGGGATAGTTATTACGAAAAGACTTTTAATCGTTTTCCACCGAAGTCGGATGCGCTCAGGGAGAAAATAAAACGTCATCAGGTGCTGATCGACGGCAACCAGGAAGGTATTCTGATGCAGATATTTACCAGGAACATCTTCGGTCCTATCTTTTTCGAGATCATTCAGCGCGAAGGTTGTCGGGGATTCGGTGAAGGGAATTTCCAGGCACTGTTTGAATCCATCGAACGTGATCAGGAACGCCGGCAGGCAATTTAACACAACTCAGTGTGCGAGCTTTTGGGTACATGATGACCTGCATGCTGGCGATGTAGCTAAAAGCATTTTCCGGTAAATATACAAAGGATTGAATAATCATGGCGTTTACCTCTAAACAAACCCGGCGGCAATTTCTCGGTTATATGGCAGCAGGCGTAAGTAGTGGCACTCTGCTCAGCAAGTTGAGCATGGCCGATCAAACCGGTGATTCCATTGACTTCGAGGATTTGGATTATAGACACCAACCACCTACAGGGCATGGAGATGTCCTGGAACTGACATCGGTGGAAGCCATCGCAGCAATGAAGCGCGGAGACCTTAAGGCGGAAAGTTACGCGCAGACACTTCTTGATCAGGCGGAGCGACTCGGTTTTTTAAATGCATTTGTCAGCCTTGACCGAGAGCGAATTCTTGAGGCTGCCAGGATGGCTGATCAGAAGCGGCAGCAGAATGTCCCTCTTGGACGTCTCCACGGCTTGCCGTTAACTTTGAAAGACATCATCAACACTGACTTCGCACCGACAACGGCGGCTACACCTGGTCTTACCGGCAACGTTCCAAAGGCTGGAAATGCCGAAATCGTTAATATTCTGCTGGCGGCGGGAGCCATCCCGTTCGGCAAAGCGAATATGCATGAACTTTCGTTCGGTCCCACCAGCATAAACCCGTTTACCGGGACTGTTGCCAACCCCTACAACCCGGAGATGATTTCCGGAGGTAGCAGTGGAGGGCCGGCGGCCAGCGTCGCCGCCCGAATTACGCCTGCCGGTATCGGTGCTGATACAGCCGGGTCGGTCCGTATACCGGCAAGCCTCTGCGGTGTCTGCGGGTTGCGACCGACGACCGGGAGTTGGCCTGGAGATTCCAGGACAATCGTCCCCATATCCCAAACCCGGGATACCCTGGGACCGATGGCTCGTTCCTGTGACGACCTGGAGCTTTTTCATCGCCTGGTCACCAATGGACATAAAGTTCGCCCGTCAAAATTGCGCGGCCTACGGCTCGGTATTGTTCCGGCTAGTTGGAACAACCTCGCGCCTGGCGTTGCCGAGGTTGCCCTGAATGCACTGGATAATCTGAGGGACAGGGGAGTTCAACTTGTTGAGATGGACATACCCGGAATGAGCGATCTGACGGCAGCATCCAGCTTCCCCATTTTTCAGTATGAGTCCACTCGTACCCTAATGGCTTATCTGGATGCAAACACCTCAAAGAGTGACGGTACTCCTGTCAGTATCGTGGAACTGATCGACCAGGTCGCCAGCCCGGATGTTGCCGCGTCGTACAAATCAGTGATGCCCGAATTTGGTGGTGTTGCGGTACCGGAAAACGTCTATCTGGCTGCATTGGATGCCCGCACAGAACTCAGAAAAGTTATCTACCGTCATTTCCGGGCACACAGGCTAGATGCGTTAATCCATCCTGCAACGGTGGTTCAGGCGACACCCATCGAGAATCCGTCAGACATTATCACTTTAATCAGAAATACAGATACAGGTAGTGTTGCCGGCATGCCGGGCGTTTCCCTTCCCATTGGTTTATATAACGGTTTGCCGGTCAGTCTGGGGCTCGATAGTTTGCCCGGGAACGACCGTGAATTGTTGTCCATCTCAATGGGCCTGGAGAAGCTATTCGGGCGGTTGCAGGCACCGTCATTGGCGTATGGAAATACAACAGATCAGGAGAAATTATAAATGTGTAAAAAATATGTTTGTTTTTCGAAAAATATTCTGGGTCTCGCGAGTGCCGTCGCTCTAGGATTGTCGGGATATTCACTACAAGCCCATTCAAGTGAAAATGATCGCGATCATAATTACGGTTATGAGAATGCTCATGAACAGCAGTATCACAAACAGGATACTTTGAACCGTGCAACCCCGCTGGGTTATAACAAATATATCATTATTATGGGTAACGGTGCCTATAACTCACCCGATGGAACACGCTTTCTAAATGGCCTTGAAGGGGGCGATGGCATCGCATTCCAGCATAAGGTGATGGGGCGTAGTGATGCAGAAATAGCCAGGCTTGAGCAACAGGCAAAAAGTTTTTTCGCGCAGAAGTTTGGACTCTATGCTGGTTCGGATGATCGCATCACATTTACCGGTTTTCAAATAGATCCACGTAACAATGTTCGTGCGTACTCGGTATCCGACGAAGATACGCCACTATCCGGGTGGGAGGTTGCGTCCGGTGGTTGGCAAATGACTGTTGTCGATCCTGAGGGACTCACCCTGGGAGGCGAGTTTGCCGGCAGAGCGATTCATGTTGATCCGGGGACATTTTTCGTCTTCGGTGACCACAAAATAATCCGTTCCGAAGAAGAGGACGAGGGTGAGAATGAAGATGCGATCGTGATCCGCTTCAAGACCGGCAACCCCTATGAAATGCCGAAGAACGGTGGACTGATCCTGATGGATCTTGAAAGCGACGAATGGGGCAAGGGTTCTATTGGAGGCAGTATAGTCAATGCGGTTTCTGATGATGGTTTGCTGCAGTCACGTTTGCGATCGGTAATAACCTTTCCTCCTTTGCCCAACGTTAACTAATCCAGGCAGTGTTTGGCTCCTAATATCTATTTTATTGAACAGGTGATCACAATGATAACTATCACGTCAAATAACAGTAATACTCGGTCCGGAAAAACCGGTGGGGCAGGTTTGATTATGGCCTTCATCCTGGTGGTGTCATCGCTGCCATTGATGAACACATATGCTTCTGATAACCGGGATGCGATTAAATCAACTCCGGTGAACTATGATACCTACCTTGAGTTCCTTGGTACCGGACTATTCTTATCTGTTGACGGCGGTATATTTCTGGATGGGCTTATCGATGGTGATGGCATGCACTGGCAGCGACAGATCATGCAGCGTACCGACGAGCAAATCGAAGAAAGACGCCAGGCAGCAATCAACTACTTTCAGACTCGCTATGGAGTTCAGATAGAGGGTAACGACAGTATCTACTTCACCGGGTTTGAGGTCGATGCTCGCAGCCACCTTCGCGTGTACACATTTTCCGGCAGAGATGTTCCGCCAGAGGGTTGGGAAATGCGAATCGGTGGATGGGGTTTCTTTGTCTTTGATCCGGACGGGCTTACCCTGGGTGGGGAGTTCGAGGGCCAACATGTGCCGAGAGGGGCTGGTGTGCTTTTTGGCGACTACAATATCCTGGCCGATGCGTCTGAAGAAATCATTATTCACTACGAGATGTCACAACCGCTCATTCTGAACCAGTTCGGTGGTGCGGTTCTGGAATTCAATATTTCCAGCGATGAGTTTGGCGAAGGCGTATCGGAAGGATCCCGGTTCACCACTGTACCCGATCCGAGTAACCCGTTACTGATTCAGCAGGATGTAAAGGTTGTTTTCAGTTTTCCAACCGATGGAATTATAAAAAGCAATCCTCGTCATGACGACTGAATTCATGTCGGTATACGGTCCTGCATAGCACCAAAGGTATCACCCTACATCAACAAAATGACATCCAGTTTTGTTCAGTGATGAAAAAAGGAGATAAATTGTGACCAGACGGATACAAACATTGACAAGGGAAGTGGCTTTGCTGGGTATTGCATTGCTCAGTGTGTCACCACTGGCGTTTTCGCATAACGAGGATCTATCTGAATCAGTTATGCATAAAGTTATTAAATCGGTTCCCGTGACGGGCGCCAACAGCTTTTGTGGTGAGAGCATATTCAAATTTCCCGCGCCTTTCCCACAAGATCTCCAGCTTGTGTTCATTGGGGAGTATGACGAAAGCGCAAACGCACTGGATGCAATCCCTCTGAGTGAGGAAAACTGTCGTTCGGATACGATCCTTGCTACCACAACAGACCCGGGGCTTGTCGCCCTGCTGGGTGGCGAAGATGCAGACTCCAGGTTGAAAAACAGGAAGCTGCGCGATGTTCCCACCTATTTGGGTACGGACGGGGTCAGGCGTTTAATACCACGAACATCGAGCGTTGATGGAATGTTTCCACCGGTCAAGGTCGATGGGGCTGATGATATTACCCTGGGTGACTGGGTCAAGGGTGAAGGACGAATGCAAGTGACCTGTCGGGCGAACGGGGAGTCAACAGTTCGTATTGACTTTGAACATATACTTCCAAATAGCCTGTACACCCTGTGGGGAATGTATGCGACCGTACCGCCTGGCGAGTTCCAGAGGCAGCTGATTCCTGTACCACTCGGCGGTGTTCCAAACGTGATGAGTAGCGACAAACAGGGGCGTGGGTCATTTGAGAGAACCATCAACGGGTGCCCTCTGGAAGTATTCTCTGATGGCTCTGAGCTTATGATGATTATTCTCAACTACCATGCGGACGGCAGTGTATACGGAGCGGATCCCGATATCGGAACTGCAAAAAACGCTTTCATACTGGAAGATGGTAGTGAATTTATGAGTACTCACCCGGCGGGAATACTCAATCATGATCAATTGATATTTCCGGTGCGCCTCCTGGAGTACCAGTAAGTTTTACGGACACAACGATCGGCTCTATAGAAGGAATCCACCTGACGCTTACAGCGTCTTAACCAAGGAGTGATAAAGATGAAAAATATAAAGACAAAAGTGTGTGCAGTCAGTCTGGCGTTGGCGATAACATCGTCGCTGTCTTATGCGCATGAGGACGATAAGGATCGCGAAGATTCTGCTTATCCGGTATCCAGCCATATCGAAGGCGAGAATATCACTGGTCCAAATGACCTTTGCGGTAGCCTGGTCTACACTTTTCCACAGCCGTTACCCGATATTCGACTCGCTTTTATGGGACAGTTGAACCCTGATCCCACTGCAACTGATGCCATCCCGTTGTCAGACGTCAACTGCCTGCCGGAAACCGTACTCGCCACGACTACAGACCCGTTATTTTTGCTCTTCAACCAGGGTGAAGACACTGACCAGAGCCTGAAAAACCTGCCGCTCAGGGATGTGCCGGTCTATGTAAACAGGAATGGACTGAGAACACATATCGCTCGTAACAGCGATAGCCCGAACCTGTATCCAGTGCGTTTCGTCGGAGATACTGAAGACGACATTACGCTTGGACAGTGGCTGTCTGCAAAGGGCGGGATGAACATCAGTTGTGAATCAAATACATCGTCAGAAATTGAAGTGTCTCTTTCGAAGCTGATCCCGAATAGCTTGTACACAATTTGGGGCTGGTACAAGACTGTGCCGCCTGGCTCGACTGAAGAGACATTTGTGGTTCTACCACTGGGTGGGGTTCCCAATACCGTGGCTACGGACAACAACGGGCGTTCAAACAAGCTCGAACGGCACCTTTCCTATTGCCCCATGAATAAAACAGCGGACGGCTCGGAATTATTGGCTGTTGTTGTAACCTGGCATCCAGATGGTGCAGTTTACGGCGCGGCGCCCAGCATTGATTTCGTTCGTGGCGACTACCTGAACAAGACCGGGGAGACAATTGAAACAACGTTTCCAGTGGGTGTAGTGGGTCAGGATCAGATGATGTTTCCCGTACGGCTGATGAACTACAACTAACAGGGCGCTATATCGACTGGCTCTTGTGAGTGTTCCTGGCGGTATGGCGGTTATACCAATGCCCTTGACAGGCGGGGGCATGCAGGATGGCAAATCAGTCTTGTTGATTACTCGGACATTATTAAAGGATAGCAGTTATGTGTGGAATTATCGGAGTATTTAATTGTGACAGGCCGGTATCCCGGCAACGTATGTCTCAAGGGCTGGAGAGTATCCGTCACAGGGGACCTGACAGTTTTGGGATTTGGCAATCCAGGGATGAAAAAACTGCCCTTGGCCACAGCAGGTTGAGCATTATCGGACTTGATAATGGAAAACAGCCGATATCTAACAAGGCAAAGGACTGCCACGTGGTGGTGAACGGTGAGTTCTATGGCTATGAATCGATAAGGCAGGATCTTAAAGCCAGGGGGCACGTTTTTTCAACCGACTCCGACAGCGAAATTGTGCTGCACCTGTATAAGGAGTACGGAACAGAGGCGCTGAAGCACTTGCGCGGGGAGTTTGCATTTATTGTTTACGACGAAAGGAATCGTTATGTATTTGCCGCTCGGGATCGATTTGGCATTAAACCGCTTTATTTTGCCAGGAAAGGAGAGACGATATATTTCTCATCGGAAATAAAGGCGCTTTTCGAACTTGGAATAGAAGCACAGTGGGATAATGAAGCGTATTACCAACGCATAAGCCAGATATCCCTCGCCGACCGAACGATGTTCAAGGGGATTTACCAGGTACCTCCGGGGCATTATCTGATCGGGACCCGCGATAACATAAAGATTCTTCCCTATTGGGACTTCAACTACCCCACCAGTGAAGAAATAGCACAACAGAATGTCAGCGAGACAGAGTGGATCGAACAGTTCAGATCCATATTCGAGGAGTCCATTAAACTGCGCATGAGAGCAGACGTTGAGGTCGGGTGCTATCTCAGCGGAGGGTTGGACTCCTGTGCAGTGCTTGGCCTTGCCCAGCGGTATGCGCCAAATCCGATCAGGGCCTTCACTATAGCCTTCGAAGATAAGCAATACGACGAAGCCAGTATTGCCAGCCGGATGGCCGACCATGCCGGCTCGCAATATATACCGGTGCCCGTCTCGCAACAGGATATCGCCGACAATTTTATGGACGCGATTTGGCATTCCGAAACATTGTTTTCAAACGGGCACGGCATTGCGAAATATCTATTAAGCAAGGCTGTTCGGGATGCCGGGATACGGGTTGTGTATACGGGAGAGGGCGCTGATGAAATTCTCGCGGGTTATCCTCATTTTCGCAGGGATATGTTAGCTGACAGCGAACAAGTAAAAAGCCTTATGAGTAATAATAAGGTCTCGATGGGGATCCTGCTTCCTGAAGAGGGAGGGGCGCCGCCTGATAACGTGGAGAGACTGCTGGGTTATGTACCGACATGGATGACCGCTGCAAATGGAAATGCGAAAAAAACACAGTCGCTCATGCATCCGGACTTTATCAGTTCAATCGGAGATCGTAATCCTTTCGAATATTTTCTGGCCCAGATTGATCGATCAGGGCAGCTTGAGAAAAGAGACCCGCTCAATCAGTCACTGTACCTGTGGTCTAAAGTGATGTTGCCTGAGTTTAGCCTCAACTTTCTCGGAGACCGTATGGAGATGGCTCACTCTGTGGAAGGTCGGGTGCCTTTTCTCGATCATAAATTGGTGGAATTCGCCACTAAAGTACCGGTCGATTATAAAATTCGGGGTTCTGTGGAGAAGTACCTGTTAAGAGAGGCGGCCAAAGATGTCATAACCCCGGAGATTTATAATCGACAGAAACATCCGTTTCTTTCTCCCCCCGCAGAGTATGGACGGCGCGATCCGCTGAACGAACTTGTTCAGGATACTCTAAGAGGTGATTCCCTGAGAGCGCTACCCTTTTTCGATGAAATAAAAGTAACGGCCCTGCTTGACAGGCTACCGAAGATGACGCCGGAAGAACGAATGACGCATGATCCGGTACTTATGGTCATTTTGAGTAGCTGCATGATCCAGGATTGTTTCAATGTTGGCGAAGGATATCAGGCGACCGCTTTATCACCCTTTAGTGTCAGAAAGACAAATTCGGATGCCATCGCTGGTGCCTGATATTTTCTACTCGGATGATATGTATCCGGGCGTTTTTATAAACCATCAAAACATGGAGTTGATGACATGATTATCAGTATGAGATCGGACAGTAGCGATGCGGATATCCTCCGCGTAGAGGAAAAATTGGCAGCGATGGATATGCAGACTCACGTCTCGCGTGGTGTGAAGCGCACAGTGATTGGCGTCATCGGCGAAGACAGCGGGACGACCGATCATTCGATGTTGGAGACACTGGACGGGGTAGAACAGGTTATTCCTGTAACTAAGCCCTATAAAATCGTATCGCGTGAATCGCATACGGAAAGTAGTGTGGTCAATGTCTCAGGGGTTGAAATCGGTGGCAAGACCATTCAGGTGATTGCAGGGCCTTGTTCTGTCGAAACCCAACTGCAAATGGATACGGCAGCTGAACAAGTGTTTGCGGCTGGTTGTCGGCTGATGCGTGGAGGTGCGTTTAAACCCAGAACTAACCCGTACTCCTTCCAGGGTCACGGTGTTAAGGGCCTGGATATGTTGCGGCAGGGGGCGAGCAGACTTCGATTACCCGTGGTGACGGAGCTTATGGACGTTCGTATGCTCGACACTTTTCTCGAAAGGGGTGTTGATCTCATACAGATAGGTACCCGTAATATGCAGAATTTCGATTTACTCAAGGAACTGGGGAATATTCAAACACCCGTTATACTCAAACGAGGCATGTCTGCCCGGATTACTGAATGGCTGATGGCGGCTGAGTATATTGCCGCCGGAGGCAATCATAATATTATTTTTTGCGAGCGCGGCATTCGCACCTACGAAGATGCCTACCGCAATATGCTGGATGTTACCGCTATTGCCATGCTCAAAAAAGAAACTCACTTGCCGGTTATCGTTGATCCCAGTCATGCGGGAGGCAAGGCATGGATGGTACCGGCGCTGTCGCGGGCGGCGGTTGCCGCTGGTGCAGATGGCTTGTTGATTGAGATGCACCCGTCCCCTGCGGACGCGTGGTGTGATGCGGACCAGGCACTGACGCCCGAACAACTCGCAGCATTGATGGTTGAGTTGAATGGAATCGCGGAAAGCCTGGGCAGGTCATTATAAATACGGGCTTAACGTTATGGATGCTTATGCACGCGATGTAGATGTGGAACCGGCAAACTCTACGAGCACGGTTGTGTTTCCTCGTATCTGTATCATCGGTATGGGTCTGGTAGGAGGATCGTTGGCGAGAGCGCTTAGGCAGGCGGGCGCCTGCCGGGAAATCGTGGGCTGCGACCTCAGTGAAGAACGCTTGAATGAGGCCTTACAGCTCAACGCTATTGATAGTGGGGCCACCGATATGGCGTCGGCAGTCCGCGACGCCGACGCAGTGGTGCTGGCAGCGCCGGTGGGCGCTATGCCAGCACTATTCGAATCATTGAAGAAGTGTGTATCACCTACCACCATAATCACGGATGTTGGAAGCACCAAAGGAAGCATAGTCGACGCTGCACAACGTGTATTCGATGGGTTACCGGAAAACTTTGTACCAGGTCATCCTTTGGCCGGAGGAGAGAACAGCGGTGTCGGGTACTCAGACCCCGAGCTATTTGTCGGTTGTAACGTGATACTGACACCGCTACCAACCACGAACTGCGAGGCAGTGCACCAGGTACGCAGGATGTGGCAGCAGGTGGGCGCCAACGTTTTTGAGATGACGGTTTCGAGGCATGATGAGATACTCGGTGCGACCAGTCATCTTCCGCATATCCTTGCTTATCTGTTAGTCGATATTCTTGCCTCGAATAAGAAAAAAGATGAGCTATTCAGGTATACCGCTGGCGGGTTCAGGGATTTTACCCGGATTGCTTCGAGCGACCCAGGCTTATGGTGCGATATCAGTCTGGCCAATCGTGCTGTGATCGCGGGGATGCTGGGCCATTACGGTGAAGCATTGGGGCGAATGGCCAAAGCGATAGACGAAGGTGACAGGGCCGCTATTACGGCAGTGTTTACACGGGCAAAAATGGCTAGAGATCAAGGGGTGCTTGTGCAGGATGGTGGTTAGTGGTCTCTAAACCGGGCCGTGTGGAGGTGGAGTGCCGCACGATATATACTCCCCTTATAACCCGGCACGTCAACAAAACGCATAAAAGCTTTCCAGCTCGCCGCTGTGCTGTAAATTCAGGCTTTTTGCCTCCCCCTCCCCCTCCCTCCTACCAACTCATAGCTGCCTCCTGGGTTGATATTGTGGCTTCAATCCAGTAGTGTCAGCTGGTTGCGTGGTATTCGTTTTGTCTACCTTATGACTCCCCGCTAGCATGCATCTATACCCAAGGCCGGACGACGATCGTCGTATCGATCATCGGGGTATTGTCTGGGTGAATGGAAATCAGCCTCATTGTTGAAAGATATTCGGCATAACGCGGGTGTTTTTCCCGAAAAAAGTGCTTTTTCGAAAGCGCGTGAAGGAGACAAGCAACTAAGTGACAAAAATCAGAATTACACGTATTCGGCGTCAGAAACTGCATGCGTTTTTTAAACCAGAAATTGCAGTGAACGACTTACTCTGCGAGGGCCGATTATGATTGATTCTAACCGTATTACCACAGCACTTTTACTCGCCGCAGGGACGGGAACCCGCCTGCGTCCATTGACCCGCAACGCGCCGAAGTGCCTCACCGAGGTTGGTGGACGCCCGATCCTCGATCGCCTGATGCACAACCTGCGGGTGAAGGGCATCAATCGGCTAGTGGTGGTGCTTGGACACCAGGGCAACCTGATCCGTAAATTTCTGCGCCACAAGGCAGGCGACATGCGGATCGATTACGTTGACAACCCCGATTACCGAACTACCAATAACCTCTATTCCCTGTGGCTGGCCCGGCAACAGATTCAGGAGCCGTTCCTGCTGGTGGAAAGCGATCTGGTTTTTGATGCATCGATGCTTGACAATATGCTCTATCCGGACCGGATTGCGATTTCCAGGCTTCGCCCCTGGATGAATGGCACCACAGTGGCGCTCGGTTCCGGGAACGGAGTCACGGCTTTCCACCTCGATTGTGGCCAATACGATACACCCCGCTACAAGACGGTGAACCTCTACAGTCTGTCGCTGAAGACCTGGCAGACGATGGAAGAAAGGCTCAGCAGTTACGTTTCGGAGGGCAGACTCGGTGTGTATTACGAAGCCGTGTTCGCTGACATGGTCGCCGATGGTTCGCTCGCCTTCGACGCAGTCTTCTTCGACGCAGACCGGTGGTACGAAATCGATACCCTGGTGGATCTGGATGCAGCGGAAAAGATGTTTGGCAGTCGTCGTCCCACCACGGGTCGTTCGCTTGTCGTTGTCAAGCCGGTGCCTTCCTTTGCCAGAGATCGATCACACAGCGGTCGACCAGTATTGGTCGGGGGTTAGGTAAAGAGGAAAAGAATAAGTGCATAGAAACTTCCTTTACCGGAACCTGGCCAACGTAACGTCGATTCTTGGTGTGCTACCGCTGGTATTGTTGTTCTTCGATGAGGGTTACCGTTACGTCATCCCTTTAATCATCTTCAATAATATCATGGACGACCTCGATGGCGTTCTGGCTGCAAAGCTGGATATCCGTAGCCGATTCGGGGCTGATCTTGATAATGTGTGTGACGCTGTTGCTCATGTTGCACTGGCGCTGGCGGTCGGTGCACATTTCGGCGGCATGGTTTTGGTGGCGAGCACTATCGCGGCGGCTTCGATCATACTGCGTGCAACTTCCCGGCTCAATCCTGACGCAGAATCCGGGGGCGGTACGCCCACCAATGAGCTCATGCGCCATATGTTGTTCATTCTGCTGCTGGGGCAGCCCCTGGGTTTCGAGCCAGAGAGTTTTCTGATCTTGTTTTTTCTGCTGCATAGCATATCGCTACAAGTACCCTACAAGATGCCCGCGCTTATTCGAAGCTGGGCTAAATCGGCCACGGCGGTTGGCGCGGTCAATGCGGTGTTGATAGCGGCATGGCTGATCCCATCAACTACGTTGTTTATCGCCGCGGCCTTCGTCCTGACCTATTTGTATTCGTTCGTCGTGGAAGGGATCCGGTGGCAAGGAAACAGGCACATGCACCCGCGAGGATCGTGACATGCCAACATTACCGCCACTGCTCGGCCATCTCCTGTGCTGGCTTGGATTCCATGGTGGGGTTTACTTGTGATCGACCTGGATAGGCGCCGTCGATTGCGCGTTAACGGACACATCAGACGGCTGAAAGATACCTTGTTCGAACTTACTGTCGTACAGGCCTACCCGAATTGTCCCAAGTATATTCAACAGCGAAAATTGTCGCTGGATGACGAAACCACGTCTTCTCGACAGGTAACCACGCGTCGGGGTGTCACTCTGGGGGATGAGCAAAAAACACTCATCGCTGATGCACAGTGCAAGGCTATCGAAGTTAAGGATAGTCCTGGCGCGTGGGACGAATAACAACATCACATATATGTACATGGGGTGGCTGAGTCACGATGTAATGAATCGCATTGGCCACATCGTCTCCGGTCAAAAGCGGCCCGAAATTATCTTTAAAGCCCTGTACCATCTCGTCGCTGTAGCCTGCACCCGCCTGAAATCCGCTCAGTACCGCCCCGGGTTCAACCAGTGAGACGCGAACGCCTTTTGGCCCGACTTCGCGACGGAGTCCTTCAGCCAGCGCATGTACCGCAAATTTTGAGGCGCCGTATACAGCGCTGAATGGCGATACATGTCGCCCGACAACCGATCCAATAATGACAATATCGGCTGCTTTGTCTGGATAGCCATCCTGCTGGATATCCACCATTCTTTGTGCCGCGTTTTGTAGCAGCGCAAGGGTGCCTGTGACATTGATTTTCAGGAGCGCTTCAAATGCCACCAGGTCGGCATCCTTGACCGATCCGCCCAGGCCCCGGCCAGCATTGGCGACGACGATATCGACCGGCTTGCCAAACTGTTCGGCAGCCGAGATAAAAAGCCTTTCCAGCACTGCATTATCGGTGGCGTCGCCTGCCACCCCGTGGAATGCTGCGCCGAATTCTTTTTCGAGTGCGGTCAGTTTGGCGGCATTACGCCCGTTGCCGATGACGCCAAAACCGGCACGAATGAATTTTCCGGTTGTCGCTTCACCAATTCCGGATGTCGCACCGGTTATTATGGCAATACGTGAATAGGTATCAGGCATCAGTGTCTCATTGTGGCTGGGCGTTTATCCTACGTTCAATCCAGCCTGACTACCAGTTTCCCCTGCGCCAGATTGTTTTCCATCAGTGCGTGCGCTTTGGCGACATCCTCGAAATCAAAAACCTTTACCGGCCGCGCCAGGTAAATCCCGCTGGAGACACGGTCCACAATTGTTTGCATCGGTATGTCGGTGAGCGGGAAGTCCGGTGTACCGAGCATGAAACTGGCAAAGAAGCTCAGATTGGCCGAGCAGGGCATATCAGTCAGCGGGTTAAAGGCAAAGGGATCACCCCCGCCGAGGAAACCTGCGTTACAGACATAACCGCCTTTTTTCACCATTTTTAAGGAATCCAGCAGTGTGGTGTTGCCGACAATATCCATGACGCTGTCGATACCGTGCGGGTATTGGTTTCGGAGAATCTCACTGAGTCCGTTTTGTTCGATCAGGACTTCGTTACAACCCAGTGATTCAAGCAAGGACCGGTGTTGTGGATTGCGCGTCGAGGCCAGCACCGTCACGCCGTCAATGGCGGCGGCGATGTTGATGGCTGCCTGTCCCAATGCCGAAGTTCCACCACGAATAAATACGGTATTGCCTGGCTTGAGGTGCAGATTACCGTGCAGGCAACTCCATGCGGTGGCGTAGGATTCCGGTATGGCTGCCAGCTCCGCCCAGGACAGGTTCGTGTCGAGAGGAAATACATTGGTGATGGGCGGGCAGGTGTATTCCGCATAACTGCCATTGATGGTCCGACCCATGCCGCCCATGATGGCGGCTACCTTTTGCCCGGGTTGATATTGACTGGAAGGATCTTCCGCAATTTCTCCGACACATTCGATACCGCTGATGTTCGCCACTTCGCCCCACAGGCCGCGTCGCATGTAGGTTTCCGCCCGGTTGATGCCGAAGGCTCTGACCCTGATCAGGACGTCGCCAGACTTTGGCCTCGGTTCAGGGACTTCGCGTAGCGCGAGTTGTTCCGGGCCGCCAAAATCCTGGATGACAATCGCTTTCATAGTGGCTCCTGCTGTGGTTTGTACCGGGCGGGATTGTGCTTGGGATAAATGTATTAAAAAAGTACAATATAAATACAAACAATGTTCATAAAGTGAATAGAAATGGTGACTCTGAAACAGATCCAGGCGCTGGACGCAGTCGTTCGTGAAGGCAGCTTCCAGGCCGGTGCCAAAATCCTGCACAAGACACATCCCAGTGTGATCAACCTGCTTGGAAAACTGGAAGGTCAGCTGGGCTTTGCGCTATTTGATCGTAGCGGTTACCGCACGACCCTGACTGATGCCGGGCAGGCATTTTACCAGCGGTCTTTGCGGCTATTGGACGACCATGTTGCGCTGGAGGATCTGGCCAGGCACCTGGGGCAAGGGAAAGAGGCGCGACTGCGCATCGTGATCGGTGATGTTACCCCGTTAACGGAAACCCTGCAGGTCTTGCGCAGTTTTGCTGCCCTTCACCCCCAGGTACAACTCGATCTGGGCTTTGAAAACCTGTCCGGTCCCCGTGAGCGACTGCTGGATGGCGAAGCCGAGCTGATGATTCACCATCTAGACCCTTCCGATACCCGCTTTGAATACCAGTCGATGACGCGCGTCGCGATTATCCCGGTCGTTGCGCCCGATTTTTTCGACATTCAGATAAGCGCCGATACGCGCTACGAAGCGCTGAAGCCATATCTGCAATGCATTATCCGCGATACCGCCAGGCGTGGTGAGAAAGACAGTTATTTCGTCCTGAACGATGCCCCTTGTATGACGGTGGGCGATCAGCACACCAAGAAGGCGGTTATTCTGCAAGGCATGGCGTGGGGGCATATGCCCGATTACATGATTGCCGGTGAAATCGAAAGCGGTGCGCTTGTTTCCATCGCTGGGCGCCACATCAAAGGCACTGAAATAGATATCGTCGTTGCACGACCTGGCGCCGGTCATCACGGTGTGATGGCAGAGTATCTTTGGAAATACTTCCAGGACAGGGGAGTTTGAATGCAGTTTGAACAAACAGGAGCCAATATCTGGATATATAATGGGGTTGTGGTGCAGCTTTACGGTGTCATGTGTTTCACATGGCGAGTGCATGATGGGTAATGGTACGAACAATGGTCATTAGATATTCGTGATAATCAAGGCATCAAAAAAACAGAATGGCCAGTCAGCTGTATCAGCGCGGCTGTCTGAAGACTGGCATACCAAAAACGTAAAAGCCGTCTTTGAGACTCTAAAAACAACAGAAAACGGCTTATCAAAAGAAGAGGCGAGCAACCGGCTTGCCAACTATGGACCGAATAGACTTCCCGAGTCGGGGACACGTGGCCCTCTGGTGCGGTTTTTCTGCCAGTTTCATAATGTACTGATTTATGTGTTGATGGTTGCAAGTGTCGTTACGGCCTTGCTGGGGCAGTGGGTCGATGCCAGTGTCATTCTGGGCGTTGTACTTATCAATGCGGTGATCGGTTTTGTACAGGAGGGCAAGGCTGAGGATGCCCTGAAAGCCATACGCCAGATGCTTTCTCCCAATGCAATGGTCAAGCGTGATGGGCACCAGCTTACGATCCGGGCTGAAGCATTGGTCCCCGGTGATGTCGTGTTGCTGCAACCCGGTGACAAGGTGCCGGCAGACTTGCGGCTGTTCCGTGTCAAGGGACTGCAGGTGCAGGAATCGGCACTGACGGGTGAGTCAGTGGCGGTCGAAAAAATCACCGCCCCGGTTCAGTCAGCCGCAGTTCTTGGCGATCGCCGCTGCATGGCGTATTCCGGCACGCTGGTTACCCATGGACAGGGCGCCGGTGTGGTAGTGGCTACCGGTGCACAAACCGAGATTGGCCACATCAGCAGTCTGGTATCTGAAGTCGAATCTGTGACAACTCCCTTGTTGCGGAACATGGCCCGGTTCAGCCGCTGGCTTACCGCCGCCATTCTGGTTATCGCTGCGGTGACGTTCGTGTTCGGTGTGTTTGTTCGTGATTATGCCATGGCTGAAATGTTTCTTGCTGCGGTCAGTCTGGCCGTTGCCGCCATCCCCGAAGGTTTGCCCGCAATTATGACCATCACACTGGCTATCGGGGTACAGCGCATGGCCAGGCGTAACGCCATTATTCGCCGGCTGCCCGCGGTCGAGACACTGGGTGCCGTAACCGTGATTTGCTCGGACAAAACCGGCACCCTGACGCGCAATGAAATGACGGTTCGTACCGTTGTTACCTACCGGGATCTGTTTGAATTTAGTGGCACGGGTTACGATCCGCATGGTGCCATTTCCCTGGACGGGAAAGATGTTTTACCTGAGGAATACTCTGTCCTGATGGAAGTGCTCCGCGCAGCAATTCTGTGTAACGATGCGGCACTGGAGCAGAATGACGGCGAATGGCTGGTTCATGGTGACCCGATGGAGGGCGCATTGCTGGTTGCCGGACTCAAGGTCGGGATGGATATTGATGTAGAAGAAAAAAAATACCCGCGCACAGACCTCATCCCTTTTGAGTCCGAGCATCGTTTTATGGCGACGCTCCATCACAGCCATACAGGTGATGGTTTTATCTTTCTTAAAGGTGCCCCTGAACGCGTATTAGCGATGTGTACCCGGCAGCTGACCGCCGACGGCGATCAGCCACTGGATAGTGCTTACTGGTTGTCCCGTATTGAGGAAGTGGCGGAACAGGGACAGCGGGTACTGGCCATCGCTGTCAAGGGAGTACCTGGTGAGCAGATAGAACTTAACCTGCACGATGTAGAAAACAACCTGATTTTGCTGGGCATGTTTGGCCTGATCGATCCGCCTCGCGAGGAAGCGATTGAGGCGGTGAATATCTGTGAAAAGGCCGGTATCCGGGTGAAGATGATCACAGGTGACCATGGTGCCACAGCACGTGCCATCGCCCGGCAGCTGAATCTGGTTAATACCGATGATGTGCTCACCGGTCAGGAACTTGAATTGATGAGTGAGGATGCGTTACGGCAACGTGTGCTGGCTGTTGATGTGTATGCACGCGTCAACCCGGAACATAAACTGCTTTTAGTGAGATTGTTACAGGAACAGGGTTTGATTGTCGCGATGACAGGTGATGGTGTGAATGATGCACCAGCCCTGAAACGCGCTGATGTAGGGACTGCCATGGGTTACAACGGCACAGAAGCCGCCAAGGAGGCTGCCGAAATGGTACTGGCTGATGACAACTTTGCTTCAATCACGCATGCCGTGGAAGAAGGTCGCACCGTTTACGACAATCTCAAGAAGGCGATTCTTTTTATTCTTCCGACCAATGGTGGTGAGGCGCTGATTATTCTTGCTGCTATCCTGCTTGGTTTTCATCACCTACCGTTAACCCCGGTACAGATACTCTGGGTGAATATGGTAACAGCTGTCACGTTGGCACTATCACTGGCATTTGAGCCACCTGAAAAGAATGTTATGCGCCGACCACCACGTGATGCTCATGAACCGATGCTTACACCGCATCTTGTCTGGCGCATTGTATTTGTCTCTGTCATTCTGATGAGTGGAACATTCGGACTTTTCCTCTGGGAGACAGATCAAGGTGCCAGTATAGAACGTGCACGAACTGTTGCCGTAAACACATTGGTCATGTTTGAGATATTTTATTTATTTAATTCCCGTTATATCACTGCCCCGGTATTCAACCGCACAGGGCTGACCGGTAACCGTTATGTGCTGATGGCTATTGGTGTTCTCGTTATACTCCAGCTTGGTTTTACCTATCTTGCACCAATGCAATCCCTGTTTGGCACCGTCGCTATCGACTTGAACGTATGGCTGCGTATTCTGGTCGTCTCCTCTTCCGTGTTAATTCTCGTTGAGCTGGAGAAGTATTTTGTACGGCTCCTGGGATGGAAGACATAGTGACATTGCCTGTGCATTGCTTATCCCAATAAATCTGGCCTGCTTAACATGTGGTTGTGCGTATATATGTATTAACGTATATTAAGATCATGTATAAGAAGCAGGCGCTGGTATGAGTGCTCCCATAAGTTTGTTCGAACGCTACCTGAGCCTTTGGGTGTTGTTGTGTATTGTGATCGGCATTGAACTGGGGCATTTGTTTCCCGCCGTGTTTCAGCTAATTGGCAGCATGGAGATCGCCAGTGTTAATTTGCCGGTGGCCGTGCTGGTCTGGCTGATGATTCTGCCGATGTTACTCAAGATCGATTTTCATGCGTTGCGTGAAGTGCGCAAACACTGGAAAGGGGTAGGGGTGACGCTATTTGTAAACTGGGCGGTAAAACCTTTTTCCATGGCCCTGCTCGGCTGGCTGTTTATCCGCGGTCTGTTTGCAGACTGGTTGCCACCGGAGCAGATTGACAGTTATATCGCCGGGTTGATTCTGCTGGCTGCCGCACCCTGTACCGCTATGGTCTTCGTATGGAGCAACCTGTGTAACGGACACCCGGGTTTTACCCTGTCACAGGTGGCACTTAATGATGTAATTATGGTGTTTGCCTTTGCACCCATTGTGGCATTGTTGCTGGGTATCTCATCGCTCCACGTGCCCTGGGACACACTGATGTTATCGGTTGTGCTGTATATTGTATTACCGGTTACCGTAGCCACCATCTGGCGTCGCGGGCTATTGTCGCGAGAACATGGTGTTGCGAGGCTGTCACGTGTGTTACACCACCTGCAGCCGCTTTCTCTGATTGCGTTGCTGGCAACCTTGATACTGCTGTTTGGCTTTCAGGGAAAAGCCATCATCGACAAACCGTTTATCATTCTGCTGTTGGCTGTCCCGATTCTGATTCAGGTATATTTCAATTCCGGTCTGGCCTATTTGCTGAGCCGCAAGCTGAGTGTTGACCATAGTGTTGCAGGACCGTCAGCGCTCATTGGAGCTAGTAATTTCTTCGAACTGGCAGTTGCAACGGCGATCAGTCTTTATGGGCTTGATTCCGGTGCAGCACTGGCTACTGTAGTGGGTGTTCTGGTAGAAGTTCCTGTGATGCTCTCGGTTGTTCATCTTGTTAACGGTAGCCGTCGCTGGTACGAGCGAGGCTTGTCACACACTTCATGTTAGCATTTCCCTGCTCTTTTTCATTACCTCCTCCCTGGCGTAATCCCCAGGTGGTTGCATCGGTGTCATCGGGAATATTACTGGCTGCCGGTTTCTTCGGTTCCATGCCGGTTCTGCTCGAAACCGGCCTTTATCTGCTGGCGGTCGTCATCGGCGGCTGGTATTTCGTCCGCGAGGGCATTGAAACTCTGCTTGAAGAGCGGCAGGTCGGGATTGAAATCCTGATGACCGTGGCCGCTATCACTGCCGGTCTTCTGGGGCACTGGGCGGAAGCGGCTATGCTGGTTTTTCTTTACTCTATTTCAGAGGCAGCAGAGGGCTATACCGAAGAACGTACCCGTCATGCGATTCGGGCACTGATGGATCTGGCGCCTAAAACGGCACTGGTGGTGCGCGACAATATAGAAATGGTGATTCCTGCAGATGAACTCCACGTCGGAGATATTTTTATCGTCCGTCCCGGTGAGGCTGTGGCTACGGATGGAGAAATTGTTAAAGGCCATTCCAGTCTGAATCAGGCACCGGTCACAGGCGAGTCGGTACCAGTAGAAAAACACACGGGTGATCCTGTTTTTGCCGCCACATTAAATGGTGAAGGTGCGTTGACCGTCCGTGTAACAAAAACCACGACGGATAATACCCTTGCACGGATTATTCAGCTGGTGGAAGACGCCCAGTCCAGCAAAGGGAAGAACCAACAGTTTATTGAACGTTTTGGTCGTCGTTACAGCCCGGTTGTTCTGGTGGCTGGGGTTTTGCTGGCTGTATTACCACCGTTGATTTTCGACCGGGAGTGGCAGGAGTGGTTGATGAGAGCCACGGTATTCATTGTTGCAGCAGCCCCCTGTGCATTAGTGATTTCCATTCCTGCCACACTGGTGGCTGCTATCGGTACCGCAGGTCGCAACGGTATACTGATCAAGGGGGGCGTACACCTGGAAAATCTGGCTGGAGTGCGTGTCATTGCACTGGACAAAACCGGTACCCTGACACTGGGTAAACCCCGGGTGAGTGAAGTTGTTCCCTTGAACGGGATGGACGGGAAACACCTGATTGGCATCGCTTCTGCACTGGAAGCACGCTCGCAACATCCTTTGGCCAGTGCCATTACCCGTTATGCAGCAGATCGTCGTATCGAAGTGTTCCCTGCAGAAGATTTTCAGTCATTGACCGGTACTGGTGCCAAAGGTCGAATCAACGGTGAATGGATCTATATTGGTAAACCGGATTTATTCGCTGATATGGAAATTGCGTTAAACCTGATCCAGGGTCAGATAAAGGCATTGCAACAGGCGGGCAATACCGTCGTACTGGTTGGCACGACACAACATGTCATGGGTTTGATTGCGGTAATTGATCCGTTAAGACCGAAGGTAGTCGATGCAATTCGTGAGCTGCGGCGAGTCGGTATAGAAAAGATTATCATGCTGACAGGGGATAACCTGCTGGCAGCCAATGCAATTGCCGGCAGGGCAGGTATTGACGAAGTATTTGCAGAACTCAGCCCCGAGGCTAAACAACAAAAAGTTGAAGCGCTGGATCGACAATATGGACATGTTGCCATGGTAGGTGATGGTGTTAACGACGCGCCCGCACTGGCGGCAGCGCATGTTGGTATTGCCATGGGCGTGGCCGGTACGGATGTCGCACTTGAAACTGCTGATGTAGCTCTAATGGCGGATGATCTGTCGCGCCTGCCCTACCTGATTCATTTCAGCCATCGTAACCGGGCGGTTATCCGACAAAATCTGATGCTGTCTGTACTGGTTATCGGAAGTCTGGTTATTGGAGCAGTGACAGGGGTGTTTTCTTTGCCTGTCGCCGTTCTTGCGCACGAACTCAGCGAGTTTGTGGTTATTGCGAGTGGGCTTCGAATGTTGCGCTCATAGCTATAAGGAATGCTGACAACCGCTTAACGGCCGAATTGACAAATATTACCTTGATCTTTGGTGGTTTGATGATATTCTACTATTCAATTGTATAGTTGAATACAAGATCAGGGAGACGTTTATGTCCATTTCAATCATTATCGCGGGTCTGGTTACTGGCATGCTGTTAGGGGTTTTTGGTAGTGGTGGCTCCATTATTACCATGCCTGCATTGTTGTATTTGCTCGATGTAGAACCCAAATCAGCTATTGCGATGAGTCTGGGTATCGTGGCGGTTACCGCCACGATTACGGCTGCGCAGCACTGGCGGCATGGTAATGTTGACCTCAGGATCACGGCCATTTTTGGCCTGTTTGGTGTGTTAGGCACCTATATCGGTGCGCTTGTGGGGGTAGTAACACCCGTGTCTATTCAGCTCGGTGTCTTTGCGCTGGTGATGTATGCCGCTGCCTGGAAAATGCTCAAACCTCAGCCCCGGCCTAAATCTGTCGGGGCCGCCGCTGTGACCGATTGCCCTGATGGCAACTGTCATGATCTCGAGTATGGTCATATCGCCGTACATGGAATTGCCATCGGTATATTGACTGGTGTTGTCGGTGTTGGCGGCGGTTTTCTGATTGTACCTGCGCTGGTATTATTGTCCGGGCTTTCCATGAAAAAAGCCGTGGGGACTTCATTAAGCATTGTTGCGCTTAAATCGTTTGCAGGTTTTGCTGGCTATGCCGGTGCAGTGGCAATTGATTACTCGATGATGGCTACGTTTACGGCCATTGCAGTTGTCGGTAGCGTGGTGGGCAGTCAGGTAGGCCATCGTATGCCAGCAGATTTACTCAAACGCGGTTTTGGTGGTTTTCTGGTGCTGGTAGCCAGTTATATACTGTTCAAGAGCGTTTTGTAATTGTATGAGCCTATGCATGATCTACGAACTGAGCTAGGCTGGGAAGGTAACACGGTCGCATCCAGAGGGAAGTAAGAAAACAGACTCGAGGGTTGTGAGATGTCAAAGTTACTCCCGATACTCGGTCGTTTTTTATGCTGGCTTGGTTTTCATGATTTCCGCGTCATTGACAGGACGTTTGAGTTTGGGGCAGGTGGCAGTGTCGAAAAGGTCGAGTGCAGGCGATGCGGTGTGATCATGACACGTCAGGCGCCTTGAGTTTCCCGGCTCCACGATTTGCTATCCAGGTGTATTCAGTTCATGCACCATGCGCCCAAGTGTAATCATTGCCTTTTCCAGGGCCTCGTTCCACGGCTGTGCGCAGTTAAGCCGGATGAAATTGCGATACTTCCTGGAAGCAGAAAATATCTGCCCCGGCGCAATACTGATACGCCGGGCAAGCGCTTGCTGGCAAAGTTGCAGAGAATCCACTTTTCGGGGTAATTCGATCCAGATGACAAACCCGCCTTGCGGTTGTGTGACACGACACTCTGGTGGAAAATATTTACTTGTAGCACGGATCATAATGGATACCTGCCGTTGATAATCACGCCGTACCTGGCGCAGGTAATGGTCATAGCCGCCTTGTTTCAGAAAATCGGCAATCGCATATTGTGACAGGGTTGGTGTGGCAAGGCTGGCTACATATTTTCGATAGGTTATCTTTTCCCGGTATTTTCCTGGAATGACCCAACCGATTCTGAGCCCGGGTGACAGGCTTTTTGAGAAGGATGAACAGTAGAGCACGTGTTCTTCATCACTAAAAGCACGTACAGCACGTGGTCGTCGGGAAGCAAACCCCAGATCACCGTAGATATCATCTTCAATCAGAGGAATATCAAATTGCACCAGCAAATCGGTTAACGCCTGTTTGTTTTCATCCGGCATGCAGCAACCCAGTGGATTACTAAAATTTGGCACTAATACGCAGGCTTTAACGGGCCACTTTTCCAGTGCCAGCGAAAGTGCAGCAAGGCTGATACCGGTTTGTGGATCTGTGGGTATTTCCAGCGCTTTCAACCCCAGTGCTTCGATAGCCTGTAGCAGGCCATAAAATGCAGGAGACTCGATTGCAATCGTGTCGCCGGGGCGGGAGGCTTCAGGACGGGCCAGGGTTGTGTCCGCACATAGTAGCCGGAACGGGGACGTGCCTCGATACGGCCCTCGTCTTCCAGCAGACGTTGTGCCTGCACCACGGTTGAAATGCTGACGCCGAACTGCTGTCCCAGCTTGCGCACGCCCGGTATCCGGTCACCCGGTAGGTACAGCCCCTGATCAATGCGGTCTGTCAGTTGCCGGGCGATGTTTTCATAGAGCTTCTCCAAAGATCGAGCCTCAAAACGTTGGGTGCGGTACAGATTGGTCGCTTATAAACCAATACAGTATAAAAACAAACCAGACTGTACCGTTTCAAATAAAACAATTCTGAATCTGTATTGTTTCGAGTGTGCCGTTTAACCTGTGTGCCTGTCAATCAAAGACCTGTCAGGGGACACATGAAGAAGAAAGCGCAGTGCTGGATTAACGGTCGCTTGATGCCGGCTTGTGAGGCCAGTATCTCCGTGTTTGATCATGGTCTGCTCTATGGTGATGGTGTGTTTGAGGGGATTCGTTTCTACCAGGGTCAACCGTTTCGATTGCAGGAACATTTAAGGCGCCTGGCAGATTCAGCTGCAGCTATTCGGTTGACGATTCCGTATACGCAGGAAGCATTAATACAGGCGGTTGCCGATATTATCGACGCCTTTTCAGAACCGGAAGGCTACCTTCGGCTTATAGTGACCCGTGGCACTGGCCCGCTGGGATTGAATCCTGAGCCTTGCACGCAGCCAGGTGTCATCCTTATTGCTGACCGTCTGTCGATGATCGACGAACGTAAACGTCAACGAGGTGCCCGACTGATCATTGCATCCACACGTTGCCTGCCTGCAGATGGCCTCGATGGTCGTATCAAAAGCCTTAATTATCTGAACAACATACTGGCGAGGATGGAGGCGGCCCGGGCAGGTGCTGATGAAGCCGTTCTACTCAATCAAAACAGCTATGTCGCCGAGGGCAGTGCGGACAACATCTTTGTTGTGCATGACGGCCATCTCCTGACACCGCGCCCGATCGATGGTGCCCTGCAAGGCATTACGCGTGGTGTAGTAATGGCGCTTGCCAGTGATAATGAAATACCGGTTACTGCCTGTGCTTTGACGCCTTATGATCTATATACCGCAGACGAATGTTTTCTGACCGGAACCGGCGCTGAGCTGATTCCTGTGCGCGAAGTGGATGGTCGTCCGGTACACTGTTGTCCGGGGCCGATATTTTCCCTGTTGGCCGAGGCATTTGCTGACAGGGTTACTCGGGAGACGCAGGCTTGTTGTTAAAATCCAGGCAAGCTCACGAAAGAAAGGGGGTACAGAGGCTTATGAAAAAAACTTATTACAACAGATTGGTGGCCGGCCTGGTCATGGTGGCATTGCTCGCATTATCAGGATGTGCTTCCACGGCCCTGAATAATCAGCAACCGGTCAAGGCTACTGTTGAATCGGCAGATGGCAGTCCGATTGTCTATGGCGTGCGCGGGCAGGGTGAGCCAGCAATCGTTTTTGTTCACTGCTGGACCTGTAATCATACTTTCTGGGAGGCCCAGATTGACTATTTCTCCCGGGATCATCGTGTCATCTGGCTCGATCTGGCCGGTCACGGCGAGTCGGGCAGTCAGCGCAAGCGCTATACCATGCAGGCTTTCGGTCAGGATGTGGCGGCTGTCGTAAACCAGGTTGGCGCCGGGAAAGTCATCCTGGTCGGGCATTCCATGGGTGGCCCGGTCGTCGTTGAAGCTGCAAAATTACTGGGTGACCGTGTTATTGGAATTGTCGGTGTTGATACGTTCTATACCGCCTTTAAATACCCGACCAGTCAGGACGCAATTGCAGCGTTTGTGAAACCGTTTGAAACGGATTACCGTGCGACGAGTAACAAAATGGTGCGCTCCATGTTTACCCCGCAGGCCGATCCCGCCGTTGTTGAGGCGATAGTGGCAAAGTTTTCATCTGCCGCTCCTGATGTCGGGGTCAGCGCCCTGTATGAACTGTTTGACTGGAATGCACAGCACGCTTCCGTAGACCTGCAACGCTTTGCCGGCATCCTCTACAATATCAATGCAGCCCCTACGGGCAAGGAAATGCCTTCCAATGAGCATGTCACTATGGTGCCGGGTGTTGGACATTTCGTTGCGCAGGTAAAACCGGATGCGTTCAATCAGGCGCTTGAGCGCATCATAACCAAACTGGCCAGTCATGATGGTGAGTAACCGGTCAGGTCTGCTCAGGTGAGAGAAGACTACAAATCGTATCACTGACAGTGCGCAGGGAAGCTCTGCTGAATCCGGCCTTCCCCATTACCATAATGCCCGTTGCCGCTGCGACGATCGAGGTGGATACACGGCGGGCTTTAATTTCACCGGGGAGCTGACCGGCATCCTGTGCCTGTTTTATCCGGTCTTGAAGTGTTTTTTGCATGTGTTCGACAATATGTTCCAGCATCATGACCGTTTCGGCTTCATGTTGCTCGCGTTCGAGTACGGACAAAACGACCAGGCAGCCTCCCGGCGTATCTTCTCGAAAATGGAGATCGACAATCCCGTTCAGAAACTTTTTGACGCCCTCCTGGATCGTGTGGGCTTTATCAAGTGTTTCCATCAGGTCGGCCAGAACAGTTCGATGGTAGTGAGTAATTGCCTGGTTGAATAGCTGCCGTTTATTTCCGAAGGCATTATAAATACTGGTTCGTGTGAGTCCCGTTGATGACTCCAGGTCGTGCAGGGACGTGCCTTCGTAGCCTTTGGACCAGAAGGTGTGCATGGCCGCTTCGAGGGCCTCGGTTTCGTCAAATTCTTTATGTCTTGCCATGGTCAGGTGGCGAAAATCGTGTGTCGGCAATCAGCTATAAAGACAATTATTGCGATCATACTTCATATAATACCGAACAGTACAAAAAACTTGACAACATCGTGTTGTATTTATATAACTGTACCGACCGATACAATATAACTCAGGATGGAGTCAAGTTTATGCGTCCGAATATCGGGGGTCATATGCCGTTGTCACAGTTCTATGCATTTCTGGTTAAAAACTATCAATAGAGTGTGACGGACAGGGTCGAATAGAAAATAACAGGGAGGTGTTAAAGTGGTTCTTCATGCTATAGAAAATCAGCTGTTCGGAAAGGTGGCGCCTTTTACGATCCGTCATATTCAGCGCCCGAATCTGAGTAGTGATAATCCCCTGGTCAGAAAAGTACTTGAACAGGCATCCCGGGAGTTCCAGCTTGCACCACCCATTACCTTGCATCAGCCCGCACCACTATTATTGGCAGGTGTGTGGGGTTTGATGCGTGAAGCTTTTGTCATTCACTCAGAAGGGCGGGTCGTTCGTGAAGCGGTTGCTGCTGCAGTTTCTCAGCTCAATGAGTGCCCCTATTGTGTAGACGTACATGCTTCCATGCATGTCAGCGCAGGTGGGGATGATATCCTGGCAAATGAGCTGGCTACAGGTACATCGGCATCAGCCCTGGCATATCAATGGGCTTCTGCAACATTGACACCGGATGCTGATGTTATCCGCAATCCACCAATCCCGCCAGATGACATACCGCAGGTATTCGGAACGGCCATCTGTTTTCATTTCATCAACCGGATGGTGAATATATTCCTGGATGATGCACCAATGCCGATGCCTGCCGCGAGCAGTGCCGTTATGCGCGCATTTTCGAGAGCTTCACTGCGATTTTTCGGGAAACGCATGGTGCAGCTTGATGGAGAACCGGGCGCGTTTATCATAGATCCTGAGCAAATGACGCTTCCGCAAGAATTTGCGTGGTCAACGGCTGACCCCTGTGTGGCCGGAAGTTTGACGCGGTTTACTTACGCAGCCGAGCATGCAGGCCGGGAAGCCTTGCATGAAGATGTCCGTATATTAGTGACGGAGCACTTGCAAAACTGGAAGGGCGAGCAGCCGGAATTGGGGCATCGTTGGGTCGATATGTTGGTGAAACAGGTCGACAAACGTCTACAACCCTCTGCCAGGCTGGCGTTGCTTGCGGCAAGAGCATCCTGGCAGATTGATGGGCGGGTAGTGAAAGAATTCCGGTCTGATGTCGCTGACGATCAGGCGCTGGTCCAGGCCGCAGGCTGGGCCAGTTTTGCTGCTGTTCGCCGGATCGCCAGTTGGTTATGATGAGTCGTGCACCTCAAAAGCCAGTAATCAGGAGAATGACATGTCCAGCATGACTTTTACCGGGGGTTGTCTGTGTGGCAGTGTCCAGTACAAATTAAGTGGTAACGTACTTCAGTTTTACCACTGCCATTGCAGCCGTTGCCGGAAAATGACCGGTACCGGGCATGCCACTAACCTTATGGTCGGAGCCGATACAGTGGAATGGGTGAAAGGCGAGTCTCTGCTGGGCCATTACAAGGTACCTGACGCAGAGCGCTTCTACAGTCTGTTTTGCAAACAGTGTGGCAGCCCGTTACCAAGACAGGTACCGGAGCGGGGTATGGTGGTTGTCCCCGCCGGTTCATTGGATAACGACCCGGGGATCAAACCCGAGGCACAGATATTCTGGGATTCCCGGACTGAATGGTCATGTGAAGCGGGTACGTTGCCGACGTTTTCAGAATACCCTGATAGATAGGCATGCCAGTCCGGAGCTAGGGTGCTGTTCCCTGATGCTTGACCGCAAGGGCTAAAAATACCGGGAAGGCCTTTTCTTCCCTGTAAATGGTATGTGCGGTCACAAAATGAATATCTTCGAATCCGTGCTTTTCCAGGCTTGCCTTGAACGCATTTCGTTCAAAGCCGGAATGGAAGACACCTTCGGTACCTTGCGGGTGAAAACTGCCGTCTTCTTTATCAAGATCAGCCAGCGCTATTCGGGCGCCGGGCTTTAAATGCGCGGCAAAGCTTGCCAGCATCTTGTCGGTATCCTGTACGTGATGCATCGACATGGCGCTCATAATCAAATCAAAGCATTCATCGAGCGGTTGTTCGATAATATTCTGACACAGCACCTGAATCTTGCCATGAAACTCCGGTTTTGAAGCCAGTTTATCCAGCATGGCCCGGGAGACATCAACTGCCACAATCTTCTTTACCAGGGGGGCTACCTGCGTACTGATCAGTCCTGTTCCCGCGCCAAAGTCCAGGACATCCATCTGATCATCCAGCGGGATGTTCTCAAGGATTGAAGCGCCTACGGCTAATGACAACTGTTTGATCATGTCATCGGTATCCCAGGTCTTCGCTTTTTCGTTAAACAGATCTGACATTACATGTTTCCTGTGAACTATTGTTTCTGATGCGCGGCAGCTTTATGTTCGATCATCTGTACCAGCGGCGCGTAACCTTGTTGTGACACCATACTACCCACCTGGCGGAAATGGTCTTCTGTCCCTTCGATACCAAAGCCATCGACGAGGCGGTTCAGGAAAGCAAATGTTGCAACGACCCCGATGACATCCTCAATCGCCTGATCACGCCAGCCGGCTGCGCGTACGGCGTCGATATCAACGGCGCTAATCTTACCCGGTTCGAGCGTGAGTTTCCCCGCAAAGGTGAGTATTGATTGCATGTTGTCATCGATCGGTCCAAGCGAGCGGTCCGCCAGCGCGTTCACCAGTATTTCATCGGTGCCCAGCCCGGTAAGTACACAGGAATGTGAATCAACACAATAGCTGCAGTGGTTCAGGCGAGAGCTATACAATGCGATCATTTCCCGTTGCGCCTGTGTCAGGTCTGATTCGGTGGACATGACCGCATCGAGTAACTGTGCGAAGGGCAGGTAACGTGCCGGGTCATGTAGCAGAACGTCTGCAATACCCTGAAAATTCTTTGAGCAGGCCAGGTAGGTCATTTCAGTCTCTCCACTTGTTTAAGTTGAATGCCATGATATTCTGTGCAAATCCGCAATAAAACTAGGCATATAAGAAAAGTATGTTTGCATGAAAGCACAGGATATTGCCTGGGATGATTTCCGTACGGTGTTGGCGGTGTGCCGTGAAGGTACGCTCTCCGGTGCCGCCCGCCTGCTGGGGGTGAACCATTCGACAGTGTTCCGGCGCGTTAATGCACTGGAAGAAAAACTGGGGGTTCGATTGTTCGAGCGGCTTCCCGAGGGTTACGCCATGACCGAGGCGGGAGAGTCGGTCCGCGAAGCAGGTGAGCGCATCGAGGACGAAGTGCTTGGTCTGTCACGCAAGCTGATCGGCCGTGACCTGGGCTTGCACGGCACGCTACGGGTTACAGCTCCCGATGCGTTTGCGATAAAACTGCTTACGCCGATCATGGTACAGTTTTCGCAACATTATCCTGATATCCGGCTTGAACTTTCGATGGCCAACAATTACCTGGATCTTACCCGGCGGGAAGCGGATGTCGCCATTCGCGCTACAACCACACCGCCTGAAGCCGCCATCGGTCGACGTCTTTGCGCACTGGTGACAACGGTATACGGTGCGACTTCGTATCTTGAGAAGCAGCAACCGGATCAGGCAATGGAACAACATTCCTGGTTAATGCCGGACGATGCACTGGCACAGTTGCCATTCGCCAACTGGTTAAGAAAGCGTTTTCCGGCAGCAACGGTTGTGTATCGCAGCAATTCCTTACTTGGACTGTTTGAGGCAGGAAAACGCGGGATGGGGGTTGTGCCATTGCCGTGCTTCCTGGGTGATCCGGAAGCCGGGTTACAGCGGCTGATGGACCCGCCTGACGAACTGGCTTCCGAACTGTGGTTGTTGACACATCCTGACCTGAGGCGCACGGCGCGGGTTCGTGCCTTTATGGATTTCCTGATGCAGTCGATTGATTCGGAACGGAAGTTGATAGAAGGGCGTTGCTGAGTCACACATCAGTCACGGTAAAGTTT
>CAZVBD010000008.1:0-2717 GCA_964625255.1 uncultured Thiohalobacter sp. | reverse complement strand
CTTACAAAACCAATATTGGTATCCAGTTCCGGCATGAGCAGGGTCGGGATGCGCATGCTCCCTGCTACTATGTGCATATCGATCCTCAATCAGTATTTGTCGGGGCAGGGATGTGGCGTCCCGACAGCCGTGCACTGGGAAAAATTCGAGACTACCTGGTTGAAGCCGGCCCGGCCTGGGTTTCGGCGCGTGATGACGTGACATTTCAGTCGTACTTCAGTCTGTCCGGAGAAACGTTGAAACGTGCGCCGCGTGGCTACAGCCCCGACCACCCGTTAATCGAAGACCTTAAACGCAAGGATTTTATTGCTATCAGTGAACTGAGTCATGACGATGTGCTTGATCCGGGTTTCATTGATACCGTGTGTGAACGATTCCTTGCAGCAGATTCGTATATGCGTTTTCTGTGCAAGGCGATCAACGTCAGAATGTAAGGTGTTGCGGGTGTAGAGCAACAAGTACAGGCAATTTGCGCCAGTGATTTAGTTGTTATTCCAGATACCTTGCCATACTGCCAACCGGTTTCATTGACCAGTACCGGTAGTTTCAATGGTTCGGTTGTAAAACTGTTGACTATATCAGCAGCGAAACTTCCCACATAAAGCAATGAAGTATCTTCGACTAAGCCGGCTCAAACGGAATCGGTGTGTTGGCGGTGTGTTTGAGGAGGCTCTGGATATTCAGCACAATCAAATCGTAGGCTTCCCGCCTGATTTTCTGCCCCGGCATGTTTGCCTGCACAGTGGCAAGCAGGGTTTGCAGGCGTGTCTTGGCCAGTGTGCCGTCCTGTGCATCCAGCGCCGTGCGGGCGAAGGCAAGTTGGGTTCTAATGGTTCCGGCCAAAGTCGTATCGGGAATCCACCCCAGCGTGATGGCCTTTTCGATGTCATCACGCAGCAGATTCCAGTGCGAAAAGCTGCCAAAGTTCGTCACTCCGGCAGGGCCTAATGTATGGGTATGGAAAACAATCTTGCGTTCGATGTCTCCGGCCTGTTGTTTTTCCGCTTCGGTTACATCGTCGAGATTCGGCACGACAAGCATCCAATCCGGAATAACCTGCATCTTGCGTATGGTCGGCAGGCCGGGGCTGATCAGCACAAACCCTCCCAGACTAGATCCCGGAGCAATTCGTACTGTGTCATTTCCAGATGAGAATCCTGCATAGCCATCACGACCAAAGCCACCGTCCCAGCCTGATGGTAACTGTTGACCAATGGACACCACGCTTTGGCCTAGTGGAAAGCCGAGTGGCGGCTTATAATCCGCTAGTTCTTCAATGAAGGTTGAGGTGGTAGCTCCTAGGGGAATAGTTAAACCATTCGGGTTCAGCCTTACGCTACCGTCGATAAATTTGCGGCTGATATCGATCTTGATGTCCCAGATTTCCCCGGTATTGGTGGCCGGGTTATCCACCGAATAGTGGTAGCGATACCATTGTTTTGCCGGGTCGTAGGTGGTGCTGGCCTGGGTGGTGATGTTTTTGAGTGTAGGAACAGGAATCAATCCAACAGCCATCGCTGTTGATGAAACCGAAAGATTGATCACCACAATAACGAGCAAACTGAAGACTCGTTCGATAAATTTCTCTTTGTTGTGAACAGATATCCAGACAAGTCTATACATATCAAACTCCCTCGATTTCTTAAAACGGCTCCAGGTCAATGTGTTTTCTGCCTCCAGATTCACAGTGCAGCCTGGTTTGCCCCTTAGACGGTGGTTTAATCGCTGCATCTATCGCTCTCCGAAGCTTCTTATCAGACAGGCAGGCGATTCCATCCTGATTGATATCGCCGTCTTTACCCCTGCGGTGTGTTTTATGAGGTGTGCTCCAATTGTCGTGTATGTCAAATAGCCCGCCCTTGGGCAGGCTCATATCATTGATGCTCAAGGCGCGCCCCTTTAGCTTCTTATATTTTTTCGCAATATTTTTAAGTGCTGCCAGAGCAAACGGCGTGCCAAAAGAGCCTTTCGGATGTGCATTTATATCCCCACGAACCTTGATGTAATCACCAGCCGCCGTAGCAGGGTTTTCGGTATTCACGGGACCCGGCAACTCCACCAGCCCCTTGACGCCAACATCGTAGGTAATGATATCTCGCCATGATGTTCTGGTATAGCAACCGCTCACACAGAACCAGCCATACGGAGAGGTTACCGTCGCATCGGTCTCAATTTTCCCAGAAACCTCCGGCAATTTATATGTCACTTCGGCAGATATTGAGGGTATTGTCGCGAGCGTCGTACCTCTCACGCTCAGACGTGCCGGATCTTGATCGACTGGATATTCCAGTTTGCCCCTGTTTAATATCAGGGGGCGATTGGCATCGTGAACGTGACCACCATTGTTCGCGATATCATTGGCGGAAGGCTTTAGGCCAGTGATCCTGAGTGAAAAACCGCAATCCAGGGGTGAACCGTCGAAAGCATTAAAGCAGGCGAAAGACCGTGTTATCGTACGTACATTATTCGGAAATGAAGGCTCACGAGGCAATTCAAGCCTGAAAATAAAGCCCACAGACAAGGCTGTTTGCGGGAAGAAAAACACAAGGCCGCCTGTTAGAAACAACGCCACCGCAAAGCTGGTGCGCGCCATATGTCGAAAATAATGCTTCAAGCTATTCCTGTTCATCCTCGCGTCCCTTCGAAAGTATCCCTTATTTAATCTGCATAGTTGCTCAACAATGTTAGTGATTATCCATCCCACAACTTGCCGACGA
>CAZVBD010000007.1:19756-34330 GCA_964625255.1 uncultured Thiohalobacter sp. | reverse complement strand
GAGCCTGGGGACTGGGCTGGGAAATCTGGCTCAATGGCATGGAAGTCACCCAGTTCACCTATTTTCAGCAGGTTGGTGGCCTGGATTGTCGCCCGGTCAGCGGAGAAATCACCTATGGACTGGAACGCATCGCCATGTACCTGCAGGGCGTGGAAAGTGTTTTCGATCTGGTGTGGACGGATGGCCCGCAAGGCAAGGTGCTGTACGGTGACGTGTTCCACCAGAACGAAGTGGAAATGTCGACCTACAACTTTGAACATGCCAACGTAAAAGAACTGTTCCACTGGTTCGACGTCTGTGAAAAAGACAGCCAGGCACTGATCGAAGCCGGCTTGCCACTGCCCGCCTATGAACTGATGCTGAAGGCATCGCACACCTTTAACCTGCTGGATGCACGCAGTGCTATTTCAGTCACCGAGCGACAGCGTTTTATTCTGCGCGTCCGCTCACTGGCACGCGCTGTTGCACAGACATACTTTGAACGCCGTGAATCGCTGGGCTTCCCGCTGCTGAAAGGGGAGGCTTCATCATGATGGAAACACGCAACCTGCTGGTTGAAATTGGTACAGAAGAATTGCCCCCGAAAGCGCTACGACGTTTGTCTGATGCTTTTGCCGACGGCATGTCCCGTGCACTCGATGAAGCGGGCCTTGCCTATGAAGGTATACAACCTTACGCCGCACCGCGCCGTCTTGCGCTGCTCATTCGTACACTGCCTGTTGCGCAGCAGGATCGCGAAGTGGTTCGTCGCGGTCCTGCTCTTGCCGCCGCCTTTGATGATGAAGGTTGTCCGACCAAAGCTGCCAGCGGTTTTGCAAAAAGCTGCGGCGTCGATGTCGAGCAGCTTGACCAACTGGAAACACCCAAGGGCAGCTGGCTGTCGTTCCGTGCAGTGGAAAAAGGCAAAGCGACGTCTGCACTGGTGCCGGACATGGTTCAACAGGCGCTGGCCGGGCTTCCGATTCCAAAACGCATGCGCTGGGGAGACCACAACGAGGAATTCGTGCGGCCGGTTCACTGGATTGTGTTGCTGTTCGGTGAGGAGGTGATTCCAGCACCGGTGCTGGGAATAACGGCCGGACGGGAAACCCGGGGCCACCGATTCCATCACCCGGAAACGATAACACTGGCCTCAGCGGATGACTATGTCACGGTACTTCGCGAACAAGGCTACGTTCTTGTGGACTACCGTGTGCGTCGGGAGACTGTGCGCAATCAGGTTGTCGCGCAGGGTAAAGAACTGGGTGGCCATGCATTGATCGATGAAGACCTGCTCGACGAGGTCTGTTCACTGGTCGAATGGCCGGTTGCCATCGCCGGTCAGTTTGACGAAGCCTTTCTCGACGTTCCATCGGAAGCCCTTATTTCCAGCATGCAGGACCACCAGAAATATTTTCCGGTGGTTAACGAACAGGATGCGCTGCTACCCTGTTTCATCACCGTCGCCAACCTGGAAAGCCGGGACCCGGAGCAAATACGCGCCGGTAACGAGCGTGTCATTCGTCCACGCCTGTCTGATGCGGCCTTCTTCTGGAATCAGGACCGCAAGACACCCTTGTCAGAACGTAGTGACGGTCTGCGTAACATGGTTTTCCAGAAAAAACTGGGCACGCTGTTCGACAAACAGGAACGTATCTCGCACCTCGCCGCTACCATTGCGACACAAATTGGCGGCAATCCGATACAGGCCGAACGCGCTGCCCGTTTGTGTAAATGTGATCTGCTGACTCACATGGTATACGAGTTCCCGGAACTGCAGGGTATTATGGGCCGTTACTATGCAGCACATGATGGCGAGCCGGAAGAGGTCTCCACCGCCATAGAGGAACACTATCTGCCACGATTTTCCGGCGACCGCCTGCCACAAAGCTTAACCGGGCTGGCGTTGGCGATGGCTGACCGCCTGGATAGTCTGGTCGGCATTTTTGCCATCGGCCAGGCACCCAGCGGTGACAAGGATCCTTTTGCCCTCAGACGTGCCGCACTGGGCCTGGTTCGACTGAGCATTGAGGGACAACTCGACGTTGACCTCGAAGCACTGCTCAAAGAAGCGGCCAGCGGATTCCCCGCTGATATCAAGGCCGGTATTACGGTCGACAGCGTCTTTAATTACATCATGGACCGACTGCGTGGTTACTACCAGGAAAGCGGGCTTACCTCTGATCTGGTTGATGCTGTACTGGCCACGCGACCCACCCGTCTGCTGGACTTTGATCAACGCATACGTGCTTGCCAGGTGTTCCGCGACCTGCCGGAAGCGACCGCTCTGGCAGCGGCCAACAAGCGTATTGCCAACATACTCAAAAAGACCGAACAAGTTATACCGGGCAACATTGATCATGCACTGTTGACGGATGCTGCAGAAAAACAACTCGCCCAACAACTGGCCGCACTCAAGCCCGGTGTTCTTGAACTAATGGACAAGGGTGACTACACCCCGGCATTACAACAGCTCGCAGGGTTGCGTGAAGCGGTAGATGCCTTCTTTGACCAAGTGATGGTAATGGTGGACGATGAACGTCTGCGCAGTAACCGGCTTGCATTGCTTAATGAACTCGGCACCCTGTTTCTGCGCGTTGCTGATCTTTCCCGCCTACAACAGTGAGACAGTTTATGGAACTCAACGACTCCTACCAGGCCATGCTCGATGCGGTTCAGGCTTTTCATGACAAACACGATTTCAGTCATACCGGTGGCGAAGACATGAACTACCGGATTGCATTGATGGCTGAAGAGCTTGGTGAAATTTCTGCCTGCGTAACCAAAGGCAAATCCAGGGACAGTCTGTCCGAAGAAGTTGCCGATCTTTTTATTCTGCTGGTGGGTACGGCAATAGCCGCAGACTTTGATCTTAAAGCCGCATTCTGGAAAAAAATGGAAGCGTTGATGCAACGTGAATCACGCATGGTCAACGGGCGGATCAGGGTATCCGAATTCAGGGATATGAGCTAGGCGTTTTATCGTCACCTCAAACCCCCCAATACATACTATGCAAAATTCTGTTCCCTCAAAACCGGTTCTGTTACTACGTTCATTGGTGTTCTGGTTTTTCTTTGCGTCTGTCACCGTATTATTCGCCCCCCTGCTACTGCTTAGTTTCCCGTTCCCTTTCAAAAAACGTTTTGCCCTTACACGTGCCTGGTCGGGACTGACCATCTGGTGGCTGGGTAAAACCTGTCATCTTTACTATGAAATACGTGGACGTGAAAATATCAGGCACAACGCCGGTATCGTGTTTGCCAAACACCAGTCAACCTGGGAAACACTGACGCTCAATTTCTGGTTTACACCCCAGACCTGGGTGTTGAAACGGGAATTACTCTGGCTACCATTTTTTGGCTGGGGTGCTTACATGATGGAACCTATTGCACTCAATCGTGGTTCTGGTCGCAGGGCCATAGAACAATTGGTGGAACAAGGTCAACAGCGACTAGACAGCGGACGCTGGATTATTATCTTTCCGGAAGGTACGCGCATCGCACCGGGCAAACGAGGACGTTATCGCATTGGCGGTGCCGTATTGGCGGAACGTACCGGTTACCCGATATATCCCGTTGCACACAATGCCGGTGAGTACTGGCCACGACGACAATTTATCAAGAAGCCCGGTGTCATACAGGTTCGAATCGGCCCGCCCATATACCCGCAGGGGAAAACCGCACAACAGATTTTGAAAGAGGCCGAGAACTGGATCGAATCAGAAATGGCGCGCATTACCACGCTGGAAAAACACGAGCACGGCGCAACAGAACTCTAGACATCAAGATTGGATGCCGTCAGTGCATTCTTCTCTATAAACTCACGACGTGGTTCAACCTGGTCGCCCATCAGCGTTGTAAATATTTCATCTGCCGCCACGGCATCTTCAATTCTCACCTGCAACATACGACGTGACTCGGGGTTCATGGTGGTCTCCCAAAGTTGATCGGGATTCATTTCACCAAGGCCCTTGTAACGCTGAATGTGTTGCCCGCGCTTGGCTTCTTCCATCAGCCAGTCAATGGCCTGTTTGAAACTGTCGACAGGTTGCTGTTTTTCGCCTCGCTGTACGTAGGCACCATCACCCATGAGGTCATTGAGTTGGTCACCCAGTGCCACGATGCGGCCATATTCTGCACTGGCAAAAAAGTCACTGGGTATTTTTTGTTCACTGGCCGTAATACCGTGTGTCAGGCGCTTGACTGCAATGGTGAACTGTTCACGATCCTCATCACGGGTTACGCTGATCTCGAAACGCTCCCCGGCTTTTTGCTGGCTGTTGATACGTCCTTCCAGCTCCTGGCACCAGTCCTCGATTTTTGCCACGTCGTGAAGGTCAACTTCTTCAATCGCCGGCATGTACAACATACGCTCCAGCACAACCGGGTTGTAGCGGCGTGATAAACGCGCAATCGATGCTGTGACCGACAGGAACTGTTTGGCCAGGTTTTCCAGACCCGGACCGGTCAATGCCGGCGCATCATCGCTGACAAACAGACTGGCCTTGTCGAGTGCTGCCTGCAGAAGATATTCCTGCAATGCCAGATCGTCTTTAACATATTGCTCCTGCTTGCCTCTTTTTGTTTTATAGAGTGGCGGCTGGGCAATATAGACGTAACCGTTTTCAATTAATTCCGGCATTTGCCGGTAGAAGAACGTCAGCAGCAAGGTCCGGATATGTGATCCATCAACGTCGGCATCCGTCATGATGATAATACGGTGATAACGCAGCTTTTCGATATTGAATTCATCGCGACCTATGCCGCAGCCCAGTGCGGTAATCAACGTACCGACCTCGACAGACGACAACATCTTGTCAAAACGCGCCTTCTCGACATTCAGAATCTTGCCTTTCAGCGGGAGAATGGCCTGGGTGCGTCGATCCCTGCCCTGCTTGGCGGATCCACCGGCTGAATCACCCTCCACCAGATAGAGCTCACTCTGGGCCGGGTCACGTTCCTGACAGTCCGCCAGCTTGCCCGGCAATCCCGCGATATCCAGCGCACCCTTGCGCCGGGTCATCTCACGAGCCTTGCGCGCCGCTTCGCGAGCCATGGCAGCTTCCAGGATCTTTGCTATGATAGATTTGGAATCTGTAGGATTTTCAAGGAGATAGCTTTCAAGCTTCTCTGAAACAGTGGATTCTACGATACCCTTTATCTCAGACGACACCAGCTTGTCCTTGGTCTGTGAAGAAAATTTCGGGTCCGGAACCTTGACCGACAAGACAGCCGTTAAACCTTCCCGCGCATCATCGCCCGTGGTATTTACCTTGTTCTTTTTGGTGACCTGTTTTTCCATGTACTGGTTCAGCGTACGCGTCAACGCACCCCGGAAACCGGCCAGGTGTGTGCCACCATCGAGCTGGGGGATATTGTTGGTGAAACAGAAAATATTTTCCTGGTAGGAATCATTCCACTGCATAGCCACTTCAACACCGACACCATCACGCTGGCCGGTGAAGTAAAAAACGTTCTGGTGCAAGGGTGTCTTTTTCCGGTTCAGGTGCTCAACAAATGCACGTATACCGCCCTGGTACTCAAAGATGTCCTGTTTATCCGTTCTTTCTTCAGTCAGCCGAATGCGTACACCTGAATTGAGAAAAGACAGCTCTCTCAATCGCTTGGCAAGAATGTCGTAATGAAATTCGATATTGGTAAAAATTTTGTCACTGGGTTTGAAGCGAATTTCTGTCCCCGTTGAGTCGGTATCGCCAATAACTTTCAATGGTGTCAGCGGCTCACCCAACGCATATTCCTGAAAATGGATGTGCCCATCGCGCTTTACTGTAAGTTTCAGTGACTCTGAAAGCGCATTCACAACAGAAACACCTACACCGTGCAGCCCTCCAGAAACTTTATAGGAATTATCATCAAACTTACCGCCGGCGTGCAGCACGGTGAGGATAACCTCGGCAGCTGATCGCCCTTCCTCAGGATGAATATCAACCGGGATACCACGGCCATCATCCGTAATGGTGACAGAATCGTCACTGTGCAGCGTCACAGCGATTTCAGAACAATAATTAGCCAGCGCTTCATCGATGGAATTGTCCACGACTTCAAAGACCAGGTGGTGCAAACCGGTTCCGTCATCGGTGTCTCCGATGTACATACCGGGACGCTTTCGCACTGCGTCGAGACCTTTCAAGACCTTGATATTTGAGGAATCGTAACTGGGAGTATCAGCCATGGTGTTTTATCCAGAAAATGTACCGCTATTATACCACTTCCGTGACATTGCCGTGTTTCACGTGAAACAGCTTGATTTCAGGCATCGACAGGCTCTCTATCGCCGGAAACTCAATCGCGGTGGCAAATACCTGGGCATCCAACTCAATCAAGCGCCGCATAACTCTGGCCTGATTAGAGCTGTCCAGTTCTGCCCCAAGATCATCCAGCAGAAACAGGCTTCTTATGCTTGTCTGGTTTTTTAATACCTGGGCCTGGCATAATTTAAGCCCCGTCACCAGTAACTTCTGCTGACCTCGCGACAAGGCTTCACTGACCGCTCTTCCCTGGTATTTAATTGAAAAATCTGCTCGTTGAGGTCCGTACCGGGTAAATCCCTGCTCTCTGTCTACAGACAGGTTCTCTTCAAGCACTACGTTGTACGTTTTTTCAAATATCCAACCACGCCGGTACTGAATCTCCAATGTTTCACTGAAATCCAGAAAATCTTCCATTATTACATTGAGGCAGGCACCAATCTGTTGCAGGTAGTCTGCTCGATAGCGATCCATTGATTCACCACAGAGGGCAAGATCCCTGTCCCAGACTACAATTTCTTTTGATGAAACCGCCGAACGCAGTGCTGCGTTACGTTGTTTGATCAGTTTTTGAAATTGTTTCCAGACCGGAATGTAATCTGGTTTCACGTGAAACAATCCCCAATCGAGAAACTGGCGTCTTACCGGGGGGCCGTTTTCGATCAGCTCATGCAAATTGCCTCCGACCCACTGCAATGGAAATAATGCAGCCAGTTCGGACAACCGACGAACAGGCTCGCCATCTATCCTGGCCGTTAGCTGCCCTGGCTTGCGGCTAACCCCGACTGGAATCAGGCGTCCTGAATCCTGTTGGAGTTTTGCCACCAGTTGAAAATGGGGTTGTCCGTGTGAAATCGCCCGGTCCAGTGAACTGGAGCGGAAAGACCTCGCTCGCCCTAAAACATAAATGGCTTCAAGAAAGCTTGTTTTCCCAGCCGCATTCTCACCGCTGAACAAATTAAGTTCCGGAGAGAAGCTCAGATTCAGCTTCTCCAGATTGCGAAAACCGTCAATGGAAAGAGAAGAAAGCGGCATGGTCAACTCCCGGGCATAACCCGGGGCAAAAGAGACGGCTACAGCCGCATGGGCATGACGACGTAACGATATTGTTCTGTGCCTGGCTGTTTAATCAGGCAACTGCTATTGGAGTCGCCCAGCACTAACTCAACCTTATCGCTACGTACCGCTGCCAGGACATCGAGCAGATAGGTAACATTAAAACCGATTTCCAGCTCACCACCTTCATAATCAACCTCGAACTCTTCGTCAGCCTCTTCCTGTTCAGGGTTATGTGCTTGAATTTTAATGTTATTTTTTTCAAGATTAAGCCGTATACCACGGTATTTCTCATTCGACAGGATGGAGGTTCTGGACAGAGCCTGGCGAAACAGTTCCCGATCAGCAACCACCAGCTTGTCACCATCCTTAGGCACGACCCGATCATAATCCGGGAAACGCCCATCGACTAATTTCGAGGTAAAGCAAACGTCACCGGCAATCAGACGGATGTGGTTAGCACCCAGTTCCACCGTAACCGGCGTTTCACCGCCATCCAGTAGTCGCTGTAACTCCTGAATACCTTTGCGCGGGACGATCACCTGTCGCGGGTTGTCCGTCACAATTTCAACCGACACATCACACAGGGCGAGTCTATGACCATCCGTGGCGACAGCGCGCAAAAACCCGTTACCCATTTCCAGCATCAAACCGTTCAGGTAATAACGAACATCCTGCTGCGCCATCGAGAACTGGGTACGATCGATCACTTCCTTCAATTCACCCTGTGTCAGGGTTAATTTTGAATCGCCGTTAATTTTTTCAACCAGCGGGAAATCAGCCGCAGGTAAAGTTGAAAGTGTGAAGCGACTCTTGCCTGAACGTATCTGGGCTTTTTGATCCTTGATCGATACCAGGATGTCGGCATTTTCAGGAAGCGCCTTGCAGATATCAACCAACTTACGTGCGGGTAAGGTGATTTCACCTTCTTCACTGATGGTTGCAGAAGCTTCTGCCTGGATTTCAACTTCCAGGTCTGTTGCAGTCAGTTTAAGTCGGTCACCACTTGCATTGATCAGGAGATTACCCAGCACAGGCAAAGTCTGGCGCCTTTCGACAACACCGATAACCTGCTGCAGGGGTTTCAGGAAAGACTCTCGGTCGATCGTGAATTTCATTAATTAAATATCCTTTTAATAATACAAGTTACTGTTATTAAGGGCCGCCAAGGCTGTAGATAACTTTGACTTTATACAGCATATTCATTGTCTTATATATTAAAATCGTTGTTGGAAAACAGGCTGCATGACTGTGTGGCTCCTGTGGATAATATCGGATAACTTTACGATGACAAAATCATCCACCGGTTATCCACATCATGCGGTCAGTGTTCTCCACAGGTTGCTATAGTCCTCGGCAATTCGCATGTCGGAATCCTTTAATTCACTGACCTTGCGGCAGGCGTGTAATACCGTCGTATGATCGCGTCCACCAAAGGCCTTGCCTATTTCAGGAAGGCTGTGGTTCGTCAGCTCCTTTGCCAATGCCATAGCAATTTGCCGCGGTCGGGTAATCGAGCGCGTACGACTGGCTGAGTGCAGATCAGCAACGCGTATCTTGAAATACTCCGCAACAGTCTTCTGGATATTGTCGATGGAAACCAGCTTGTCCTGCAAGGCTAGCAGATCTCGCAACGCTTCTTTGGTAAATTTCAGATCAATAGCACGGCCGGTGAATTTGGCGCTGGCAATGATGCGCTTCAACGCACCTTCGAGTTCACGCACGTTGGAATGAATGCGCCGGGCCACAAAAAAAGCCACTTCGGTCGGCAACTCCACCTTGGCCTGTATCGCCTTGTTGACCAGGATTGCGACACGTGTTTCCAGCTCGGGCGGTTCTATGGCAACAGTAAGCCCCCAGCCAAAGCGTGATTTAAGCCGCTCTTCCAACCCCTTGACCTCTTTGGGATAGCGATCACAGGTCATAATGATCTGACTTTCCCCTTCAAGTAACGCGTTGAAAGTATGAAAGAATTCTTCCTGGGAACGCTCCTTGCCGGCAAAAAACTGGATGTCATCGATCAACAGTGCATCAACCGTGCGGTAATAGCGTTTAAATTCATTCATGGCGTTGTGTTGCAGCGCCTTCACCATGTCGGCGACGAATCGTTCAGAGTGCAAATACACCACCTGTGCTCCGGGTCGCTGACTGACAATCATGTTCCCGACCGCTTGCATGAGGTGTGTTTTGCCGAGCCCAACGCCGCCATAGATGAACAGGGGGTTATAAGCCGTACCTGGATTTTCGGCGACCTGGATGGAGGCGGCGCGCGCCAGCTGGTTTGATTTGCCCTCAACAAACGAATCAAAGTCGAACGTGCTATTGAGATTTCCGCTGGGCAGTTCGCGGGTTTCGTTGCGGCGTTCCGGTTTGGTTGCCACCCTGTGTTCAGTGACGGGTGGTTTGATCGAGCCGATTTCCAGCTGAACATCCATCGTTTTGGCGTCAGGACGGGAACCAACAACCTTCTGGATATTTTCCAGGAAGTGTTCATTAACCCAGTCCAGCACGAAGCGGTTCGGGGCAAGTAAAGTCAGGCTTTCAGCCTTTTCAATGGCGTGCAGGGGCCGGATCCAGGTGTTAAACTGTTGTTCGGGCAGCTCATTTTCAAGCTGAGACAGACATTGTTGCCAAAGTGTTCCTTGCAAGGGGACGTCCTGTTCTTGTCGTTGCCGGGATCAGCGGGGCCGACCAGTCTAACGCCACTCCGTTGGGTTATCCACAACCAGGGTGAAGATAAAAATGTGCGCAGGTGGTTGACAGCGGCGGGGTAAAACCAGTAATCTGCGCGGCCTGATTTGGCCCGTCTGGTACGGACCTTTAACCTTTTTTGGAAACGGTTTGCGCCATGAAAAGAACATTCCAGCCTAGCAACCTGAAGCGCAAGCGTACACACGGTTTCCGTGCCCGTATGCGCACCAAGAACGGCCGTCTTGTCATCAAGGCACGCCGGGCCAAGGGTCGCGCGCGCCTTTCTGTCTGACCGGTCTCCTTGACGGATGCCAGCGCCACGTATCCCGCTGCGTACCGTCTGCTGACAGCTGCCGGTTTCCAGCGAGTCTTCAAGCATTGCGACAACAAGGTCAGTGATCGATATATCACCGTGCTTGCAAAATATAATGCGCTGGGTCACCCCCGGCTCGGTACCGTTGTGTCAATAAAGAATGCAGGCAACGCCGTCAGGCGTAACCGTATCAAACGCCTGATACGGGAAAGTTTTAGACTCAATCGCGCTGAAATGGATAATGTTGATCTGGTCGTGCTAGTCCGTGCCGGCATCAGCACATGCAGCAATAAAAATATTTTACGCTCACTGGATGCCCACTGGCGTAAAATCGCTTCGCATGCGCAAACTCGTTCTGATACTCATTAAGGCTTACCGCCTCATCGTCAGCCCCTGGTTGGGAAACCATTGCCGGTTTATGCCCAGCTGTTCCAGCTACTCGCTTACCGCCATAGAACGTTTTGGGGTATTGCGCGGTGGCTGGCTGGCGCTGCGCCGCATCGGTTCCTGTCATCCCTGGCACGAGGGTGGTGTTGACCCGGTACCCGAAACCCTGTGCAAGCATTCAACCAAACATAAAACGACACAACCCCATGGATAATCCACGCGTACTTCTCACTATTGCCCTGTCCTTTATTATTCTGCTGATGTGGCAGTCCTGGACGAAAGACTACGGGCCGGCACCGGAACAGCAGCAGGTCACGGAAAGTGTGGCAGGCAAAGAGCTTGACGCGATCGCACAAAAACCGGCCGCCAACGACATGCCGAGTAGCGAGATTACCGCGAAAAAAGTACCGGATGTTTCGTCTGAAGCGGAACCTGCTGCTTTACCTGCGGGGCAACTGGTTGAGGTATTGACCGATACTTATCGCGCTGTCATCGATACGCGAGGCGGTACCCTGGTAGAGCTCGACCTGCTGAACTATGCGGAAAGCCACGAGCCTGGCAGTCCACCGTTTAAACTACTGGAGCGCAGCGATGCACAGTTATTCATTGCCCAGAGCGGATTGCGTACCGGCGAAACCGATGCTGAGCCAAACCATCATGCTCTGTTTACCGTTGACCAGACGCGCTACCGGCTGCCTGAGGGCGCCGATTCAATGGAGATACCGCTGTACTGGACAGACGGAAATGGCGTAGAGGTCACCAAAATTTATCGATTCCACCGCAGCAGCTACGTGGTGGATGTTGGTTTTGACATTACCAACGACAGCAGCGAACCCTGGAATGCGCGACCCTACTACCAGTTACAGCGGACACCGCTGAAGAAAAAATCACGTTTTCTTTATACGTACACGGGCGGCGTTATCTACAGTCCGGAAGAAAAATACGAAAAAATCAAATTCAAGGATATGGAAGAAGAAAACCTCAGCCGCGATATAACCGGTGGCTGGGCCGCCATGTTGCAGCATTATTTCCTGGGCGCGTTAATTCCCGATCCGGAGATAACTGCGCACTATTACACCCGGGCACTGGGCAATGAACATTACCTGATCGGGTTTTCCGACCCCGCACTGAACGTGGCCCCGGGTGAGCAGGCCAGCACCCGTGTCAGGCTTTTCGCCGGACCAAAACTGCAACATATGATGGCCAAGGTTGCTCCGGGACTGGAACTGACGGTCGACTACGGCAAACTCACCCTGCTGGCCCAGCCGATTTTCTGGTTACTGGAAAAAATACACGGGCTGGTCGGAAACTGGGGCTGGTCGATTATTTTCCTCACCATGATCATCAAGGGCCTTTTCTTCAAGCTGTCTGAAACCAGCTACCGTTCCATGGCCAACATGCGCAAGCTGGCGCCTCGGATGAAGGCGCTCAAGGAGCGCTACGGCGACGACAAGAAGAAACTCAATCAGTCCATGATGGAGATGTACAAGAAGGAGAAGGTCAATCCGCTGGGTGGCTGCCTGCCGGTGCTGGTACAGATTCCGGTCTTTATCGCCCTGTACTGGGTATTGCTGGAAAGTGTGGAAATGCGCCAGGCACCGTTTATGTTGTGGCTGCAGGATCTGTCTTCCGCCGACCCCTACTTCATCCTGCCATTGCTGATGGGTATTACCATGCTCATCCAGCAAAAGCTTAACCCGGCACCCATGGACCCCATCCAGGCCAAGGTGATGATGATCCTGCCGGTCGTGTTCACCGTATTCTTTTCCTTCTTCCCGTCCGGGCTGGTGTTGTACTGGGTCGTGAATAACACACTGTCTATTACCCAGCAGTACATCATCACCAAACGGGTGGAGCGAGAAGCGGCCTGAAGTTCTATGCTGGCCGAACAGTATGCACGGCAGCCCTGACACGATTGCCGCCATTGCCACCGCCAGGGGCCGTGGCGGTGTCGGCATCGTACGTATTTCCGGGCCGGAAGCACCGGCCATCGCGGAACAGATCGCCGGCACCATGCCGCCGGCGCGCGCCGCTGAATTAAGAATCTTTCGTGATCGCGGTGGAGAACAAATCGATGAAGGTTTGTTGCTCTACTTCCCTGCCCCGAAATCCTTTACCGGTGAACAGGTGGTGGAACTGCACGCACACGGTGGTCCGGTGGTGCTGGATATGTTGCTTGCCCGTGTCCTGTCGCTGGGCGCACGCATGGCCCGTCCGGGGGAATTTTCCGAGCGCGCTTTTCTTAACGACAAACTCGACCTCGCCCAGGCCGAAGCGATTGCCGACCTCATTGACAGTGACACCGAACAGGCCGTCCGCGCCGCCACGCGTTCCCTGCAAGGTGAGTTTTCCCGTCATGTCCATACCCTGGTCGATGAATTGACCGGTCTTAGAACCTACGTTGAAGCGGCCATGGACTTTCCCGACGAGGAGATTGATTTCCTCAGCAGCGGGCAGGTTCAGGCGCGGCTCAACCGGGTGAGTCAACAGCTGACGGACGTTCAAAAGCAGGCCAGACAGGGCCAGCTGTTGCGCGATGGTATGACACTGGTCATCGCCGGCCGGCCCAATGCCGGCAAATCCAGCCTGTTAAATGCCCTGGCCGGTCGCGACGCCGCCATCGTGACCGAGGTGGCAGGCACCACGCGAGATGTCCTGCGCGAACACATCCAGATCGACGGCATGCCCCTGCACATTATCGACACCGCCGGCCTGCGCGACAGCGATGACCCCGTCGAGCAGGAAGGGATCCGCCGTGCCTGGCATCAGATCGAACAGGCCGACCGGGTGTTGCTGGTGATTGACGACCAGCAGGGGTTCAGCGAGGAAGACCGGCAGATACTCGAACGGTTACCGGAGAAGCTGCCGCACACGTGCGTTTACAGCAAGGTTGATCTGACCGGCCGCAGCAGCGGAGTGGAAACGGGAAACGATACACCTGTCATTGCGCTCAGTACCCGTACGGGCGAAGGCATGGAGGCGTTACGTGACCATCTGAAACACCTGATGGGTTACCAGGGCACCTCCTCCGGCGGTTTCAGTGCGCGCCGTCGCCACCTGGATGCCTTGCAGCATGCTGCACATCATCTTGAGCGCGCGATGACCTGTCTTGATAACGGCGCAGGGGAATTACTGGCAGAGGAACTGCGCCTCGCACAGCAGCACCTGTCTACCATTACCGGTGAGTTTTCCAGTGATGATTTGCTGGGAGAGATATTTTCGGGGTTTTGTATCGGGAAATAGCAGCGAATCGCGATTGTAGGCTATGGTTGCAAGGAGCGGCGCAACACTATTTTGACAATCATGTTAGATTTCAATGGCCATTGGTATACCCGTTAGCCCGTACTCTCACGTTCCAGAGATCCAGGGCTGACTGGGTTCAGGAGCAGGGAGCAATGCTTTCTTCCGAAACATACAGATATTTTACATTGTGACTTATCCCATCATCGAAGTTCCGGAGGGTGTATCGAGCCAACTGGAACAATTGGGTACAAAATCCAAATTCTGGTACCGGGATGAGAATGATAAGCGAGTTATGTTCAAAAGGGGTCGCCCAGGTACGGGTGAAAATTGGGCGGAAAAAGTTTGTTGTGAGATCTGTCGTCTCCTGGGACTCCCACATGCTGAGTATGACTTTGCTATCGCGAATGCTGGTGACTGGAAGGGCGTAGTAAGCCCGATGTTTGTTCCTAAAGGGTCAAGATTAATCCTGGGGAATGAACTGCTTGCCAGTGTTGAACCTGGATATGAAAAAACGAAACGTTATCGAACAAGGCAGCATACTTTAGGACGGTTGCATTTGGTTCTGACCAGATTTCCAATCGCTTTACCTCTTGGTTATCAACCGCCAGTGACTGGAGAGATGACAAAAGCTTTCCAT
>CAZVBD010000007.1:13629-19656 GCA_964625255.1 uncultured Thiohalobacter sp. | reverse complement strand
AATCTGAAATTACAGAATCCACAAAACGGTTTGCGCTAAGAATGCTTGAAATAAATGCCGAAAGGCTGGGTGATTTGAGAATATTCAAATGACAAAAGCGTTGTACATTGCATGGCAGGATCCTGATAGCAGAAGCTGGTCGCCAGTAGGCCGCCTTACGCGCGACGATAGCCTTTATAAATTTGTCTACACTCGTGGTGCAGAGCAGGCAGGCAAGAAATTCCAGCCATTTGGCCCCATGCAGGATTTGCATGTTGCTTATCAATCAGAAGAGTTATTTCCACTTTTTGCTAATCGTGTATTGCCAAAATCCCGCCCTGAGTATCGGGAGTACATGGAGTGGCTTGGATTAAGTGAGCAAGACCATGATGTTATGGATGAGTTATCCCGGACGGGCGGGCTACGAGCAACAGATTCATTGGAACTCTTCCCTTGTCCTGCGCCAGACTCAAATAAAAACTATGAAGTTTATTTCTTCAGCCGTGGTCTTCGGCATATGAACACCGAGAATCAAGAACGCGCTCGCCAGTTAAAGCCTGGCGAGAATTTATACTTGATGCAAGATCTTCAAAATGAATTTGACTGCATGGCTTTACTGGTTCGTACAGGCGATCCAGTTTCATTAGTTGGTTACGTCCCTCAGTACTACTCTAGTGAAGTTACCCAGTTACTTCAGTCGGTAGGCCAGCAGGACGTGAAGGTTTCCGTTGAGCGGGTTAATTCAAATGCGCCCATTCAATATCGGGTTCTCTGCAAGCTGTCGTCGCCATGGCCTTCCAATTTTGCACCATGCTCAAAAGGACCGTATGAAGCTTTGGCTTAACTTAGTGCCATCCGTCTCAAAGGAGAAGAATTGATTATGGACAAAAAAGAGCAGTTGCCATTAGATTTTTCTCAAGAAACGGTCCGCAAAGCCCTTCCAAATGGAAAAGACTGTGAAAGCGTTCCAGTCTCAGTTCTATCTCTTACGTCCAGACTGGAGTCAAAAAAACAAGACTATGAAGCATCTCTCTATTCGAGAATAGTTGCGCGCGCCAAACACCTCCTATGAAATAAAAAACCCCGCCGAAGCGGGGTAAGGTCTTGGAGGTAACTGTCTGGAGGAGAAGTTACACCGTAAACATCTTCAGATATCGGCGAGTGAGCCAACTTTCTTGTAGGTCCAGCCTTGCTGCAGGCGCTTGACGATATGATCAACCGCCGTTTCACCCGTGTGTACATCATCGATCAGCGTAATATCATCACCGGCCCTTTTGAGATTTCGGATGGCATTCATACAGGCAATGAATTGAAGGTTGCTGTATTTTTCACTGAGTTCTCTCACCCGCTGCGCATAGGGGGAGTGGTTGGCTCGCAGCAGGTCCAGGCCACTGGAGTTGGCGACAACTTCAACCTGGACGCCCTTGTCGCGATTTTCCTGCAGGAAGTTTTCGGTGTAGTCGAGCAACAGCCCGAAATGTTCCGGATCGGAATCATCAATATGCAGCACGACCCGGTTAGGATCGCTGACATCGGCCACGGTCGTGGCGTCACGCTCTGCATACACATAGCCCAGCAAGCCGCCGCCGATGCCGATCGCCATCAACATTATCGATGCGGCCAGTCCACCACGCAGTAGTCGCCAGGGCACTTTTCGCCGGGGCAGGTCACGCGGTGGCGGCGTGGCAGAACCGAAGCCGGTGCGCATCCAGTCCTTGGTGCGTCGCAGACAGCAGACGCGCTCGGACAAGTGCTTGTCGTGCTCCATCGCGGCCAGTACGGCATTCTGCCTGGCAGCGTCGAGCTCTCCATCAATGTATGCGGTCAGGGTCGCATCGTCCCAAATCTGATTTTTCATCGCGCTCATTTCACCCTTCTCAGCGACGGGCCAGCCGCTTTGGCTGGCGATACTTCCTCTGTATCGAGCAGTTTGACAAGACCTTTACGGGCCCTGTGCAGCCGGCTCATCACTGTGCCGGCGGGTATTTCCAGAATCTCTGCGACGTCGTTGTAGGAAAAGCCTTCCAGATCAACCAGCGCCAGTACACGGCGCTGCTCCAGCGGCAGTATTGCCACGGCCCGCCTTACCCGGCTGACGATTTCCAGCCGGTCGATCATCAGGTCTGGTCCGGGTTTGTCGCAGGGTCGTTCATCATCAAGATCTTCGTGTGGGCGGCGGTTGCGCAGATACTGCTTCCAGCAATTGTTCAGAATGCTGTACAGCCAGGCATTTAGCCGTTCCCTGTCACGTAGCTGGTGGACTTTTTGAAGCGCCAGCGACAAGGTTTCCTGCACCAGATCATCAGCCAGCATGTTGTCGCCGCACCAGGCAAGCGCCACCCGGTACAGTCGTGCTCTCGAAGCGGCGATGCGTGGACGCATCGACACACAATTATTTATGCAGGTAATCAGACCCATATTTTTAAGATGCAAAACTATCCCCTTTTATTTCATTACAGCGGTTTTTTTATAATTATCCGGCTTACTGGTTGTCCGTTCGGGCGAGAAAAGCCTTTTCCCAACGGTTTGCCAGGGCTTTGGCACTCATGATCTGTGCCGCAGACAGGTTTATGGCCAGCTTGTCACGATCCAGCATGGCGTCCGGATCCCCCCAGGAAGCGGCGACTGTCCACCACATATAGGCGAGAACGGGATCCTCACGCGTGCCAATACCCTGTGCATACTGACGCCCCAGGCGATATTGGGCAACAACCTGTCCCTGTTCCGCCGCTTTTTTCTGCCATTCGAAGGCTTTGGAAGAGTCTTTTTTTACACCTTTGCCGCTGTTGTACAGGCTGGCAAGACGTACCTGGGCAGGCCCGTAGCCCTGTTGTGCTGATTCCAGGTACCAGCGAAATGCTGTTTCATAATCAATCGGACGCCCGACACCACCTTCGCAGATTTCCCCAAGGTAGAACTGTGCTTTACGGTGTCCGCGCCGGGCTTCAGCCAGAAATTCCCGGTAGGCGCGCTTGTATTCGTAGTGTTTTTCATAAGCGATCAGGCCGCTGTCAAAATCCGCGTGTACAAACGGAGCCACCAGATAGAGAAAGGTTGTGAGAAGACTGATAGCGATAGAGTTACAGCATTTCATAGTGTTCATAATAGATCCAGATACAACAAAAACAGTACCGAATACAACAAATTTTATGCAAGGCGGGAATAATTTGTCGTCTGCCCGTCTCTACTTAAGCGAAAACCAGTAGAGAGGTGGAGGAATCTCATATGAAGCTTAAATTATGGCGCTCCCTGAGCGCGATCAGTCTTGCCATTGCTATTTTCGGGGTCGCGCCGCTTTCAGCCGAACCACTTACCAAAAAGCCGGAAGCGTCATCTGGCCTTTTTCATCCCGCGCGGATAACAAAAGTACCGGAAGCACCGGAAAGCAAACCGTTTGCAGAACATTTTATCGTGTTCCATATTTCAAGCGGTGATGCCTTTGCACAAAAGCTCGTGCTGAACAATGCCCAGAATCTGGCTAATTTCTATGGTCCTGACAAAGTCCTTATAGAAATCGTTGCCTACGGCCCGGGCTTGCGTACCCTGTTCAGGGAAAATACCTATTCAAAACGTATCAAGCGTATGGCGAAAGAGGGTATCAGTTTTACAGCCTGTGCCAACACGATGAAAGCTATGGGCAGGGATCTGCACAGCCTTAACAAGGTCGCCAAGGTGGTACCGGGTGGTGTTGTACGGATAACAGAATTGCAGGAAGCGGGCTGGACCTATATCAGACCCTGACAGACAGCGGGCTGAAATAAACAACTGACAAATAACGACGAAACAGATACCACTACCTGGAGGGGTATTATGCTGAAGACACTCCAACCTTTACACAAGGTAATTCCCATTGGTCTCGCCCTGGCGATGGCGGTGGGAACCACAACCAGTGAAGCGGCCAATTGGTTCAAGCTTCGCGGTACAGAGCCGGGCGGCACCGCCCACACCTTGCAGGTGTGGGGCTTCCTGCAGCCGACTTTTGCGCAAGATCAAAGTGAGGATATTAAAGGTGGCGTTGGTCCTTTCGGTGCTGCGGTTAATGGCACCAAACCGATCCCGGGCACCATTGCACCAGACCGTACGTCACAACAAAGCTTTTACATGCGCCGTGCGCGTATTGGCATTCGTGGCACCATGATTCCGATCAGTAATGATATTGATTACTTTATCCTGACGGAATGGGGTCAGAACGGTATTACGCGTGCAGGTGGTGCGGCGAAAATTCTGGATGCATCGGTTACTTTTAACCAGTTGTCGCGCGGGCAGGACGATGATGGCCTGCAAAACCTGGGTGCCCGCTTACGTATCGGGCAGTTCCTGTTCTCACAGACCTCTGAGGCCTTGTCGCATTCGACGCCTGGTCGACGCGTACATATCTTTATGCCGGAAGCCACATTTGCCAACGCCTTGCAGCGGCCAGCAAATGATAACGGTGTTCACAACTGGCCGGAAAATGAGGTTGGTGTGAATGCTGCCCGTGACGTTGGTATCGAACTGTTCGATTATGCCGAGTTCAAGGACCCGGTCCTTAGCGGAGGCCCACTGGAGTTCACCTATTCGCTGGGTTTGAGTAACGGTAACACCATTGGTGAACAGAACCGCGATGGTAACTTCCGCAAGTATGGCTGGCTATCGATCGCCAAGCTGTTTGACAATACTCGTGGTCCGCGCCGTCACGACCTGCAGTTGTATAGCTGGTTCCAGAAAGGCGACATCCTGTTCAATAACGACCTGAACAACGATGGCCGGCCTGATGGCACGCCGATTCCGGCCGGTGGTAACCTTAACCCGGGCAACCTTTTCGGCAATGGTGGCGGAACATCCGGTACCCCTGTTGGCAGCCCGGCTGGTGCGACTGTCGCGTGTGGAGGTGCAAATGGGGGCGGTGTGGCGTTTGCCTGTCAAAGTCCGGGCACACGCGTCTTCAAGAATGGTAATGAGAGAAACATTGAGCAGAAGTACTGGGGTTATGGTATCGAGTATTTCGATAAACCGTTCGCCAGCCTTGGTCAGATTCGTTTCGAGGCCGAATACCAGAAACAGACTGGCCTGACCTTTGACGGCGCACAGTCACCTTCAGTGACAGTCAACGACAACATCGGTGGTTTTGAAAGTATCCTCTACGATACGAATGGCAAGAACACCGGCTGGTACGTCGACCTGGGTTACGACATCCAGGGACATTTACGGGCGATGGGCATTCCTGCCAAACGCACCACCATAAATGTGCGCTACGACGAGTTTAACCGTAATAACGGTAATGACGTTCGTGAAGTCAACATGAGGACCTGGTCGCTGACGGGTGAGTACTTCTTCCATAAAAAGGCACGCGCTACACTGACCTATCAGTTGCGTGATTTTGATGCTGACAACCGCCGCGGTAATTTCAAAACCAATGGCAACGCAGTATTGGAGCAAGTCGATAACCGGATCGCCCTGCAGGTTACATTCATCTACAAGAATGTCTTGCTGCGCTGAGGCAGTTGCCGCTATTGTGTAGGTAGAGAGGCTCGCAAGAGCCTCTCTCTTTTTCCGGAAGGGCCGTTTCAAGGGGTTAGACGTGAAGGACATCCGGCAATTTTACAGGCTTATATTATGCCTGTGTCTGTGCCTGGCACCGATCGCCAGCCAGGCCGCACAACGTGAGGCGGTGGTGGTCCCTGATGCGGCGCCCTTGCCAGAAAGTATCCTGCAAACCCGGCTGGCATCCACACCGAATGGTGCGCAACTGACGCTGGCAACCGGGGCAGACCAGACACGGGCCTTGCTAAAGGCTGCGCTGACGCGCCTGGGCATTTCAATATCCGGTACGGGTACGGAAGAGCAACCTTTTTTGACGAGCTGGGTGCGCTGGATTTACAACCCGAAATCCGCAAAGGGCGGCAGTCACGTACGCACGGGTTTTCTGTCCAGTCCCAACGAGCGCCACCGGTTTCGTTTTATCGTCTCTTCCAGCGACACGGGTTCTGTCATACAGACAGAAGATGCAACGCACCAGCGTGAAATCGATATTGCGCCCGACAGTTCCTATGCGTGGCTGGAATGGAG
>CAZVBD010000007.1:2784-13529 GCA_964625255.1 uncultured Thiohalobacter sp. | reverse complement strand
CCACCGCAGCCCATGCACCGCGAACCAGTTTCCCCAACCGTGAATAGTGTGCCCTCAAACCCGGGAACCCTGTTCGTGCGGGCTGATGTCGGGCAGACATGGCGCAGCCTGTTAAGGGCATTGTCGGCACTTGGCATTTCGGTTGCCAGTGCTGAACCACAGCAACATCTGTTGACCACAGAATGGATCGAGGGTCGCTACGACAAGAACAACCAACAGCTCCGGTTACAGTCTTCCGATGAAGGTGACTGGGCATTCAGTTTTACCGGCAAGGGCCGGCAACGACACAGGTTCCAGATGATCGTCGTACCAACCGCCGGAGGTTCCCTGGTCTATGCCTATCACACGGGTTTCCAGGAACAGTACGACAGGACACCGGACTCGAGCCAGACCCTGCTCGCCTGGCGCGACCTGCCTGTCGAGCCACAGGTGGCAACAGCATTTGTCCGCTTGTTGCGGCTTTTGCCATGAGCAGGACTCAAGGAGAGATATCATGATGAAACGAGACAGGCACTTTCAGCGCACTCACATGGCCGTACTGCTTGTGGGCACACTGTCGGCAACCAGCGCGCTGGCGTCCGGCCAAAACCCCTTTGCCTTCACTGATCTAGGCAATGCTTACAGTGTGGCCCAATCTGATAATGAAGGCGACAAGGCAAAGAAGGAAGGCAGTTGTGGCGGCAAGGCGGCCAGCGAGGCTGTTTGTGGCATGTACCAGGTTGGTAGCAGCCACAAGGACCCCTCCAAAGTAAAAGAGGGGAAATGTGGTGGGCATAAGATTGTCGAGGCCTCGTGTGGCGGAGATCGATAACCCACACCGATAATCAATAATAAAGGGTTTAACAGGGAGGAAAAGGATGAAACAGCTCACTTTCGCGGTATTTCTACTCTTCGGACTGGCGGCAGCGGCTGGCGCTGGTGAAGGGCTGATCAAGATAAAAAGTTCCTACACGGTAGAGCAAACACTCGACCGTTTTGAGAAGATCGTCAAATCCAAAGGAATGACGATATTTACCCGTATCGACCACGCGGCCGGTGCGGCCGGTGTGCACATAGACCTGCGACCGACTCAGCTGCTGATTTTCGGCAACCCGAAGCTGGGCACCCTGCTCATGCAGAGCAACCAGACCGCAGCCATTGACCTGCCCATGAAAGCCCTGGCGTGGAAAGACGCAAACGGGCAGGTGTGGTTGGCCTATAACGATCCGGCCTACCTGGTAAAACGGCACGGGATTACGGATCAGGGTGCGGTAGTGGCCAAAATGCGCAAGGCACTGAGCGCTTTCTCCCACAAGGCAACAAGTCCCTGACCACCACAGCGGCAATTTTCATATAATTGCTGCATGCTCATTATAAATAGTGTCCTGGGCGACGCCACCGGCGGTCGCTGGCAGGTGGTGTGCGACTACAGCGATTTGCTGCAAAAGCAGGGACACAAGGTTCTGATGCTGCTCAGCGACGCCCTGCCTGCTTCGCCGGGGATACCGGCTGGTGTCGAGGTTCAGCGCATACGCAGCCACGGGCATTATGACTGGCTTGCGGCATGGCGGCTGGCGCGACGCCTGCGCGGCCGGCAGCCGGCCATCGCATTGGCACATTGCAGCCGTTCTGTCGCGTTGCTGAAACAGGCGCTGGGCAGAACGGCACCGGTGCTGGCCGTGACGCACAGCACCCGGGTCAGGCGCCTGTGCAAGGCAGACGCGGTGATCGCACTAACCGATGCCCTGCGCAAGGACATACAGGCGGAATCCCGAGGCAAGCCGCTGCCGGTCTATGTGGTGCCCAATCGTATTAAAACCCCGGCCGGGGGTTGCCCGCAGCGACGTCCTTTGCGGCAACCCCCCGTGATTGGTGCACTGGGCCGCTTTGACCGGGTCAAGGGCTTCGATGTTTTCGTTGAGGCATTAGCGCATCTGGCCGGGCAGGGTGTGATGTTCCAGGCGAGGCTGGCGGGCACAGGTGAAGACGAGAAACGCCTGCGCGAACAAATCAGGACATGTGGTCTGGTTGACGCCGTTGAGCTTTCAGGCTGGATTCCCCGCGAGGGCACCGACAGCTTTTTGTCAGGGCTCGATCTGCTGTGTGTTCCGGCTCGCTCGGATGCATTCGGCCTGACGCCGCTACAAGGTGCGGCAGCAGGTGTCCCGCTGCTGTTGTCGCGCGCCAGTGGTCACCTCGCCATGTTTGACGAAGACACCGAGGCCTTGTTCTTTGATGTGGGCGATGCCGCAGCGCTCGCCAGCCAAATCCAGCAATTTCTGTACGATCCAGCACTGCGAAAGCAGCTCCCGACAGCAGCGTTCGAGCGCATCACGCGTTGCTACAGCGAAACCACCATAACCAGGGGCATCATAAATGCCATTGATAATACACGATTATTATTCGATAATACATAGAACTATAAATATATAGATTGATAGAAAGTTAGTGCCTGATGGATTTTACCTGTAATTTGCCATGATGTTCGGCCCCTGCCCAGCTGAAGGCGTTTTTCCACAATCTACGTTACAATCAACGGTCTTTTTACCCGGTTTGCAGCAATGGTGGACGAACAACATTATCAGGTGATTGTGGTCGGTGGCGGCCATGCCGGTACCGAGGCCGCACTGGCCTCGGCGCGTACCGGTGCCCGAACTTTACTGTTAACCCACAATATTGAAACCCTCGGTCAGATGAGCTGTAACCCGGCTATCGGCGGTATTGGCAAGGGCCATCTGGTGAAAGAAATTGATGCGCTGGGCGGCGAGATGGGCCGCGTGGCGGACCGTGCCGGCATCCAGTTCCGGCGCCTGAATGCCAGCAAGGGACCGGCCGTGCGCGCCACCCGTTGCCAGGCGGATCGACAGTTATATCGTCAGGCCATCCGCGCTCGCCTGGAAAACCAGCCCAATCTCACGCTGTTCCAGCAAGCCGTGGATGACCTGGTAGTTGAGGGCGAGCGCGTGACCGGTGTGGTGACGCAAATGGGCCTGATATTTTCCGCCGAAGCGGTGGTCCTTACCGTGGGCACCTTCCTTGGCGGACGTATCCACATAGGCCTGTCGAATTTTCAGGGAGGCCGTGCCGGCGACCCGCCGGCAAATGCACTGGCTCAGCGCCTGCGTGAGTTGCCATTTCGTGTCGAGCGCCTGAAGACCGGTACCCCGCCACGTATTGACGGTCGCAGTATCGATTACAGCCAGCTCAATGAGCAGCCCGGCGATGACCCGATTCCCGCTTTTTCCTTCATGTCAGATGGCAGTGAACACCCCCGACAGGTCAGTTGCCACATTACCCACACCAGTGAGCGCACCCACGATATTATTCGCGCCGGACTGGATCGTTCGCCAATGTACTCAGGGGTTATCGAAGGAACCGGGCCACGCTACTGTCCGTCCATCGAGGACAAGGTCGTACGTTTTGCCGACAGAACGTCACACCAGATTTTTATCGAGCCGGAGGGGCTGAATACCCATGAAATCTACCCCAACGGTATTTCCACCAGCCTGCCGTTCGACGTTCAGCAGGATATGGTGCATGCCATTCCCGGGTTCGAAAAGGCGCACATTACCCGGCCGGGCTATGCGATTGAATACGATTTTTTCGATCCGCGCGACCTGCGCGCATCGCTGGAAACCAAATTTATGGGCGGTCTGTTCTTTGCCGGCCAGATTAATGGCACCACCGGCTATGAAGAGGCCGCCGCACAGGGGCTGATCGCCGGTCTGAATGCCGCCCGCCTGGTGCGCGAGGAATCGGCCTGGTGCCCGCGCCGTGATGAAGCCTATATCGGTGTGATGATTGATGACCTGATCACGCGCGGCACCCGTGAACCCTACCGCATGTTCACCAGCCGCGCCGAATACCGCCTGCTGTTGCGTGAAGACAATGCGGACCTGCGCCTGACGGAGGCCGGCCACCGTCTGGGATTGGTCGACGAAAAACGCTGGCGCGCATTCGACAAAAAACGTGAGGCGATTGAACGTGAGCAGCAGCGCCTGCACGGGCTGTGGGTGCGCCCCGGCACGGCGCTGGCACAACAACTGGCCGATACCGGTGGTGAAACACTGGCCAGTGAGCAACGCATTGACGACCTGTTGCGACGGCCACAGCTTGGCTATGCCACGCTCATGCAGCTCGATGGCATCGGACCGGGTGAAACCGGTCCCGTCGCCGAACAGGTGGAAATCCAGGCGAAATACCACGGTTATATCGAGCGTCAACGTGACGAGATCGCCCGCCAGCTGCGTAATGAACACAAGTCCTTGCCGGATAATTTTGACTACCACCAAGTGCGTGGTCTGTCGTCCGAGGTGCGCGAGAAACTGTTTGCCGTAAAACCGGAAACGCTGGGCCAGGCGGCGCGTATTCCCGGCGTCACGCCTGCGGCCATCTCCCTGCTGCTGGTGCATCTGAAAAAAGCCGGCCTGGCGCGTCAATCGGCCTGATGACAGCGACCAATGACGTTATTCGGGACGTAGATCCTTCCATTACCGCTGATATTGAACGGGGTATCGAGGCCTTGCCGTTTACGCTCAATAACCGCCAGATTCACCAGCTGGCTGCGCTGGTGGGCCTGCTGGCGAAGTGGAACCGGGTCTACAACCTTACCGCCGTACGCGACCCGCAGGCGATGGTGACGCGGCATATCCTCGACAGCCTGGTGGTGTTGCCGTACCTGCGTGGCGACAGTCTGCTGGATGTCGGTACCGGCGCCGGACTGCCGGGTTTGCCGCTGGCCATTGCTTGCCCCGATCTGCCCATTACCTTGCTGGACTCCAGCGATAAAAAACTGCGCTTCGTGCGCCAGGTCATCGCAGAACTGGATCTTGACCGGGTGACGGTGGTGCATGCACGCATGCAGGCGTATCAGCCGGCGCAACCATTTGCTATGGTGATCAGCCGTGCTGTGTCCAGTTTGGCGGATCTGCACCGGATGACGCGCCACCTGGTACAGGAAAAGGGGCGTTTCCTGTTCATGAAGGGCACGCAACCGGATACGGAGCTGGACGATTTTAAACACCCCGGCCAATTACACATAGAACGGTTGCAGGTGCCGGGCCTGGAGGCCGAACGGCACCTGCTGATACTGGATAATAGCTCGGGAAACCCCGATTAATCCGTCATTGCGAGCATAGCGCGGCGCTGCACGCACAATGACACGAGACAGACTGAGAGACACCATGGCTCGCATTATTGCCATTACCAACCAGAAAGGTGGCGTCGGCAAGACCACCACCTGCGTCAATCTGGCCGCTTCGCTGGCCGCCACCCACCGCAAGGTGCTGCTGGTCGATTTTGACCCGCAGGGTAACGCCACCATGGGTAGCGGTGTGGACAAGCACGCGCTGGAAAGGAGCAGTTACCACCTGCTGCTGGAAGACATACCTGTCGAGCAGCTTATCGTCAATGCCGACGCAGCGGGTTATCACCTGTTACCCGGTAACAGCGACCTTACCGCCGCCGAAGTGCAGCTGATGCAGGTCGAAGCCCGCGAAACACGCCTGCAGCAACGGATCGCACCGGTGCGCGATGACTATGATTACATCCTCATCGACTGCCCGCCCTCACTGAACATGCTGACCCTGAATGCCCTGACGGCCGCAGATGCTGTTTTCATCCCCATCCAGTGTGAGTATTACGCGCTGGAAGGCCTGAGCGCGCTGGTTGAAACGGTCGAACAGATTCGCGAAGCCGTGAATCCCGGGCTGGAAATCGAGGGCCTGCTGCGCACCATGTTTGATGCGCGCAACAACCTGGCCAACGAAGTGTCGGACCAGTTGTTGAAACATTTTGGCGACAAGGTCTACCGCACCATTATCCCGCGCAATATCCGGCTTGCCGAGGCACCGAGCTACGGCGCGCCTATCATTAAATATGATCGTACCTCGCGTGGCGCCATCGCCTATCTCGCGCTGGCCGGAGAATTACTGCGGCGTGAGCATGAGCGGGAACAGGCGTTAGCGCTCCCGGGCTAGTGCCACCAGCACTTTTCCGTTAGTGTTCCACTTTTCCGTAAACACCCCGACGCAATATCATGGCAGCAAAAAAACGAGGACTGGGACGCGGGCTTGATGCCCTGCTGGGATCAACGCGCGGCGCCACAGCGTCAGCGCCCCGTTCTGCGCCTGCCCAGCCACAACAAACACCCGCGAACACGACGGATGGAGCCGACAGCCTGACGACACTGGGCGTGGAACGGTTGCAGCGCGGCAAGTACCAGCCGCGCGTGGATATGCACAATGACACCCTGGAGGATCTGGCCGATTCGATCCGCCAGCAGGGGGTGGTGCAGCCCATCCTGGTGCGTGCCATCTGCAAGGGTCAGTATGAGATCATCGCCGGTGAACGGCGCTGGCGTGCCGCGCAGCTGGCCGGCTTGCAGGAAGTCCCCGTGGTGGTGCGCGAAATGGATGATCGCGCCGCCATTGCCGTCTCGCTCATCGAGAATATCCAGCGTGAAAACCTCAACCCGATGGAAGAGGCGCGGGCCTTACAGCGCCTGATCGATGAATTTGAAATGACCCACCAGAAGGCCGCCGAAGCCGTGGGGCGTTCCCGCGCGGCGGTATCGAACCTGCTGCGGCTGCTGGATCTGGGTGAAATAGCTACTGCCATGGTCGAGCGCGGCGAACTGGAAATGGGCCATGCCCGCGCCCTGCTGGCATTGCCGCTGCGCGCACAGGTGGATGCGGCCCACCAGGTGGTAGACAGGGGCATGTCCGTGCGCGCCACGGAAAAGCTGGTCAAAAAGCTGCTCGCGGCCGGCGATAATCCTGCCTCGAAAAAAAGCGTTCGCCGCGACCCTGACCTGCTGCGGCTGGAGCAGGATCTGTCCGATCGCGTTGGTGCACCGGTGCAGGTCCAGTCTGGAGTGAAGGGCAAGGGCAAGCTGGTGATCAGCTACAGCAGCCTCGATGAGCTTGATGGCATACTCGAGCATATCCATTAAGGACTAAGTGGATATCCACAACGGATATATAAATTGTTGACCCCACCTATCGACCGTCTTTATAATCGCCGCCGCGCCGCGTTGGTAAGGCTGCTGAATGGACGTGTTCGCTCCGGAACCGGAGTGCGATCGAGTCAAACCGCCGTTGGATAGCGGGATCCTCAGACTGTTGCTCTACCAACTTTTACTGGTCGCAGGTACTGCGGCTGTGTTTCTCGTGTTTGACACAACACAGGCCGCCCTGTCCGTGGGATATGGCGGCGGGATCGCAGCGACCAACGCTATCATGCTGGGACGGTGTTCCCGGCGCGAAGCGCACCGGGATGAAGCGGCTGCGCAGCGCAGCCTGGTAGCCGGTTATGCGTGTGCGGTACAACGTTTTCTGATTGTCGCATTGCTGTTCGCAGCGGCGATGGTGGCACTGAAGCAGCAAGGCCTTGCCATATTGTCCGGTTTCATCGCCGGTCAACTGGCACTGGTTATTTTTGGAAACCAACAGTTAAGGCAGAAGTAAGTCCATGGCGGCAGGACCTCAAACCTCAGCGGAATACATCAAGCACCACCTCAGTAACCTGACCTATGGCAAATTTCCGGAAGGTCATGAACACGCCGGTCACTGGGGTATCGCCCACAATGCGGCCGAGGCCAAGGCGATGGGTTTCATGGCAATCCACCTGGATACCATGTTCTGGTCACTGTCACTGGGTATTCTGTTTCTGTGGCTGTTCCGCAAGGTGGCGGTAAAAGCTGTTGCCGGCGTACCGGGTAGCGGCCAGAATTTTGTTGAAATGATCGTCGAGTTTGTCGATGACACGGTACGCAGTGGTTTTACCGGGCGTAATAAAATGGTCGCCCCGATGGCGCTGACCATCTTTGTCTGGGTGTTCCTGATCAACTTGATGGATCTCATCCCGGTTGACTGGATTCCCTTTATCTCGACGCTCAGTGGCATACACTATATGAGAGTGGTGCCCTCTACCGATCCAAACGCAACCTTCGGTATGGCGATCGCCGTTTTCATGCTGATGATTTTCTACAGCATCAAAATCAAGGGGCCGGGCGGTTTTCTCGCCGAGCTGACCATGCATCCCTTCCAGTCCGATAACAAAGTGCTGATGCTGTTCTTTATCCCGATTAATTTTTTGCTCGAATTTGTTTCGCTGTTATCAAAGCCGCTGTCACTGTCACTGCGTTTGTACGGCAACATGTTTGCGGGTGAAATGATCTTTATCCTGATTGCGCTGATGTATGGTGGTGGCTGGGCGATTGGCCTGTTTGGTGGTTTCCTGCAACTGGGCTGGGCTATCTTCCATATCCTGATCATTACCCTGCAGGCCTATATTTTCATGATGCTGACGATCGTCTATATGGATATGGCCTACCAGACGGGCGAAGAGCACTAGCTGCACAACGAGTTTCTGATTTCTGAAAGCAATATCAATTTTTTATCTAGGAGAGAACAATGACTGAAGTAACCGCAATGCTTTATATCGCAGGCGCCATCATGATGGGCCTGGGTGCGCTGGGTGCCGCCATCGGTATCGGCATCCTGGGTGGTCGTTTCCTCGAAGGTGCTGCCCGTCAGCCAGAATTGATCCCGACATTGCGCGGCCAGTTCTTCCTGATGATGGGTTTGACCGACGCGGTTCCGATGATCGCTGTAGGTGTGGCCTTCTATGTGATCTTCGCTGTCGCCGTCTGATCCGGTTTCCTTTTTAACGCTCAAGACAGGCCTGGCGTATGAATATTAATCTCACCTTATGGGGTCAGACGATCACGTTCTTCGTGTTCGTGTGGTTCTGCATGAAGTTTGTATGGCCGCCGATTATCGCGGCGATGACCGAGCGCAAGGAAAAGATTGCTGAAGGACTGGCAGCGGCTGATCGGGGTAAACACGAACAGGCCCTGGCGCAGAAAAAAGCGGCTGAAGTCCTGCACGAAGCCAAGCAACAGGCTACCGAGATCATCAGTCGTGGCGAGAAACGTGCGGCTGAAATCGTCGAAGAGGCGAAGACCGATGCCATCGAGGAAGGTGAGCGTCTGAAGGCCGCCGCACAGGCCGAGATTGATCAGGAAGTGAACCGTGCCCGTGAGGCACTGCGTGGTCAGGTGGTTGAAATCGCAACTGCCGGTGCCGGACGTATCCTCAAACGCGAGCTGGATGCCACGGCCAACGATGACCTGATCAAAGATCTGGTCGCCCGGATCTAGGCAAACGCGATGACAGATTCCACAACTGAAAACGTTGAAGTTATCGGCGGCGAAGCCGCGCTGGCCCGGCCGTATGCGCGGGCGGTGTTTGAGCTTGCCAACAGCAAGGGTGAACTGGCGCAATGGTCAGACCAGCTGGCACTGATGGCGGCTGTGGCAAGTAACGAGACGATGCGCAGCCTGCTCGATAACCCGCGACTGACCCGTGACGATGCGGCTAATCTGATGATCCGTGCCTGTGGTGACGACATCGGCGAAGGTGCTGTCAATTTGCTGAAGATGCTGGCGGAAAATGGTCGTCTCGACCAGCTACCGATGATCGACGTGCTGTTTCGACAGTTCCGCGATGATGCAGAAGGGACGGTGAAAGCCGAAGTCCTGTCGGCACAGCCGCTCAGCGAAGAACAGAAATCTGCCATCGCCGGTGCGCTGAAACAGCGCCTTGGCCGCGACGTACAACTGAATTGTTCCGTGAACGAAGACCTGGTGGGTGGTGCAGTGATCCGCGCAGGCGACCTGGTGATTGACGGGTCGGCTGTAGAGCATCTGCGGCAGCTTTCCAACGCTTTGGTTCACTAAGTAGAGGACGTAAAGTAATGCAACTGAATCCATCCGAAATTAGTGATCTGATCAAAAAGCGTATCGAGGGTTTTGAAGCCACCTCTGAAGCGCGCAGTGAAGGCACCATCGTCAGTCTGACTGACGGTATCTGCCGTATTCACGGTCTTGCTGATGTTATGCAGGGCGAGATGATCGATTTTGGCAATAACCTGTTCGGCATGGCGCTGAACCTCGAACGCGACTCGGTCGGCGCCGTTATCCTCGGCGACTACAAGTCGGTGTCCGAAGGTGACAAGGTCAAGTGTACCGGGCGTATTCTGGAAGTGCCGGTCGGTCCGACCCTGCTGGGACGCGTGGTTGACTCACTGGGTACCGCCATTGATGGCAAGGGACCGATTGAATCAGAGTTCACATCACCTATCGAAAAGATCGCACCGGGCGTTATCGAACGCAAGTCGGTCGATGAACCGGTTCAGACCGGGCTTAAGGCGATCGATGCCATGGTGCCGGTGGGTCGTGGTCAGCGCGAGTTGATTATCGGTGACCGCCAGACCGGCAAGACGGCCGTTGCGATTGATGCCATTATCAATCAGAAGGGTACGGGTGTTACCTGTATCTACGTCGCCATCGGCCAGAAGAACTCTTCGGTGGCCTCCGTAGTGCGCAAACTGGAAGAACACGGCGCGATGGATCACACCATTGTGGTTTCTGCCGGCGCTTCTGAATCGGCCGCCATGCAATACATCGCACCCTACGCCGGTTGTGCCATGGGTGAGTACTTCCGTGATCGCGGTGAAGATGCACTGATTATCTATGATGACCTGACCAAGCAGGCCTGGGCTTATCGCCAGGTTTCCCTGCTGTTGCGTCGTCCGCCGGGTCGTGAAGCCTATCCGGGTGATGTGTTCTACCTGCACTCCCGTTTGCTGGAACGCGCTGCACGTGTCAATGCCAATTATGTCGAGAAATTCACCAACGGTGAAGTTAAAGGCAAAACAGGTTCACTGACGGCATTGCCGATTATCGAAACCCAGGCGGGTGA
>CAZVBD010000007.1:0-2684 GCA_964625255.1 uncultured Thiohalobacter sp. | reverse complement strand
AAGGCAAAACAGGTTCACTGACGGCATTGCCGATTATCGAAACCCAGGCGGGTGATGTGTCGGCCTTTGTTCCGACCAACGTTATCTCCATCACGGATGGCCAGATCTTCCTGGAGTCCGATCTGTTCAACGCCGGTATCCGGCCGGCGATTAATGCCGGTCTGTCGGTATCGCGAGTTGGTGGTGCGGCGCAGACCACCATCATCAAGAAACTCGGCGGTGGTATTCGGCTGGCGCTGGCGCAGTATCGTGAGCTGGCGGCATTTGCACAGTTTGCGTCTGATCTTGATGAGGCGACACGCAAGCAGCTGGAACGCGGTCAGCGCGTCACCGAGTTGATGAAGCAGGCCCAATACGCACCGCTGTCCATTGCCGAAATGGCGCTTTCATTATATGCCGCCAACGAAGGTTTCCTGGACGATGTTGATGTGAAAAAAGTGGTGGCCTTCGAGGCAGCGCTGCTGGCGCACTTCAAGTCCAGCTTTGGTGCCGATATGGATGCTATCAACGCTAACCCGGACTATAACGATGAAGTCGCGGCCAAACTGCGCAGCATTATCGAAGACTTTGTCGCCAACGGCGCTTACTAACTAACGCGGGAATCAGGTTATGGCTGGCGCGAAAGAAATACGCACCCAGATCAAGAGTATCCAGAATACGCAGAAGATCACCAAGGCCATGGAAATGGTCGCGGCGAGCAAGATGCGCAGGGCACAGGAACGCATGCGCGCGTCCCGGCCGTATGCGGCAAAAATGCGGAATGTGGTGGCACACCTGGGCAGAGCTCACCCGGAGTACAGGCACCCCTACCTGATTGCGCGGGAAACAAAACGGGTTGGACTGATTGTTATTTCATCGGACCGGGGTCTGTGTGGTGGTCTGAATATCAACCTGTTCAAGAAGGCCGTGCGTTCCATGACGGAATGGAAAGGCCAGAATCTTGAAATTGACCTGGCCGTTATCGGTGGCAAGGCGATGGGTTTCTTCAAGCGCCTCGGTGGCAACGTGTTGTCCGAGAACTCCCAGCTTGGTGATTCTCCCGGTATTGAAACGCTCATCGGGTCGGTGAAAGTTATGCTGGACGCCTATGACGAAGGCAAGATTGATCGCCTGTATCTGGCCAACAATGAATTTGTGAATACCATGACCCAGTCACCCCAGGTCGAGCAGTTGCTGCCGGTTGTCGGTGATGACAAAGATGAAGAACTGAAGCATTACTGGGACTACATCTATGAGCCTGACGCTCACAAGGTCATGGATCAGTTACTGATGCGCTACATTGAATCGCTGGTCTACCAGGGCGTGGTGGAAAATATCGCCTGCGAAATGGCGGCACGTATGGTCGCCATGAAGGCGGCCTCCGACAATGCCGGCGAACTGATCGACGGTCTGCAGCTGGTCTACAACAAAGCACGCCAGGCAGCCATTACCCAGGAACTGTCGGAAATCGTGGCGGGTGCCGCGGCCGTATAGTCCAGGTTTACAGAATTTACTTTACAGAGGACTTAATCAATGAGTTCCGGAAATATTGTTGAAATTATCGGTGCTGTGGTTGACGTGGAATTCCCGCGTGATGCTGTGCCCAAAGTCTATGATGCACTGATGGTCGATTCCGTTGGACTGACCCTGGAAGTTCAGGGACAGCTGGGCGATGGCGTGGTACGTACCATTGCCATGGGTACCACCGATGGCGTCAAACGAGGCATCGAAGTCAGCAACACAGGCGCCCCGATCTCCATTCCAGTAGGCCAGGGCACGCTGGGGCGCGTCATGGACGTACTCGGAAATCCGATTGATGAGGCAGGGCCGGTCAAGTACGACAAGCTCATGCCTATCCATCGTAGCCCGCCGAGTTATGAAGAACAGGCCGCCAGTGTTGATATTCTGGAAACCGGTATCAAGGTGATCGATCTGATCATGCCGATCGCCAAGGGCGGCAAGATCGGCCTGTTCGGCGGCGCTGGTGTGGGCAAGACCGTGACCCTGATGGAATTGATTCGTAACATCGCCGTCGAGCACTCGGGCTTCTCGGTATTTGCCGGTGTTGGTGAACGTACCCGTGAAGGTAACGACTTTTACTACGAAATGCAGGAAGGCGGCGTTCTCGACAAGGTCGCACTGGTGTATGGCCAGATGAACGAGCCACCGGGCAACCGCCTGCGTGTGGCGCTGACCGGGCTGACCATTGCAGAAAATTTCCGTGATGAAGGCCGTGACGTACTGATGTTTATCGATAACATCTATCGATACACCCTGGCCGGCACCGAAGTGTCTGCACTGCTCGGGCGTATGCCCTCTGCGGTGGGCTATCAGCCGACACTGGCTGAGGAAATGGGCGTACTTCAGGAACGCATTACCTCAACCAAGACCGGTTCCATCACTTCCTTCCAGGCCGTGTACGTACCGGCGGATGATTTGACCGATCCCTCACCCGCCACGACCTTTGCGCACCTGGATGCCACACTGGTGTTATCACGTCAGGTCGCCGAGCTGGGTATCTACCCGGCGGTTGATCCCCTCGATTCCACCTCACGCCAGCTCGATCCGCTGGTCGTGGGTAACGAGCACTACGACGTGGCCCGCGCCGTGCAGGGGACTTTGCAGCGCTACAAGGAACTGCGCGACATCATCGCTATCCTGGGGATGGACGAGCTGTCGGAAGAAGACAAGCAGGACGTATCCCG
>CAZVBD010000006.1:15062-34575 GCA_964625255.1 uncultured Thiohalobacter sp. | reverse complement strand
TCATGACAAAGCCAATGCGCAGCTTGAACAGGTCGGAAATTTGCGCATACAGACTGCGGGAGTTTGTTGTCTCCCGTCGTTGGATGGAAAGTGACTTTTCGCATCCAATAAGGCGTGAATTCATGCTGCATTTTCTCCCGATCGAAGTGCCTGATTCTTTAAATAGCATATTACATACCAATTCTTCTGAAGCGCCTTCGGGTTGTCAGCTCACGGAAGTTCCACTATCTGTCTGTTTGCGCGCCCTGTCGGTGTTGCGGTTCTGGAACAGAATTGGAACAGGCTGTATCAAGTTTTGAATGCTGTCTTCAGCCCGTTCAAGTGCTGTGTTGTAGTGGTTCTCATGCACCAGGCTGACAGTATCTGACAGTGTCATGAGAAATGTTCACACCGTGTAATGCGACCGGTCGTAGCTGCTCGCGCACAAGAACTCCGTAACTCCCTATTTGTACATATATTATTTATAAAGTCTGGTCGTCGCCGGATGATTATGTGACTGAAGGATTTACAGGCAATTAATGGCTGGTTTGCTGTGTGTCCAACGATAACCCGAACACATAAAAACTCTTGGCGCAGAAGTTGCTGTGCCTAGTACGAGTTTTGAACCGAATCCGCTTTGCAGGTTCATCCGGTGATGCTGTTTCTGCAAATGATCTGAAAGAAAGGGAGTGACTGAAAATGCTTGATTTTATGTACCAGAATGGCTGGGGGGCATTTACCACATTGCTCTTCATCGAAATTCCCTTCGTAACAATTTTCCTGTACGTGGTGTTCCGAAAATCTTTTACAGGTACAGAGCCGGTACCGTCCAACATGGGACATCGTTCTCTGGCCCGACTGGAGGGTGTGTGGGTACTGCTTGTGATAGGGGTATTCGTAGTACTGAACGTTGCCAGTATCAAGTACATGCCGACCGTACAGGCGGCGGAAGCTGACGAGAAAAGCCTGGAGCAAGTGAAGGTGACAGCAAGCTCCTGGGCCTTTGATATTTCGGATCGGGAATTTGAAGTGGGACAGTCAGTACGATTCTCAATAAAGAGTAGCGATACGGTGCATGGATTTGCAGTTTACCATCCCGATGGCAGACTGATTTTTACCACAATGCTTATACCCGGACTCGATAAGGCTACCTCGATTGTTTACACCTTTACCGAACCAGGTAAATACAAGGTTCGTTGTCTTGAGTACTGCGGAATAGCCCACCACACAATGCAGGACGAGTTAATTGTCACAGCGAGCACGGCGAGTGCCAGTTAATGACGTTTCCCGGAACAGGAGTTAGTCTATGAATACGGTTGCAGTCATCCAGAACTTCCCGATTTTCGGTCGAATGTTCAACATCGACAAGAGTACCGGGCTTGAGGAAGTTAATTCGTGGCCAGGCCTGATGGTCCTGACCTCCTTTGTATGGCTCCTCATTGCGGGTCTGCTGGGTGTGTTGATGCCCGCAACCCAGATATTTCAGCTCGATACCAATATATTTTACAGTGCGCTCACTTTGCACGGTGCCGCGCTTTCATTCCCGTTCCTGTTTCAGCTCATGGTCGGTATGAGTCTGCACAGGGCAGGTAGTTGTCTTGGAAAACCGGCGACAGGTATTCTTACCCAGTTGATATACTGGTGTCTGAATATCGGCGCGCTGCTGTTGACAATAGCGGTCGTTGTGGGCGGGTTGAAGGTCAGTTATGCCATTATGTATCCGCTCCCGCTTGTCGGGGTGGCGAACGGACAGTGGAGTATGTGGGCGGTCCAGCTGGGATTCACGGGCATCTATCTCATCTTGGCTTCCGTTATCGTGTTTTACCCGCTAAAGATTCTCAGCATGACATTCCTGGGCGAGGTTCGGGAAGATCTTGTGCTCTCAAAGCGTGACATTACTGACCCGGGTATGGTGGGAATGGTCATGGCGGTATTAATACTGCTGGTCATGGGAACACCCATCATGATCGTGTCGACCATTGTAATGCTTGTATTGTATGGTGTTCTGCCGATGGAGCTTGTCTCGTGGGCGACTGAACCTGCAGTGTTCCAGTTTGCATTCTTTATCTGGGCGCATAATCTCATGGAAGCCATGGCGATTATGGTGATCAGTGCCATATATGGCACACTTCCGTTATACCTCGCTGACGGTACCCGAAAGCTCTACAGCGACCGTCTTGCCAACCTGGCGTTGTGGATTTTGCTTCTGACTTCGTTCACGTCGTTCTTCCATCACTTTTACACCACATTCCCTGCGCTGCCTGCAGCGCTGGCCTATCACGGGAATCTGATGAGCTGGGCGACGGGTGTAGGTGCAGCGTTGAGTATTTTCACCATCCTGGCGACTGTCTGGCAACACGGCGTAAGACCGGAACCGGGTGTAATAGCCTTGTTTGCAGGGTTTATTCTCTACATCTTTGATGGCACCAGTGCAATTATTACCTCGAACATCGCCTGGACCTTCCAGTTGCACGGTACGATGTGGCAAAGCGGACATACCATGAACGTTTTGATCGCGATATCGTTATTGTGGCTGGGTGTCCTCTATCATCACTATCCCGTCATTACGGGTCGAAAGCTTGACCGATCATTGGGAAACAAGTTTGTTGTCCTCTACATGATCGGTGGCCTCGGTGCAGGGTGGGCGATGCTGGCAGGTGGTGCGGATGGCATGCCTCGCCGGTTTGCCGCGTGGAATCAGGAAGGCTGGATGTTATGGGGAAATCTTATTCTGATCTTCGGCCTGATTCTTGGTCTTTCGCTGGTCATTCTTGCCTATAACTTCTTTACCTCTCGCAATATTGAGGCAACATCGGAAGAGCAGAAGGCTGCGGGTTATTGATCAAAGACAGTATCAGGGAGCCGATGACAAATGACTTTACCTGTCATTTGTCATCGGTATTGACTAGCGCTGACAGAATGGCCGGTGATCGGGGTTCTCGACACCCTCAACAATCGCTTCAACCAGCTCATTCAGTTCCTCATAACTGATGACAGTCAATACCCGGTTTAAAAGCTCGGGACTGACCAGTACATCGACGTTGTTGCCGTTCTTGAGCGTAATTCCGATAGCAGCGCCGTGTATTTCATTGGCTTTCTCATTGTCATCGAACAACTTTCTTGTGGTGTCCATCAGGGCTTCGTAGATTTCATCGACCTGTTCAATGAGCGCCTCGTCGAGGTCATCAGCCACGGCTGCAACCAGTCCCATTTCATCGTCTCTGACTTCACAGGGGATCGAGCGTTGTTCCAGCTGCTCTATAAACTGATCCAGTGACAGCTTGTGGAAAAATATATATTCCAGCATGAGCATTTATCCCGTTTATGCATAACTGTTACGTCTGACATTCAGGCAATATATTCCTGGTATTTAGTAACGTCCATCAATGCTTTGAGCTGGTCTTCGGATTCCAGACGAATACGCAGCATCCAGCCATCACCATAGGGTGCGTCATTCACCGCTGTGGGATCGCCTGACAATTTGTCATTGATTTCGATCACGACACCACTGACAGGTGATATTAATTCATTGACTACCTTGATGGATTCAATCACACCCAGCGTTTCACCCTGGGTGACGGAAGTGCCAACATCCGGTAGTTCAATGTAGGCGATTTCCCCCAGGCTGTCCTGGGCGTAGGCACTGACACCGATAACAACAGTATCTTCACCTTCACAGCGACACCACAGGTGAGCTTCATTAAACAGACAGTGACACGTTTCAGATGTATTCATGGTGTGGTTTCTCCGTGTTGTGTTTTTGGCAGAGCTTTATGTATGGCGAAGCCAAAGGTGGCTTCTGCCGCCTCCATGACGGCTTCAGAAAGTGTCGGGTGGGCATGGATGGTATTGCAGATATCCTCGACTGTGCCATTACGATTCATCAGGACAGCTGCTTCATGAATCATTTCTGCGCTGTGTGCGCCAGCCATATGGACGCCGAGCAGGCGCCTGGTATGAGCATCTGCAACTACTTTGACTGTGCCGGCCAGCTCACCCATGGCGTGTGCTTTGCCGAGGGCACGCAGGTCGAAACTGCCGCAACGGATATTGATGTCACGTGCCTGTGCCACCTGCTCAGTGATTCCGACACTGGCGACTTCCGGGTGTGTGAAGGTGACGCGTGGAATGTTTTCCATCACCAGCGGTTGCGGGTCTTTCCCGAGGATATGATCTATCGCCAGACGTCCTTGTGCTGATGCGGCATGTGCCAGCATCAATTGGCCGGTAACATCACCGGCAGCATAAATAGAGGGTGTAGTGGTTTGCATAAACCGGTCGACCGGTATTTCACCTCGTGAGCCGGTAAGCACATCTACCGTATCCAGCCCGAGCTTGTCGGAGACGGGAATACGGCCAATTGCAATCAGGGCGCGTTCGGCCGTGACCAGGAGCGTATTGTTCTGCAGGCAGGATATGTTGTTTTCATCAACGTCGAGCTGTTCCACCATGCTGGAAGGGATGAACTTGATCCGCCGCTTGCGCATTTCCCTGCTGATTAATGTGGAGATAGTGCGGTCTTCAGTTGGCAGTGGCCGGTCAGTGGCTTCGATGACGCTGACTTCCACACCGAGAGAACGGAAGATAAAGGCGAATTCACAGGCAATGACACCGCCACCCACAATCACCAGTGATTGTGGCAGGGTTTCCCATTGCAGGGCATCGTCGCTGGTAGCAACGCGTTGTCCGTCAAAGGGGAACATGGCAGGCTTCATGGGCCGGGAACCGGTGCAGATCAGGATGGCGTCGGCACTGAACCTTTGTCCGGCATCGACTTCCACCGTGTGGGGATCAACAAAACGTGCATGACCGGTCACTTGTTCGACACTGCGTTGTGTCAGCAGGCCATTGACACCCGCCACCATAGTGCTGACTACTTTCTCGATGCGTTGACGCAGACCCACCCAGTCGGGTGATGCCGTACCATCCAGTTTGATGCCAAACTGCTTTGCCCGGTGAATATTGTCCAGTAGTTCGCAACTGGAAATCAGGGTTTTGGTCGGGATACAGCCACGTTTCAGACAGGTACCACCGGTGTCCTGTGTGCCTATCAGCGTGACCTGCGCTCCTTCGGCACTAGCGTGCAGGGCAGCCACATATCCGGCCGGACCTGCACCGATAATGATGATCTTTTTTGCCATAAAACAGCTCGTTGACAACAAACGGAAGTTCTTCTGGTTAAGGAATGGCAAGATCTGTACCAGCAGAACGACCTGGTAGTTGTGTAAGTGTATACAAGGACAGGGTTGGCACAGGGATACGTTGATGGGGTAAAAAGCGTCTCGAATTCAGCACAGACTGTGCGGCTGGCAGGACAATGCTACAGCGGGTGTGGCCCACTCACTTCATCCAGTATTTTCCAGATGGTATTGCACCAGTCCAGGTGTTCAGGTTTTATCAGGCAGGAGCGCAGGCAGGTAACGTTGTCGACATCAAAATCCACACCGGGCCAGTGTGCCGACAACTGCCTGGAGGGCAGTTCAAGCAGTGCCAGGTGCAGGTCTGCTTTGGCAGCGCGGTTGAACAGGTCACGGGTGTGCTGTGAGATCTCACTGGCGCGCTGCGCACGTACCCCCCACACCACGATATCGAGTTCGGGTTTTTGCACGGTCAGGAAGCGGTCATCGTTATACAGGTGCTGGTAGAGCGTTTGTGCTGCGGCCAGAGATTTTTCAAGATCGTGGGAGAAATCACCACCGCGTTGCAGAGGCAGTAATTGCTGGGTTGCCCATAGTGCGACTGCTGATGCACCCGGTCGTGAACATTCGAGGCCGATTTCACCCAGGTGCAATTCATCGGAGGTGAAATAGGTATAGGGTGATTCATGCTGATAGATAGTGCTGACAGCGGGGTCGCGGAACAGAATGCAGCCACAGCCATAGGGTTGCAAGCCATGCTTGTGCGGGTCGACCACCACGGAGTCGGCATCCTGGATAGCATCAAAAATAATGCGTGTTTCAGTATCCAGTGTATCGACCAGTGTAAAATAACCGCCATAGGCGGCGTCGACATGTATCCTGAAATGATATTGATCTTTGAGGTCGATAATAGCCGGGAGAGGGTCCAGTGAACCGGTGCCGGTAGTGCCCAGTGTGACTACGACGGTACCCACATCGCCCTGGTCAAGTTGCTGCCACAGGGCATCGATAGACATTTTGCCCTGTGCGTCTGATTCAATTTCACAAAACACGTTACCCAGCACTTCACTGATACGAGCGTGGGTATAATGTGCCTGGCTTGATGCCAGTGTTTTTTTCCCGGGGTGCAGGCGGCCTGCTACCCACAGAGCTTCCAGGTTGGCGATGGTGCCACCACTGCACAGGTGGCCGAGATGGGTGGGCCAGCCGAACATGGTTGCAATTTCAGCGACGGCTTCCTTTTCCATGGCCGAACTGGCACGCCCGCCATCCAGGGCATGATTGTTCGGGTTAATCCACAGTGCCAGGCTGTAGGCCAGTCGTGCTACCGGGTGTGGCGGTTTCATCATCTGACCGGCATAAAGTGGATGGGGGTAGGGGAGGTTGTCCCCCAGTTGCTCGACAACACGATCCAGTACTGCGCGGAGTGCTTCGTTGTCCACTTGTGGCTGGAAGTCCGGTAAGGGGTCGAAACCGTGATCAAGTTTTTCAAGGGCATCCTGCAATAGCCGGATGCTGTCTTTTTCCAGAGTCAAACCAGTGCCCTCAACAGCGTTGATACAGTTATAACACGGGTGACAGAGGGTGGGCAGTCTGGCGGCTAAAAAGGGGGAAAGAAAAAGAGGCTGGACGGTGAAGTCCAGCCTCTGACGAGTCCCGGTATACCTGGCTCGAATTTCTAGAAGTTAACCGTCCACTGGACGTCGGCATCCCAGCCTTCATATGATATTTCGGTTCCCTGTCCGAGCTGGCTGAATAAATCACCACTGCCATTATCTTTTACGGAGTTCGGGAAGGTGCGAACGACACTCAGCGCGATAGAATTATTCTTGTTCAGACGATATTCACCTCCCAGGGACAGGTGTTTTTCATACACGGTCGGAACCAGGGCATTCGCAAAAGCACTGTCTTGCCGGATGGGAGATTTCCCGTAATTATAGCCGGCACGGCCAATCCATTTGCTGTTGGCAGTGTACTGAAGACCAATGCCAAACGTATTCTGGTCACGCCAGCCGAATCCACCTTCGGTAGGTTTATTACCGAAAAGCTCAATTTCCTCCCAGCCGATCCATTTATAGTCCGTGGTCAACAACAGTTTGTCGGTCGCGTGGTAAGCAAAACCCAGGCGCATTTCGGGTGGCAGGCGAAAATTGGGGATCAGGTCTTTATAATCACCGAAGTTTTCGAAAATCTGCCGGGTGGTATACGAGCCGCCCACAGACCATGTACTGTTGATGTCGTAGGTTGCACCTACCTGTGCACCATAACCGTAGGCAATTTCCAGTTTCCCGTCTCCTGCTGTCTGCGCCAGAGTTGCAGTCGCAAGGTCCGTGGAAAACATGGCGATATTAATGTGTAATGCAGCACCAACGGTCAGCTTGTCATTCACATCATAAGACACGGCGGGGATGCCTTTTATGATGAACAAAAAACTGCTGGTGTCATAGCCACCCGCCTGACCGGGTACAGTACGACTGTTCCTGTATTTTGCACCTTCACCGGCAACCCCGGCAATAATTCCGCCAAAAGCCCATTTTGAGTTCTCGGGTTTGTAGGAAATGCCACTGAACGGGGTGAGATAAATTTCCTGTTTGCTTTTCTGTTTACCGGCTGCTTTATTGACGACAGCACCATTGACGGCATCGCTGGTATCAAGGTCACGTTGGGCGCGCAGGGCATGTACACCCAGATCTGCACTTGTGCCGATGTCACTGAGTCCTGCCGGGTTAATGAGTATGGTGGATGTATCGAGTGCTGCTGCAGCGCCTGCACCGCCCATAGCACGGTTACGTGCACCAAGGCCATAAAATAACAGCCCGTTTATGGCAAAAGCGTCTGTCCCGATGAGACATAACGATATGGCAATAGCAGCAGTTGATGGTCGAATCTTGAATTTGAACATGTGGTACTCCCATGATGGTTGGAAATACGACACCTCCGTGTGCCACGTAGCAAATGTAGGTGCGCTAACGTTCTAGGCTGTCGCGGACCGGCTCATTTCATGGATTGCAGCGCCGTTATGGTAGGATTCCCCGGTGACTTCAATGGCACGGGAAATGGTGTCCAGTACCGGGCAGTGTGATTCGACAGTTTCAACCAGCTTGCGGATTTGCTCCGGGTCTGCCGGGCTTTTTATGTTGGTTTCAAAGCGGATGTTTTTGTAACCGGCAGCGACCTCGGCCAGGGCGAACAGACCGTGCAAGTCCAGGTAACCCTTTACTTCGACTTCAACACTTTCCAGCTCGATATCCATGACAGCAGCGTAGGCGGCGTACATGATTTCCTGGCAGGTGCCTAACGCAACAAGCACCAGTTCAACGGGATTCATGGCGGTATCTGTACCGCCGAGTTCCGGTGGTTCATCGATACCGATAGGATCAAAATTTCGCACTTTCCCACTGCAACGGACGCCTTCTTCAAGCCGTGTGTCAGCTTTGAATACGAGGTTGGCACCCGCCGGGTTGTTCTGAATGGCAGCGATGGTTGTTGTCAGTGCCGTTTTTAACGCTTGTTGTGACATGTGTTTTCTCCTCTGGTGACTTTGATTGCAGGAGTAGGGTCGTAACAATCTAAACTCATGCAATTGCAATCAGAATTTGTTATCCACTGATGCATTTTTCAGTACGAGGTAATACGGGCATATTTCATGCCATTTGGTAACTTGCGTGCAGGAAGGTATGACGAATGCATCTGGATACATTCAAAATTACGAATAACTTACTGTTTGTCAGGCGTTTTTTTATTGAGGGTTTAAATGTTTCCAACCAGGCAGGCGTTGCCTGTTATTCATTTCAGTTGCGCAGTGTCAGGGTGTGTCACTGTCTTTGCTTTCGTTCAGTGTGTGACAGAACTGTAACAGTCACAGCCAGTGCAGGACCGTTATTATTAATGACTGAACGCATACTGAAAAAATACTTTCAGAAAAAAAGAAGCCCGCCAAAGGGGGGGGATGGCGGGCTTAAAACGAACCTGCCAGACTGTAGGAGGAGTTGATAATGCTTCGATGGCACGAACATTATCGGCATGCCGTTTCACCAGCACTCAGTCGGTTGGGGGAAGGTTCGTTGTTGTCTATATGGCAACAACCGTGCCATACGGGTAAATGCGTCAAATCAAGCTTGTGCCTGTGACAACCTGCTATAAACGTGTGTCGTTGTATCAATACGTGAACACTGTAGTAACTTTTTCGGAACATTTTTCCGGAGGTGTTGCTTAATCTGTTCGTTCAGGCGTGACCATGGCGTAGGCGGAGTGGTTGTGGATGGACTCGAAGTTTTCTGACTCGACCACATAATCCACAATCCGCGGTTCTGCATTCAGACGTGCTGCCACATCACGCACCATGTCTTCGACAAACTTGGGATTGTTATAGGCACGCTCGGTAACGTATTTTTCATCCGGCCGTTTGAGCAGGCCATACAGCTCGCAGGATGCTTCGGATTCGATAATATCGATCAGATCCTCAATCCAGATAAAGTCCTTGATCACGGCGGCTACGGTGACGTGTGAACGCTGGTTATGTGCACCGTAGTCCGATATCTTTCTGGAACAGGGGCACAGACTGGTTACGGGTACCTTTACTTTCACTGTGATGGTGGTGTCATCACCGTTGATTTCACCGATGAAGGTGACCTCGTAATCAAGCAGGCTTTGTACACCCGTAACCGGTGCACTTTTATTAACGAAGTAGGGGAAGTGCATTTCGATATAGCCTGACTCGGCTTCCAGCATTCCGGTCATTTCAGGCAGCATCTGTTTGAAGGATTCCACCGACAGTTCCCGTTCGTGGTGGTTAAGAATATCCACAAAACGTGACATGTGTGTGCCCTTGAAATGGTGTGGCAGGTTTACGTACATATTGAAGCAGGCAACGGTGTGTTGCTCGTGCTGGCTACGGTCCTTTACGCGAACCGGGTGACGGATATTCTTGATGCCAACCCGGTTAATGGCTATGTGGCGGGTATCTTCGCTACTCTGTACATCAAAGATCGGTTTAACGGTATCCAGCATGGTTTTTCTCCGCGTCATTGGGCGTCTGGTGACGAGATGGCCGAGACCTGAACAGCACAATATTTGAATTCCGGGATTTTGGCATCGGGGTCCAGTGCTTCATTGGTGAGCAGGTTGGCGGCGGCTTCGTGGTAACAGAAGGGCAGGAAAACCTGTCCGGGTTGCATGGCATCATCCGCGCGTGCCGTTACTTCAACGCTTCCGCGCCTCGATGACAGGATAATCGGGTCACCGGGTTGTATGCGCAGTGAGCGCAGGGTATCCGGGTGCAGGCTGGCGACCGGTGAGGGTTCCAGAATATCGAGCACCCGGGTACGTCGTGTCATGGCGCCGGTGTGCCAGTGTTCCAGCTGACGGCCGGTGATCAGCACATACGGGAATTCACTGTCGGGCATTTCCTGCGCGTGTTTGTAGGGCGAAACAGCCAATTTTGCCCGGCCGCTGGCGGTCGGGAAATCCTTGATGAAAATAACCGGTTGCCCCGGGTCACTTTCCGTTTTACAGGGATAGGTGACTGAACCCTGCTGCTCCAGTCGCTGCCAGCTGATGCCGGCAATACTCGGCATGGCCTTGCGCATTTCCTCGAATACCGGCTCCGGACCTTCGTAGTTCCAGTTGCAGCCTAAGCGGGTTGCCAGTTGCTGGATGATCCACAGGTCCTGTCTTGCTTCACCCGGTGGATCGATGGCCTGGCGGCCGAGCTGTACACGTCTGTCGGTATTGATAAAGGTGCCGGTTTTTTCTGCAAAGGCGGATGCCGGCAGCACCACGTCAGCATAAAAGGCCGTTTCGGTGAGGAAGATATCCTGCACGACCAGGTGGTCGAGATGCGCCAGGGCCTTGCGGGCATGGTTCAGGTTGGGGTCCGACATAGCCGGGTTTTCACCCATGATATACATGCCGTGGATTTTATTATCCAGTACAGCATGCATGATTTCGACGACCGTGAGTCCAGGCTCCGGATCCAGTTTGGTGCCCCACAGTGCTTCGAAACGCTTGCGGATTTCCTCGTTATCGACGCGTTGGTAATCGGGATATACCATGGGGATAAGGCCGACATCAGATGCACCCTGCACATTATTCTGACCGCGGAGCGGATGAAGCCCGGTACCGGGGCGTCCGATCTGGCCACTGATCAGTGCCAGTGAAATCAGCGCACGTGCGTTGTCGGTACCATGCGAGTGCTGTGAGACACCCATACCCCACAGGATGATGGATGATTTTGCACTGGCATAAACGCGTGCCACTGTTTTTAGTATGTCGGCAGAAATACCACACAGGGGTGCTACCGATTCAGGGCTGAAGTGTTCCAGGTGTGCCTTGAGGGCTTCATAACCTTCCGTTCGTCGGGCGATGAAGTCTTCATCGATCAGCCCCTGGTCAATCACGGAATGCATAATGCCATTCAGCATGGCGACATCGGTATCCGGCTTGAACTGCAGGACGTAGCGGGCATGGCGTGCCAGGTTGTTACGTCGTGGGTCCATGACAATCAGTGTCTTGCCGTTTTTTACGGCATTTTTCATAAAAGTTGCCGCCACCGGGTGGTTCTCGGTCGAGTTGGCACCGATAACAATGATGACATCGGCCTCGGCGACATCCTGCACCGGGTTGGATACTGAACCGGAACCAATCATTTCCAGTAGTGCGACCACTGAGGATGCATGGCACAGACGTGTACAGTGATCGACGTTGTTGCTGCCAAAACCGGTACGCACCAGCTTCTGGAATAAATAGGCTTCTTCGTTTGAACCCTTGGCGGAACCGAAACCTGCCAGTGTCTTGTGACCCAGCCGGTCGCGAATATCGCGCAAACCCCCGGCGGCCTTTTCCAGTGCTTCTTCCCAGCTGGCTTCACGGAAAATACTGGCATAGTCGGCTGGATCAACATCCGGTGATACAGTCTTGGGTGCATCGTCGCGGCGGATCAGCGGTCTGGTCAGACGCTGGCGATGATGCACATAGTCAAAACCGTAACGCCCCTTGACGCATAAACGCTTGTGGTTGGCGGGGCCATCGCGTCCCTCGACAGTGAGAATGCGGTTGTCCTTGATGTTGAAGGTGAGCTGGCAGCCGACACCGCAATACGGACAAATGGAATCAACTTTTCGGTCCGGTACTTCCATTCCAACATTGTTGGCCGGCATCAGGGCACCGGTCGGGCAGGCTTGCACACATTCACCGCAGGCCACACAGGTGCTCTTTCCCATGGGATCGTCGATGTCGAACATTATATGGGTGGCTTCACCACGCGCAGCATAACCAATAACATCGTTAACCTGTTCCTCGCGGCAAGCGCGCAGGCAGCGGGTACACTGGATGCAGGCATCCAGGTTGACAGCAATGGCCGGGTGCGACAGGTCTGCGGTGACTACTTTACGGGCGTCGAAGCGTGGTTTGCCCAGCCCCAGTTTCCGGGACCAGATATCCAGTTCATTGTGTCGTGTGTAGGGTGTTTCCGGCATGTCGGATTGCAACAGTTCCAGCACCATACGTTGCGAGTGTCGGGCACGCGGGTTATCAGAGTGTACCTGCATGTTCTCGGTGGGATGTCGGCAACAGGACGCAGCCAGAACACGTTCCCCTTCGATCTCGACCATGCAGGCGCGGCAATTACCATCAGCGCGCAGACCGTCTGTGTAACACAAGTGAGGAATTTCTACACCGTGACGTTGTGCAGCCTGCAGGATAGTTTCGTCTGCGCGTGCTTCCAGGCTGGTGCCATTAAGGTGGAACCGGACTGTCTTCAACATGTGTTGTCATCCGTAAATTCTTCGGGAAAATATTTTATGGCACAGAGCATGGGATTAGGAGCGGCCTGCCCGAGACCACAGATGGAGGCATCCATCATGGTTTGGGCAAGTGCCTGCATCAGTGGCAGGTCCCAGTGAGGTTTCTGCATGAGTTGAGTGGCTTTGGCAGTGCCGACCCGGCAGGGCGTGCACTGGCCACAGGACTCGTGAGCAAAGAAACGCATGGCGTTAAGTGCGGCGCGTTTTATATCATCCTTGTCGGACAGCACTATAATGGCGGCAGAGCCGATAAAGCAGCCATATTTATTCAGCGTATCGAAATCCAGCGGGATGTCGCCCATGGACGCTGGCAGGATGCCTCCCGAGGCGCCGCCTGGGAAATAAGCACGGAACACATGGCCATCGAGCATGCCGTCGCAGTACTCTTCAATCAGTTCACATAGGGTGATGCCGGCCGGTGCCAGATGTACCCCCGGTTTCCTGACACGTCCGCTCACCGAGAAACTGCGCAGCCCCTTGCGGCCATGGCGGCCCTGTGAGGTAAACCATTCCGGACCTTGTTCCACAATATCACGTACCCAGTACAGGGTTTCCATATTGTGTTCCAGTGTGGGACGTCCGAACAGACCGACTTCGGCCACAAAGGGTGGGCGCAGACGTGGCATGCCACGTCTGCCTTCAATGGATTCGATCATGGCCGATTCTTCACCACAGATATAGGCACCGGCGCCACGGCGCAGGTAAATGGGCGGGTGGACCAGGTGGTTTTCCTGCTGCAGGGCACGCAGTTCATGTTGTAACGTCTGGCGACACGCCGCGTATTCGTCACGCAGGTAGATATAGATTTCACTGACATCTACCACGCAGGCGGCGATTAATACGCCTTCCAGAAAACGATGTGGATCTCGCTCCAGGTAATACCGGTCCTTGAAGGTGCCAGGTTCCCCTTCATCGATATTGACGGCCATAAGGCGCGGTGCGTTCATGCCACGAACAATGTTCCATTTGCGGCCGGCCGGAAAACCGGCGCCCCCCAGACCACGCAAGCCGGAGTCCTCCAGTTTGCTGATTATAGTTTCTGCGCTGACATCCCCGGCAACCAGTGACTCGTACAGTGTGTAGCCGCCTTCGCTACGATAGGTGTCCAGGTTGATATAGGGTTCAGATACGGCACCGATGGTTTTTGCTTCTACACAGGTTTTTACACGGGTTTCATCGGCATTTTCGATGGCGTGCATGCCGACGACGGCCACTGGCGCGCCGTGGCAGCGTCCTACGCAGGGTACGCGTTGTACACGTACGTCATTACCGAGTGTTTTGTTGAGACGTTCCACCAGCTCATCCGCACCAAACATTTCGCAGGTTAGCGAATCGCACACCCGGATCGTCAGTGACGCCGGCGGCGTGTCCGACTCCCTGACGACATCGAAGTGATGGTAGAAGCTGGCGACTTCATAGACCTCGGTGTGTGACAGCCCCGTCTCCCGGGCCAGTGCCACCAGGTGAGTGGCGGACAGGTGTCCAAATGCATCCTGGATTTTGTGCAGATATTCGATGAGCAGGTCACGACGTCGTGGTGTATCACCCAGCAGAGCCTGCACTTGTGCCAGGGCTTCAGGTTCGACACTGCGACCACGCGGTGTCGAGCGCGTTTTACGGTGTTTGAACGGACGGGTTGTTTTGGCTTTCACGGTAACGTCTCTCCTGCGACATGCGCTGTGATACGCCGGGACTTCACATACCCTTTAACTCGGTAGTGGTATTTTATATTGATGGCCCCTGGCTTGTTTTTCCTTATTATATTTTTTCCTTAATGCATAGGTTGTGCCATTGGTGGAGTGTCTGGTTTTCCATGAATTTTGAGTGACTTGTGCCGCTCTGACTTTGTGTGCCTGAAACACTTTGTAACTTTCGTGGAGCACTCACTGTGCAGTACGGATTGATTTTCCTGTTTATACTGTAAAGTGTAGGGTGGTGACAATAGTTCATTCCGTCGTTACTGACGGGATGCTTTGTTGCCTGTCTTGAGTTGCTGTACTGTACTTGTCAAGGCAGATGGCATGGATGATGTATGTGAGTTATTGTTACTGTGATCGACGCATCATGTACTTAAATCAAGGAGTACCGAACTAATGGCCCATGTTGTAATTATTGGAGCGAGTACCGGTGGGTTACCCGCCGCCTACGAAATGAGAGAGGCTCTGGGCAAGGAACACAAGGTAACCGTAATATCCAATACAGATACGTTTCACTTTGTTCCGTCAAATCCCTGGGTGGCCGTAGGCTGGCGTAAGGGAGACGACACCACTTTCAAACTGGAGCCTTGTCTGAAGGCAAAGAATATTGATTTTATTCCTGTTGCCGCCAGGGAAATAAAACCGGCGGATAACCAGGTCGAGCTGATCGATGACCAGGTCATTGATTATGATTACCTGATTATCGCAACAGGACCCAAGCTGGCATTTGACGAGGTAGAAGGACTGGGGCCGGACGGTTTTACAAATTCGATTTGTACTATCGATCACGCCAGAGAAGCATACGGCAAGTGGGAGTCTTTCATCAATAACCCTGGCCCGGTCGTGGTTGGTGCCGCGCAGATGGCCTCCTGTTTCGGTCCAGCCTATGAGTTCGCCTTCATCATGGATACCGATCTGCGCAAGCGTAAAATCCGCGACAAGGTACCGATGACTTTTATCACCTCGGAACCTTATATCGGTCATCTGGGGCTGGGTGGTGTCGGCGACTCAAACGGTCTGATGGAACACGAACTGCGCCAGCACCATATTAACTGGATCACCAATGCCAGGATCACCCGGGTCGAGGAGGGCAAGGTGTTTGTCGCCGAGCACAACAGTGAGGGCGAAGTGATTAAAGAACATGAACTGCCGTTCAGTTATTCCATGTTTATCCCCGCATTCAAAGGTGTGGACGCTGTCGCAGCGGCAGGTGAGGATCTGGTTAACCCGCGCGGTTTTGTGAAGGTCAATGAATTCCAGCAGAACCCGGCCTATTCAAATATTTTCGCTGTGGGTGTTGGTATTGCTATTCCGCCAGTAGAGGTTACACCGGTACCTACCGGTACGCCCAAAACCGGTTACATGATCGAGTCCATGGTGACCGCCAGTGTGCACAACATCAATAACATGATCCAGGGCAAGCCGGTGGATCAGAAACCAACCTGGAATGCCATCTGTCTTGCAGACATGGGTGATACGGGGGCAGCCTTCGTTGCAATCCCGCAGATCCCGCCGCGCAACGTGGCCTGGATGAAAAAAGGCAAGTGGGTGCATGTTGCCAAGATCGCTTTCGAAAAGTACTTCCTGCGCAAGATGAAGCGTGGTTCCACCGGACCCCTGTATGAGAAATACATTCTCAAGGCGCTGGGCATCAACAAGCTGTCCTGAAGAAATCTTTAGAATGTTTGTGGAAAGCCTCCTTCCTCAGGGAAGGGGGCTTTTGTTTTTTTGGCGGGAGCAGTTTCTGTCTGCTTCGCAGGATGCGCAACCCGGACTGTACTGTCACTCTATTGGAACAATAGCAATACACAACTGGTGACAACAATCCCGGTGTGACTGAGTCTCGGGGTATTGTCTGGACATGGCATGTCGATTGCAATCACCGAAACGGCACTAATGCAACCTGCATGGGTTTTCAGAGTTTGCAGGAAAAAATGATCTGACGGGATGGATGTTTACGCTGGAATTTCCTTGTGCCGGAAATGAATTTCCAGAAACAACCGAGGAGTAAATCTATGATGAGCAGGATATTTAAACAACGAATGATGACTACTGCCCTGGTCACGGCCAGTCTGTGTGCCACTGGCGTGCTGGTCGGCACCACAGCTGTTGCTGACGAAACCTGTCAGTCACCCTATATGGCCAAGATCGTCGGGCAGGAAGACTTTGTTTATGTGTGGACATTGGGTATTGAAGGGCTGGGTGATGGCCAGGACAAGCTGGTTACTGTCGACACCAATCCAGCGTCGAAGAACTACGGCAAGGTAATCGCCAGTCTGTCCGTCGGTGGGCGTAATGAAGCACATCACTCCGGTTTTACCGATGATCGCGGTTACCTGTGGGCCGGTGCACTGGATACCAACAAAATCTTTATCTTTGACGTGCATACCAACCCGGCCAAACCGACCCTGGACAAGGTTATTACTGACTTTACTGCCAGGAGTGGCGGTGTCGTAGGTCCACACACCACCTATGCCTTGCCCGGCCGCATGATGATCACCGGCCTGTCCAACAACAAGGACCACGGCGGTCGCTCGGCAATGGTTGAGTACACCAACAAAGGTGAATATATCGCTACCTACTGGATGCCGACCGACGATAACCTGCGTGGTGCCAAAAAGTCCGGAAAATATGCCGACGGTTACGGTTATGACGTACGTGTATTGCCGCGCCGGAATGCCATGTTTACCTCATCATTTACCGGCTGGTCCAATTACATGATGGATTTCGGCAAGATGTTGAACGATCCGGAAGCCATGAAGCGTTTCGGTAACACCGCGATGGTATGGGATCTCCACACGCGCAAACCAAAGAAGATCTTTGATATTCCTGGGGCACCGCTGGAAATTCGATGTGCCTGGCAACCGACCCATAACTACTGTTTCACTACCACGGCTCTGACCTCGAAGATCTGGCTGATATATGAAGACAAGAGTGGCGAATGGCAGGCCAGTGACGTTGCTGATATCGGCGATCCGTCCAGGATACCATTGCCCGTAGATATTTCTATCAGTAATGATGACAGTCGCCTGTGGGTGAATACCTTCCTGGACGGCAAGACACACCTGTTCGATATCAGCGACCCGCACCATCCCAGGCAGATCTTTGAGGAGAAGATTGGTGAGCAGGTCAACATGGTGTCTTCAAGCTGGGATGGCAAGCGTTTGTACTACACGACTTCACTGCTGGGCAACTGGGATAAAAAGGGCAAAAACAACGATCAGTTTTGAAGCTGTACCATTGGGATGGTAGCAAGCTGGTAAAGCAGTTTGAAATTGACTTCATCAAGGAGAAACTGGGTCGTGCTCACCAGATGCGTTTCGGTGCCTACTCGCTGTATGCGAAAAAGCCTGAAGCTGTTTCTCATACCGAGCTGGCGGAGTTGCGCTAAACGTGTACTTTGCGGAGGAGGCATCCGTCTCTGTCTGGAAAGAGAGCTGGCCGTCCATAGGTGGCGGCCGGGTTTCTTTCAGGCTGTTGCTTTTCTGGATCGTCATCATTCCGGTTGTGGCCTCCGGTGAAATACTGGAACCAGACCCGGTGCCCCTTGCGCCGGGTTACGGTGACCTGGGATATACCGTTCCGGAAGCCGGGAGCTACCGCCTTCCTGCGTTGAACCCGGCCGCTGATGGTGATGTTATCCGTGAAGACGGGCGCAGCATACGTCTGCACGAATTGTACGGCGACAAGATTGTTTTACTCAGTTTTATCTATAGCTCATGCAGCGATATCAACGGTTGTCCGTTGGCTACTGCGGTGCTGGCACGTATCAAGCAACGTCTTAACCGGGAACCGGAACTGGCCGATAATCTAAGGTTGATCAGTCTGAGCTTCGATCCGGCCCATGACACGCCGGAGGTGATGAAGCTGTACAGCAAGAGTTTCAATAATAGCAAGGGCGAGTGGCTGTTTCTTACCACAAAATCACGCCGGACCCTGGCGCCGATACTACGCGATTACAACCAGTCAATTTTACCCACGTACAACGAACAGGGTGAAATCACTGGTACTTTTTCCCATATTCTGCGTGTTTACCTGATTGACCGTGAACGACAGGTACGCAACATTTACAGTATTTCCTTCCTGCATCCTGACCTGTTGATAAACGATGTCAAAACGTTGCTGATGGAAGCACAGGACAAGCTTCCCCCAGGCAAGAAGAGAGTAATGATGCCGGCACCGGCCGTGCCGGGTGACTACAAGGAAAAGTACGAAACCACCGAATACCGTACCCGCTCGATCAGCCTGGAGCGCCGCTACGGCAAACGGGCCGACCTGATGCAGGTGTTGCACAAAGCACCGTTGGGTCTGCCGCCAGTGCCCGTGCCGGCAGACAACCCGGTAACAAAAGAGAAAGTCGAATTAGGGCGCAAGCTGTTCTATGACCGCCGCCTGTCCCTGAACAACACGCTTTCCTGTGCCATGTGCCACATCCCGGAGCAGGGTTTCACCAACAATGAGATTGCGCTGGCCGTCGGTATCGAAGGCCGCACCGTGCGCCGTAATGCGCCGACAATCTACAACAGCGCCTACCTGACACGTTTATTCCACGACGGACGTGAACACAGCCTGGAGCAGCAAGTGTGGGCACCATTGCTGGCAAAAAATGAAATGGGTAACCCGTCTTTCGGACGGGTGATAGATCGCATCCGTAATATCGACGAATACGACGGTCTGTTTGAAGCTGCCTTTAACGGCAGAGGCCCCGGAATGGAGACTATCGGCCAGGCATTCGCCAGTTACGAACGTACCCTGGTGTCGGCCAACTCAGAATTTGACCGCTGGCATTACGGAAATGAAAAGAACGCTATCGACGCGGCCGCGCAGCGTGGTTTTAATCTGTTCAAAGGTAAGGCGCATTGTGCAAGTTGTCATCTGGTTAATAACAAGTATGCCC
>CAZVBD010000006.1:11801-14962 GCA_964625255.1 uncultured Thiohalobacter sp. | reverse complement strand
TGACGGCACCCTATATGCACGACGGTTCATTGGAAACGCTGTTGCAGGTGGTCGAGTTCTATAACCAGGGCGGATACGCCAATGAAAATCTGGATTCTTTGATACGGCCGCTGAACCTGAACCAGCAGGAGTCCAGCGACCTGGTGACATTCCTGAAAACATTGACGGGTGACAACATAGATACACTGGTATCGGATGCCTTTGCGGCACCGGTTGGTAATTGAACGGGTCCTTACGCCATGCTTAAGTGATCTGTTATGAAACACCTCTGTACAACTTTTGCTACACCCTTGCGCAAAAAATGACATTCAAAGACACGCTCAAGCCTGACTGCTATGGCAGATACCTGTTGGTATAAGCGTTTTGTATGTTGGTATATTTTATGCAGGCAGAATTAAATCTTATAGCCATGTGCGCAGGCATTAACGGAAAAAAATAATATATGTGGCAGTCGCTAATGAAACTGGTATCCAGCCGGAGTTTCTGGTTGATGTGGCTCGGCTATATCACGATGCTTACGTTATGGTATGGAAGTGTTAACTGGCTTCCCGTGGATGCGTTTAACCGTCTTCCGGACCCGGTAGAAATTATCAGGGAATGGTTTAGCCCGGATCCTGATTACGGACTCTCTGTTTTTACGAAAGATTATTACCTGCACATTGGATACAGTGTGTACCGCGCAACAACTGCGTTCCTGTTGGCTGTGCTCCTCGGCGTGCCGCTCGGGGTCATGATGGGCTGGAAGGCAAAGGTTCGCGACTATGCATCGGCATTGCTCGGATTGCTGCGCCCGATTCCACCACTCGCCTGGGTTCCTGTGGCAATTCTCATTTTTCCGGGGAGTGAGCCAGCTGTCATTTACGTGACTTTCCTTGTCGCTTTCTTCGCGACGACACTGAACACTTTTCTTGGCGTCAAATCAATCGATCCGGATTATTACCGGGCAGCGATGTGTCTGGGCGCAAAACCCAAAGATTTGTTGCGCGACATTATTATTCCTGGCGCCCTTCCTTGCATGTTTACCGGTATGCAAATAGCGATGGGGGCCGCCTGGTTCTCCCTGGTAGCGGGTGAAATGATTGCCTCTCAGTACGGTTTGGGATTCATCATTCTGGAGTCCTATAACCTGGTTCAATATCCAACCATAGTGATAGGCATGATTACATTAGGGATTGTTGGTTATGTGAGCAGCGCACTGATTCGGATACTGGGTAATCGTCTGATGAGGTGGCGGCAGGAATGTATCGGTATTGGAGGAAGTTGATGTATGGGTGATATAGAAAAAACCGGATTGGCTCCCCGGCCTGATACTGGGCAGATTTCGATACGCAATGTGGGAAAAACATATGATCCTGACGGAGCCAATGTAGTCGCGCTGGAAAATTGTAGTCTGGAGATAGAAGCCGGTGATTTCGTCGCGATTGTAGGGCCGTCCGGGTGTGGGAAAAGTACACTGCTCAACATCCTGGCCGGTTTCGACAGCGTAACCTCAGGCGAAGTACTCATGGATGGAAATCCGCTTTCCGTCATTGGCCAGCAACCTGTGCCTGGTCCCGACCGCGTTGTAGTGTTCCAGAATGGTGCGCTTCTGCCATGGAAAACAGTACTCGAAAACGTTATCTATGGTCCTGTTGTGCAAAATCGCATGACAAAAAAAGAGGCGACGGAAACGGGTCTGGACTTTCTGGCGCGTGTTGGAGGTCTCGACAAAATTGCCTCGTCCTATCCTGGACAACTTTCGTCCGGCATGCAGCGGCGCGTTGAAATTGTTCGCGCGCTTATCAATGACCCGAAAGTATTGCTCCTGGATGAGCCGTTCCGTGCAATGGATACGGTATCGAAGACAACAATGCATCAGCATCTTCTCGATATTTATCGCCGCTTCAGAAGAACAATATTTTTTATTACACATGACCTGGACGAAGCAATATTTCTTGCAGATACCGTAGTGGTTATGACCACCCGGCCAGGTACCGTAAAGATGCAGCTTAAGGTTGATCTCCCGCGTCCTCGAACCAGAGAGGTGTATGCGACAGAGACCTATCTGGCACTAAAGAAGGCGGCTATCAGCGCAGTTCATGAAGAGGCACGGAAGGCATTTGAAAGAGGCGAAAGAGAGTTAGCATGAAGAACATAATATGAGTGTTAGCAACAGAACAGATACCAGTTGCCCGGTGAAGCCGCTTGCGAGGGCAGGGTGGATCAGGAAATCATTTACGGGCACGAACTGGCGTGGTTTAAGTGCGGTCGTTGCGTTTTTTGCAGCATGGTATGCAGCAGTATTGCTTCGCATACCAGGATTTACCGAGATACCAACACCGCCGGAAGTGATGCATACCTTTATAGCTGATGAACTGTTCAATGCAAAATACTGGAACTCGTGGATCGTAAGTTTTGAAAGAGTAATGTATGGATTCATTCTTGCCCAGATTCTGGGCATTCCACTTGGTTTTGCCTTTGGCAGCAGCCGGGTATTTCGTGAGTTTGCCTTCCCGATATTTGAATTGCTCCGACCCATTCCTCCGCTCGCCTGGGTGCCAATATCAATACTCTTTTGGCCGACAAACGAATCCAGCATCGTCTTTATTACATTCATTGGTGCGTTTTTTGTCATCGTAATAAACGTATATGACGGTGTCGGTGAGATAAAAAAAGAACATCTCTGGCTGGCTCAGTCTTTGGGTGCAAGCCGTTTGAGTATCCTCAGACGCATTATGCTTCCGTCTGTTATTCCGTCTATTGCTGTTGGTATGACACTGGGTATTGCGATTACGTGGAACGTAGTGATAGCTGCGGAGATGATCTCGAGTGATAGCGGCCTGGGGCGTCTGACGTGGGAGGGATATGTCAGTAATACACCGACGGTGGTTTTCGTCGGGATGATCAGCATTGGCATTGCAGGCTATCTATCCGGTCTTCTGATCGACTACGTCGAGAAAAAAATGATGCCATGGCAAAACGAGAAATAGGCGGAGATATAGCGTTATGCTAAAGCAAGGTGAGACAAATACAGCTCATGACTATATCAAGTCATCAGGGTTGTCAAAGAGCTACGTTTCCAATGCCGGTTCGGTGCAAGTGATCGATGACTGTTCATTTGATATCCAGGCTGGAAAACTGAACGTAATCATGGGTAGCTCCGGCTGTGGCAAGTCTACGCT
>CAZVBD010000006.1:0-11701 GCA_964625255.1 uncultured Thiohalobacter sp. | reverse complement strand
GACAATTGTTGCAGGAATATTATCTGGCCATGTTTGAGAAAACCAGACTTACTACCGTGTTTATTACGTCCGAGCTTGAAGAAGCGTTATTCCTTGCGGACCGCATTTATGTGATGAGTGATACACCAAGCAAGATCGCACATATCGTCGAAGTAGATTTGCCGAGACCGAGAAACTTCGAGGTTCTTGCGACTGATCGTTATCAGCAACTCCAGGATGAGCTGCTGGAACTTCTGTATGAAAATATGAAAGAAAGACCGACTACAGTGGCATAAATAGATATAAATCCGAGGAAGTCCTGATTAGTTCGTCATGCCGGCGAAACCGGTGCCGGACTTGATCCGGTATCCAAAATCGAATTAATCACAATATCCCTAAACGATGGAGCGAGAGTTAATGAAAAATATCATTCGTATAACACTATTGTCATTTCTCGTCAGTTGGTTAAACCCCGCTGCAGCGGCCGAGCCTGTGAATATTACCTACGGGTATCATCCGTACTGGACAGGTGGTTGGAGTGGTGTAATTATCAAACATAAAAGCTTATGGAAAAAATATTTGCCGAAAGGTAGTACAGTTCGCTTTGAACCACATCTGACTGGCCCTCCTATGGTTAACGCATTACTCGCAAACAAGATGCAGATAGGCACGATGGGCGATATGCCTTCTCTGGTAGCGACAACGAAGCGGTCGATTGCGGATATTCGGCTGGTTTCAGTTCCGATGTTCAGCGATGGGCAGGAATGTAATAAAATTGTAGTTCCCATGAGTGCACCTGACTTCAAGAGTACCAAGGAAGCCATGGCGTGGTTGAACGGGAAGCCATTTGCCGTTCATCGTGGTACCTGTGCTAATCGCTTCGTGGATTCAATCATCAGTAAGGGCGCTTTTACGCCGTCGAAACGGCTCAGTATGACAATTGAAGTCATCGCCAGCAATCTTGAAGCGGGTAAGCTGAAAGGTGGAGCGGCGATGTGGGAGCCACATGCCCGCAGAGTGGTTGAAGAAGGTAAGGCGAAATATGCTACGACGGGCGCGCCCTGGAATGAAACAGATGCCGATTTCACGCTGATGCGCCAGGATTTTATAGAAAAACATCCGGAAGCAGCCATCGGATGGATGAAAGCAGAGATAGAGGCGGTGAAGTTTATGGTGGATCACCCCAAAGAAACAACAGAAATGCTCTATGAGGAACTGACCGGTTATCCTAAAGGAACGATCTGGGCAGCAATTTATGAGGAAACACCGGCATCACTCGGTGGCGTTCCAGTGACTTATGAGGGCAAGATGATCTTTGATAAAGATGTACTTGAACTTATGAATAAAGGCTATGCTTTTCTTCACGAACTTAAAGTGTTGAAGTCACCCAATCCCCCTGAAAATGCATACAACGACATGCCCATAACAAAGGCACTTGAGGAAATGAATCTGACAGCGCCGGTTGGCAGGATTTACGGGGAGCCACGTTCAGATAATCCGTATCCGTAGTTCGTTATAGAGTACACGGAAACCTATTGACATACCCGGCAGCCGCCGGGTATGTCATATCTCGACGCAGGTAAAGAACTGATGAAAATCGACAAACACAGTGCTGAATGCTCCTGGGAAAACGACACAGGTTTTGATGCCAGGACACCGTTTGGTGCTATCGATATGTTTGATGACGGTGGCCACCGAGCCGTTGAATTGATGCTTCTTTCAGCTGCTGCCTGTCTGGACTATTTTCTGGTCGAATATGCCAGAACAAGGAAACTCGACGTATCCAATATCCATGTACATTGTGAAGGGGAGATGGCTAATCAGCCGATACGCGTTAATAAAATAATAACGATGGTGACGATCACCGGGAATATAAGTGACCGGGAAGCAAACAAGATGGTTACTATGTGCGAACGAGCCTGCAAGGTGATGAATACACTTAAGTCGACGCCTGAATGCAGGCTCAGCGTGAACCCTGTCCAGACCAGTTTAGTTAAATAAAGTAGCCCACGGACTCGCCGGGGCTACTATGCATTCATCAGGTCCTGGCTTTCCTTGGCATGAGATACCACAGGACAAATGCCACCAGAAATAAGGCTGGAATATCGCCCAGCAGATTAATTCGTTCTGTCTTGTCGATCATAGCCTGGACCAGCATTATTGCACCGTGCACAAAACTCGACCAGATTGTAAACCATATAAGACTCTCATTAGCTAAAGGGTCTTTCGCAGCACGAATCAAAAATACTCCCAGGGTGGCGTAAACGCCCATAATCATCTGCTCGTATTCGGGTTGTCGTGGTGTCCAGCCCCAACCTTCAGGCCATACCCACATCATCATGATGTAGATTCCTGCAATGAAAATTAAGCCGAACACATAAAGGAAAAATTTCAAATACCTGAGTCTTTGTTCTGGTGACATGGACTATCTCCTCTGGATACCTGCGCTGGCAGGCGTTAAGTTCTGGAATAGCAGCTCAGGCCTGCCTGAGCTGCTATTTCGCGTTCCCGTCCAATCCCGGGACAGTTCTCCAGTATGGATTACAGGAAGGAAATCCTGTCGGTCAGACCCACACCAGAAGTTCACCTTTGCCATCGACGGCAAGGTCGCCGGCATAGCGGTGCACACGGCGATTACCGTTATTGAGTTCGGCAAAACGGGTGTCCAGCTTGGCAAACGATTTCATCAGCAAGGGCAGGAAGCCGAGGTTGTGTTCACCGCAATCGTTAAGCGTGGAGGGTAGTTGTTCAGGTATTTCGCACAGTAGCAGGGTGCCTCGTTTCATCGCGTAACCAGGTTTCGGTCCAACTTTGCCCAGTACTGCAATGGTGCCGGCCACCATGCGTGAACCGCAGTATGCACCAGCGCTGCCTTCGATAAGAATACAGCCGCGACGCAGGTGGTCACCGGTACGGTCACCGGTGTTACCTCGTACCAGCAGCGTGCCGCCGCGCATGCCCTGGCGGTCGCCGGGCAAGGCGCCACCGGCAAAGTCACCGCAGTCACCTTTGACCAGGATCATGCCGTCGCGCATGCCGCTGGCGGTCCAGTGGCCGGTATTACCGGACACTTCGATGAAACCATTACGCATGTTCTGGCCGAGATTGTCGCCGGTGTCACCCTCAATACGGATTTGACCGGATGTCATACCGGTTCCGATTCCATGCAGGTGTTTACTGCTGTTCAGTATGACCAGTTCCTGTGCTTCATCCCCGCTAATGTCAAACAGGTCGGACAGTTGCCGGCGACGATTGCCGTTGCACAGCGGCAAGGCGCCGATCGTTTCGTGGTCCAGTCCCGTCAACCGGTCCGGAGACAGGAATGAGGCATCGAGTGCGCACCAGGGTGGTTTTCGCAGGGTCAGGGTCAGGGCACTCATGCCATAATCTCCTGCAAATGAAAATGAAACTTGCCGAGTTCCCCGCCGTAGTTGCCGGCGGAAACACGCTTGATACCGTTATCGGCGCCCAATGCACAAACGGCGTGAATACCGGCACGCATGGCTGTGCTGATATCGTCATCGGTCAGGCCATTGATGACAATCTCCATAACGGATTCGATATCATCCGATAACTGGCTATGCGTTAACCCTTTCAGGGTCGGGCAAAAGATATGATTGGTGGACGCAGGTAGCGTTTTATACCTGGAGCCGATTTTGGACCCTGACCGTACCACGCCACCGGGGAAGGGCATAATCACGTTGGGAATGTCCTGCATGGCATCAATTGCCAGTTCACAGGCGGTTAATGCCTGTTCCTGTGATGTTGCCAGAACCAGAAAATTACCGCCCCCCACGGCGCTGGAATACCCGGTGCTTTCCTCCGCGATAAACTCACCGTCCATGACCGGTACGCGCCAGTAACGACGCCCATCGATCAGCTTGGAAATCTGATAGCCGTCACCGAAGAAGCGCAAGTTCTTGCCCAGGTTAATGGTCTTATCGCTGTTCATGCCGGCAAAAATCGCGCTGGTCGGCGAGGTCAGTACACACTGGCCGACCCTTTTCTCCAGCTGTTTCTCCAACTCCTTGCCGGACATGCTGAACATCAGCACGGAAACACCCGGGCGTCCATCGGGGGTTTCCCCGGCAGATAATTCATGTTCAATACTGGCCTCGACACCACAGCCGATGACCGAGGTGGCAAAGCCGGTCATGGCTTCTGCGGCGTGTCTTGCCCAGCGGTGATTCAGTGCAGTAATCAACACACGGGTGGCTTTCATTCCGAAAGCTTCGGCAAAGGTTTCATCAATAGTGACGCCGTTGATAATCATGTCGTACCCCGTGACACACAGTCTGTCACCATTACCGGGCTGCCGATGTTATTGGCCATTTCATCATCGCTGATTTTGAAGTTTTCCATATGCACGCTGTGATAGCGATCGAAGTAGTTGCCGAGTGATTTCTCGATACCGGGGTCGAATTCGGGGCGTACCACGTAGGTATTTCCACGTACTACGTTGCAAATCTCACCCTGGCGCACAACCAGTTCCCCGCCCTTGAAGACATAGGCCGGGTGTTCGAACATCTGTTCGTAGTTTTCATTGAGATCGTACACAGTGATATCGGCATAACCACCGGCAGCCAGATGTCCCCGGTCATTTAACCCGAGAATACGAGCCGGGCCGGCACGAGTCATGATGGCCATTTCATACAAGGTATACTCACGTGTCAGTCCGGACAGGCGCGAATAGGCAGCCGCCTCAGGGTGGATTTGCAGGAGTTTTTCTTCACGGAAACTGCGGTCCATCAGCAGACGGATAAGATGTGGGTAGCTGGTGAACGGTGCTCCATTGGGATGGTCGGTGGTCAGGAATACACGCCAGGGATCGTCCACCATCAGGAAAATCTCCAGGCCGATGGTCCACTGTATGGCGTTGGCGAAATTCTTGTCGCGGTAGTGGAACGGTACGACACCGCAACCTGCATCACATTCAATATCGGTACATACCCATTTATTGGGGTGTGCGTGTTTATGATTGGCGTACTGGCGCATGGTGTCACCGGAAATGGTGACTGTCTGTCCGAACATCACCTGGCCTACGTCAGCACTGATATTGTGGTTGGCATTTATGGCAGCTGCAATTTCTGCAGCGGCAGAGGAGAACTTGTAATCGCCCTCGGTACCGTAGCTGTGAAACTGAATGTGCGCCAGGTGCAAGGGCAGGCCGTCGGCGGCTTTCATGGTATCCAGTGTGGTCTCGAAGTTACCCGGCACACCCAGATTGCTGGCGTGCACATGCAGAGGGTGTGGTACACCGAGTTCATACAGGGCGCGAGCCAGGCTGCTGACGATCTCACGTGGCGTAAGGTTGTAATAGGGCGACTTCTCGTCAAGGTCCAGCTTGCGCTTGTTGAATTTGAAGGCATTGATGCCGCCCGGATTAACCACCTTGATGCCAATACACTGGCTGGCGTGCAAGGTCCAGGCGACGTAGTCGTTGACCAGCTTCTGGTCTGTACCTGCAGACAGCAGACGAAGCAGGAAGTCATCATTACCGAGAATAGCGTAACCCCCGGTATCGAGCATTGGCGTATCGGCCATTTCCATATGTGCCTGGCGCGCATTAATAGGCAGAACGGCAGGCTCGAAGGCCGAGGTGTAGCCCATTTCCGCGTAACGGTAACCGGCCAGCAAGGTGGAGGGTGTCGCATGGTTGCAGCCGGAACGCGGTCGGGTGTCGTTAATGCCGGGGTCGTTACGGCATAATTCCGGTAACAGGGTGCGCGCGATATTGACTTTACCGCCACCGATATGAGTATGCAGGTCGATGGCGCCGGCCATGACCACCTTGCCTCGGATATCATGTTCGACGTCGATATTTTCATCTGCAGTCGGTGCGTCAACAATTCGGTTGTCACGGATATAAATGTTGTGGACTTCACCGTCTACGCCATTGGCGGGATCGTAGACAATCCCGCCACTCAGTTTGATCAGCATGAAGATTCCCTGGTCTATAGACGCTCAGTAATGGCCTGCAGAACGTCGGATACAGACAACAGACTGGTGTTGCGTAACGACTGCAGGGGTAACACGACGCCGGTGTCACAGCGGTAAATGTTTCCGCTGTGGTCAATGCCGGGTGTTGCTACCGGGATGAAAACCTGGGGTGGCGTGTCGCATTGCATACCGGCGCGGCCCAGCACAATCGTGGGTGTCTGCGACGCCGGGGGTGTACGCCGGGTATCAAATGCCGAAATCCACAGTAATAGATCGACTTCCTGTTCAGACAGCAAACGCTCACCATCGAAGATGACAGGGTTGAAATGCGGTTTGCCTGCGGACAGGCAGAAACGGGTCGCAAAACCCGTCAGCCAGGTCGATACCTGCGCGAAGGTGTAATCACCGTCACTACCACCCAGCGGTAAAGCCGAACAACGGGTGTCAGTATTGAGATCCTTGACCAGTTCGCAGATTGCCTGCACGGTTAATTCGGCATGTGGAAAATTGAACTCTGCACTGTTCCAGGTTATGACGCCGTAACGGGCATCGCGCAGGCGGTTCACCAGTTTTCGCAATTCGCTCTGCGGGATACTCGCGATATTATCCGCCTGCACTGGCTGGCCGCCAGCCAGTGCACGCAAGGCCATGGCAACATCACCAAGTTGTTCAGGCAGACAGGGTAAACGGGTGACCCGGTTGTCTTCTGACAGTATGCTTTTATCGTTTTGTGGCCCGATCAGTACCAGTTCACGCCGTTGCGTATCCTGCCCGAACATAGATTCTGAATTATTGAAAAAACGCTCATAAAATCGTGGTGTACGTTCTGATATATTGCTTCCGAACACCACCAGCAGGTCAACACGGTTACGCACCTCGGTAAGCGTCGTAGCCATCCAGCCACTGTCTTGCACCACCAGGATATTGCGTAGCATGATGGCACTGTTCATGTGATCAAGTACGGCACCGATGCGGTCGGCAAGACGCAGTGTGGCGCGAGCACCTGAAACATCGACGGCAAGACCACCGAACAGTGGATATTGCGAATCGCGCAATAAATCGGCGGCGTGAGCCAGTGCTTCGTCGAACGAACAGGTACGGCCACGGATCTGTGGCTGGCGGTTAATTGCAGCGGCGGGTGGCAGGGGTTGTTCGAACCCGGCCTGACAGCGCGCACAACTGTTGTTCTCGATGCGGAGCTGGTCATTAATGACCTGTATGGTCAGGTCATCACAGCCTAAACCACAATATGAGCAGGTTACGTTATGGTGCAAAGCGTCTGTTGTGTGTGTGCTCATGTGCTACAACGTGGCTGATCGAGTCTGCCTAGCAGTCCAGCATGGATCATGCCAGTTATTCCCGGTACACGGCTGACGTATAAAACGCGAGTCATGAACGGTGTGAGGCCCGTTTTTACGCAGCTTTTCCGAAAGCTGAAAAATATCCTCGCGTAACTGTGGCAGCTGCCGTGCACAAACTGTTACAGCGTGGGGCAAAGAGCGTTACACACTGTTTCAATGGTGTCGCAGTGCACCGTTGACGGGTGTGTAACTAGCTGGGAAACACAGGAAAAATTTAACTGGCATGCACGTTGCTCTAGTGCATGCATGGGCAGTACACAGACAATCGGGACACAGTTTGAATCTGTGCGGGTGGAGGCGCCGGCACGCCTGCACCTGGGCTTCATGGACCTTAATGGTAATCTGGGGCGTCGTTTCGGTAGCCTGGGCCTGACGCTGGACGGTATTGCCACCGAGATTGAAGTTCGTCCTTGTCGTACCTTGCAGGTTGAAGGTGGTCCGGCCTCGACACAAGTCCGCGTGCTGACGTGCGCCGCATCGCTGATCGAAAAACTTGGTTTACCACGAGGGGTGCATATCAACATTCACCGTGCCATCCCGGACCATGTCGGCCTGGGTTCCGGCACTCAGCTGGCGTTGGCTATCGCTACCGGCCTGTCGTATCTGTATGGCATTGGGTTACAGACGCGCCGGATGGCAAACCTGATGAGTCGGGGGTCACGTTCCGGAATTGGTATCGGTGCTTTTGATACCGGGGGATTTATTCTCGATGGTGGATGCGGTGACGTGAATGCACCACCACCAGTGATCATGCAAACCGCGTTCCCTGAAAACTGGCGCCTGTTGCTGATATTCGATGAGCAGGGTTCTGGTCTTCACGGCAAGGATGAGAAAGAAGCGTTCAGAACCCTGCCGGTATTTCCCGAGGACCAGGCGGCACAATTGTGTCGATTGGTGATGATGCAAGTGTTGCCAGCGCTGGCAGAACAGGATTGCGAACGTTTCAGTGGCGCAATCGGTCGCTTGCAACAGGTGGTCGGCGATCATTTTGCACCGGCGCAGTCCGGACGTTTCGCCAGTCCTGCTGTGACGCAAGTGCTGGACTGGCTGGTGGAGCAGCAGGTTTACGGTATCGGACAGAGTTCCTGGGGGCCCACCGGTTTTGCCATTGTCGACAGTCAGTCATGTGCGGATGCCTTGCTACAGGCTGGCGTAGAGCGTTTCGGCGATAACCCCGGGTTACGTTTCATGATCTGTCGTGCCCGTAATCATGGCAGTCGAATTGAAACTTTCCGTAAAACCGCGTTGCGTGCCGCGATGTAGGACTGTGTTACAGGATTAACGGAATGAAAAGCCCCTATATATTACACATGATTACATCCGCCAAAAATCTCAGTCCATTCGATGTGAATATGGCCGTCGATGCAGGATGGACAACAGTGGTTCCCTACACGCAGGTTGAAACAGTGGAAGTGACGACTTTGGTGCAGGATGCGATTTTCTCGCGCAGGCCCAAGGATGTGCGCCATACCGGTATGTTTATCGGTGGTCGCGATATCGATGAAGCCATGGATATGCTGGATCTGTCAAAGAGTGCCATGGTTCCGCCTTTTGAGATTTCTGTGTTTGCCGATCCCAGCGGTGCCTTCACCACAGCGGCCGGCCTGGTAGCGGCTGTCGAGCGGCAATTACAGAAAGTTCACGATACCGACCTGGTTGGCAAGCGTGTATTGGTGTTCGGCGGGAGCGGCCCGGTGGGCACAGCGGCTTCCGTCATTGCGGCACGTGCCGGCGCACAGGTTGCCATTGTCGGCCACGGAAGCGATGAACACCGGTGCCAGGTAGTTGCTACCTGTAAGAAACGTTATGGCGTCGATCTCGAATCGGCGGATGGCAGTAGCGATAGCTTGAAGGAACAACTGCTGGCAGATGCTGATGTGGTACTTGGTACGGCCAGGGCTGGTATCCAGGTGCTATCAGCAGAAAACTTGCGCGCCGCCACAAAACTCAAGGTAGCCGCTGATCTGAATGCCGTGCCACCGCTGGGTATTGAAGGCATCAATCTGATGGATGATGGCAAGGTGATCGAGGGACTAAATGGCGCTGTCGGAGTCGGTGCGCTGGCTGTGGGTAACATCAAGTACCAGCTACAGCAGACATTGCTTAAGGATATGGTAACGGCTGAAAAGCCGCAGTACCTGGATTTTCAGCATGCTTTCGAACGGGCCAGGGACTATGTGGCACAACTCTGATCCCGTGCTGATCGTTGCCCTGTCAGGGCGTGCATTAGCACGCTCGGCACGCGCTTCAATGATTCCCGTGACAGTACTTGATGTGTTCTGCGATACAGACACGCAAGTGTGGGCAAATACCACCGGTTGTATTGGTGATGTGGCCAATGGTATCGATGAGCAGCGCCTGTTGACACTGGCAGACAGCCTTTGTCCGCCACGGCATTGCAGTGGTCTTGTGTACGGCGCTGGTTTTGAAGGTAATCCAGAGGTGATTTCGGTACTAAGTGAAGAACGAAAGCTGTTTGGTAATGCACCTGATGTGCTTGCCGATATTTGTACACCGAAAGTTTTTTTTGCAGCGCTTGAACACCTGGGTGTGCCATTCCCCGAAACATCTTTCCAGTACCCGTCTGACCCGGAGGGATGGCTGGCGAAGCGTGCCGGGACCAGTGGTGGTGCACATGTACAGCCCGCCCGGAGTGTCATTGACCAGGACGGTTATTACTACCAGCGCGAGGTGCCAGGTCGGGTTATGTCGATATTATTCCTGGCGAATGGTCGCGAGGTAGACATTGTTGGTGTCAGTGAACAATGGAATGCCGGGGTCAGCGACAAGCCATACCGCTATGGCGGAGCAATATCACACCAGCGTATCAGTAAGGCGCTTTATCACAACTTCAGAGAACTGGCCTGTACCCTGACGCGGCAATGGAAGCTGCGTGGTCTGAACAGTATCGATCTGATTGTTGACGAAGATGATTTCCAGGTGCTGGAAGTCAATGCCCGTCCCACTGCAACGGCCGAGCTCTATGATTTCGAAAGCCACGAAAGTCTGTTCAGGCAGCATCTGGATGCCTGCTGTGGCAGCGCGTTGAATTACCGTGGGAACTCGGAGCGCATGTACGCACATCGGCTGGTATACGCTGAACGTGATCTTCATGTGCCATACCATTTTACCTGGCCAAACTGGTGCAGTGACCGTCCCATGGCAGGTTCAGACATCCGTTGTGGTGAACCGGTATGTACCGTACATGCCAGTGGCAACAGTCTGTTTGGCCTGAATGGTTTTCTGCAACGTCGTAGCCGTTTTATCCAGGAAGTGTTTATCCCTGTCTACACTTCAACAAATGCAACCGTGTCCCGGAAGTCCGGGGTTAACGCATGATGGCTATTGAAACAGAATCCATCAGGGTCAGGGCCAATCATCCTGGCATCAACCGGTTGGCACAGCCGTTACTGGAGGCTTTACAGCACGATTCAGGACAGTTACGTATTATCAGACAGCGTCTGTCCAATGGCTGCCAGATCATTGATGCCGGTATGGATACGCCCGGTGGATTGGAGGCAGGAAGGCGTATTGCTGAAATCTGTATGGGGGGTATGGGTCATGTCACGCTTAATGGTGAAGGCAAAATTCAACGCTGGCCTTTGAGCCTGAATGTACACAGCAGTGATCCGGTACTGGCCTGTCTGGGTAGTCAGTATGCCGGCTGGCGACTGGATCACGGCAAAGGCAAGGAAGCGTTCCATGCCCTGGGTTCGGGACCAGCTCGCGTGCTGGCTGGCAAGGAAGACTTGTTCACTGAACTGGACTGCCGTGACAATAGTGACAGTACCTGTCTGGTGCTGGAAGTTGACCGGTTGCCACCGCTGGAGCTGACCGGGAAAATCGCCCGTGATTGCGGTGTCGATATCACTGAACTGACGTTGATACTGACACCCAACCGTAGCCTGGCCGGCACGACACAGGTGGTTGCACGTGTGCTCGAAGTCGCCATGCACAAGGCACATGCACTGGGTTTTCCGCTAGACAATATAATCGACGGTTTCGGCAGTGCGCCGCTATCACCACCGTCACCGGATTTTGTTACCGGCATGGGTCGTACCAATGATGCCATTCTGTATGGTGGTTATGTTCACCTGTATGTCGCTGGCAGTGATGATGCGGCCCGTGATCTGACCGAGCACCTGCCCAGTTGTTCATCGCGCGATTACGGGAAACCTTTTGCCGAAGTCTTCAAGGCATATAACTACGACTTTTTTGAAATTGATCCCCTGTTATTCAGTCCTGCACAGGTCACCGTGTCTTGCCTGGAAAGTGGTAATACTTTTCGCGCCGGCAAGATTGATGAACCGATGCTTGACCGTTCCTTTGGTGAGACATGATGAGCCTGCGTATCGCGCTGATCACCGATGACCCTGGCTGGCACGGCGCACGCCTGTGCGAAGCCTTTGCTGCACGCGCCT
>CAZVBD010000005.1:4851-36582 GCA_964625255.1 uncultured Thiohalobacter sp. | reverse complement strand
AACGGCGCGAGGAACTGACAACCGAAGGTGGGCTGGACGTGGTGGGTCAGGTTGAACGAATGCAGGATGCCTGTGAACAATTGGCGGAAGCCGGTGTGCGGGTGTCACTGTTTATCGATGCTGATCTCGCACAGGTGGATGCCGCAAAAGCGGTGGGAGCACCCTGTATTGAAATACACACCGGGCACTTTGCTGATGCAGCAACACCGGAAGCCGCCGAGGCCGAACTGGAAAAAATCCGCGCAGCCGTTCGGTTAGGTGATGATATCGGTTTGCGTGTCAATGCCGGGCACGGATTGCATTATCATAATGTACGGCCGATTGCCTCGCTTCCAGCGGTGCGCGAGCTGAATATCGGTCACGCCATCATTGCCCGTGCGGTATTTACCGGCCTGGGCAATGCCGTACGGGAGATGAAGCAATTAATGCTTCTGGTCACTCACGGGCTTGATTAAACAGCATCGGGTTATGGTTTGTGGACTTGGCCGCGTACATGGCCTGATCCGCATGTCGCAGCAGAGTGGTCGGATCGTGTCCGTGATCGGGATACAGGGCTATGCCAATACTGGCGGAAATACTGATCTGTTTCCCGAGTACACTGAAGGGTTGCCTGAGTGCACTGTCCAGTTTTTGTGCGGCTGCAAGGGCATCCTCTGAACTCTTGATCTGTTCCAGTGAAACAATGAACTCATCACCACCAATCCGTAATACGGTATCCGACTGACGCATGGTATCGCGCAGGCGCTTCGCCACAGCCTGCAGCAGGCAGTCGCCGGTCTCATGGCCAAAGTCATCATTGACCGGTTTGAAATCATCGAGGTCGAGGTAGACCACGCCCAGTTTGCGCTGAAAGCGTTCTGCGCGGGCGATACCTGCAGTCAGGCAATCATTCAGCAGGGAACGGTTGGGCAGGTCGGTGAGCTCGTCGTGGCGTGCGGCGTGTGCCAGTTGTTCCTCTGCCCGTACCCGGTCACTCGCATTGCGTACCACAAGCGTGTACAGGTACTGGCCTGGCAACCGGGTTTGTGACAGTGAGACTTCTGCCGGGAAAGGTCCGCCATGCTTGTGTTTGCAGACAATGTGGTCCGTGTTAAAGCCAATATGGTTATCTTTTGCAATGCGTGTCAATACACTGAGACGGTGCTTTTCCGTGCGACGGAAATGTGGGCACAGGAGATGCAGAACTGAAGTGCCCGTAATTTCCGCCTGTTTGTAGCCAAACAGTTTTTCGGCACCCTGATTAAAGATAACAATCCGGCAATCCTCATCGATGCAGATGATGGCTTCGTGGGTAATGTGCAAAAGGCGTACATAGCGGCCCGCTTGTCGGATCAGCCTTTCGGCAGCGGCACGATCGTCCTTCCCTGTGGATGACTTTCCCTGATGGCCAGCATGCTGGTTATCTTTATCAATCATCGAGTTATAATTCTTGCTGCATTGCTTGGGCAGCGAGCCACAGGCCCGTCTACTTTCAGGCTAGCATATAACGGCACCCGGGATTATTTTCGCTACCCGGAAATCCCCGCTTTCGGCCATAATGGCCGTTTTATACGAAGTGGCGAACTCCGCCTGACAGGAATGATGTATGGATTTTCCCCGTCTGGAACAGTTTATCGGTAACACGCCACTGGTGTGCCTGCAGCGGTTGCCGGGTGACACCAGCAACCGGATTCTGGTCAAGCTGGAAGGTAACAACCCGGCCGGTTCGGTAAAAGACCGGCCGGCATTGAGCATGATTCAGCGTGCCGAAGAGCGCGGTGAAATCAAGCCTGGCGATACGCTGATCGAGGCCACCAGTGGTAACACCGGCATTGCGCTGGCCATGGTGGCTGCCATGAAAGGCTACCGTATGGTCCTGATTATGCCGGACTACATGAGCAAGGAACGTCGCCAGGTCATGAAAGCCTTTGGCGCCGAGATTATTCTTGTCACGCGTGAGCAGAGTATGGAAGGTGCACGTGACCTCGCCGAGCAGATGGAAGCCGAAGGCAAAGGCAAGATGCTCGACCAGTTTTCCAACCCGGACAATCCGCGTGCCCACTATGAAACGACCGGGCCGGAAATCTGGAAAGACACACACCAGGGCATTACACACTTTGTCAGCGCAATGGGAACCACAGGTACCATCATGGGGACTTCGCGTTACCTCAAGGAACAGAATCCGGACGTACGTATAGTCGGAGTGCAGCCAAAACAGGGTGCTGCCATTCCCGGTATCCGGCGCTGGTCAAAGGAATACCTGCCGAGTATTTTTGAAGCCAGCCGGGTCGATGAAACCATTGAGGTGAGTCAGACGGAGGCAGAACAGACGACGCTGGCACTGGCCGCGCAGGAAGGTATCTTCTGTGGTATTTCTTCCGGTGGGGCGGTGGCAGCGGCTTTGCAACTCAGCAAGCAGGTCGAGCAGGCTGTTATCGTTGCCATTATCTGTGACCGGGGCGACCGTTACCTGTCAACCGGGGTGTTCCCGGGTTGATTCGCTGGCTCGGCGGCGCACTCCTGTGTCTGCTGTCGAGCCTGGCGGGTTCGGTCGAGCTGATTCGCATTGAACTGGGCAGTATCGAAGCACAGGGATGGAAGGTGCAGGATGCTGTGCTGGTACTGGATCTGCACAGAGGTGAGCCACAACTGGCACTGTATGCTGCGCAGGCGCAGCTGGGCAAGCAGCAGCTGGATGGAATAAAACTCGATTGCCAGACGTTCTTTCTGTTAGATGACCGCATCGAGTGTACACAGGCACAGCTGGATTTTTCTTCCGGGTCTGTACAGGCTGCAGCCCTGCCGGCGTCTTTCTCCTGGCAATTTGCCAGCAGGCAACTGAAGGTTACCGTTGAGGGATTAATGCTGGCTGGTGGCAAGGCTGACCTCGATTTTTCCTATACCCCGCAAAACTGGGCACTGGGTATCAACCTTGAGCAGACAGGGGTTGCGGGACTGGCGGCATTGGCCAGACAATTTTCCATCGACGTTCCCGAGGCGGACTATCAGGGTGATGTCAGTGGTTCGTTGAAGGTAAAAGGCACCGCATCACGCGTTGATCAGATCGACTGGCAGCTGCGCAGTCAGAGGCTTGGTTACAACAATACTGATGGTGATCAGGCTGCAGAAGACCTGCAACTCTCCAGTCACGGGCGCGCACAGCAAAAGATGGGGACATGGCGGGTCAAGGCATCGCTGGCTGCACGGGAAGGGGTGTTATACAGCGATCCCCTGTACCTGGAGTTTACCCCGACACAACCTTTGAAACTGTCCGTCGAACTCGACTGGCAGGTGCAGAAGAAACGGCTTGTATTACAGCGGTTGTCATTTGATCAGCGCCAGCTGGCACGAGGTAACCTGTCAGCCAGCTGGCGACTGGAACAACCAGCAGTACTTGAAAGCCTGCAATTGCAACTCGACGAAGCTGTTCTGCCGGCGTTTTACGATACCTGGTTGCAACCCTGGCTGGCGGGCAGTGCAGCGGACAAGTGGCAGACGGCAGGACGCCTGAATGGATCGCTGACAATTGCCGGTGACACCCTGCAGGCCATGTATCTGGCGGTTAATGGTGTAACACTGCATGCGCAAGGTGATGTGTTTGGTATAACGGATCTGACCGGTGAGCTGTATTGGGGCGGCCAGGAAGAACGCCACGAATCAACACTGTCCTGGCAGAATGCCAACATTTACAAGCTGTCTTTTGGTCCGGCTGAACTTGCGCTGGAAACCTCGGGTAGCCGGCTGGCGTTAAGCCAGCCTCTGGTCGTCGATATGCTCGATGGCCAGCTCCATGTAGACAGCTTTGAACTGGCTCAGGATAAAGAGGGGTTTCGCTGGTTGCTGGATGGCTTGTTAACCCCCGTGTCGATGGATGCTTTCAGCCGTGCACTGGGCTGGACACCCTTGTCCGGCAAGCTGTCCGGGATGATCCCCGGGATGCGTTATGAAAAGGGCGAGTTGACACTGGGCGGGATCTTGCTGGTACGGGCCTTTGATGGCGCTATTACCGTGCGTAACCTGAGTATCCGGCAACCGTTCGGCCTGGTTCCCGGACTAAGGGCGGATGTGCGCATCAAAGACCTGGACCTGGAGACATTGACCCGTACCTTTGATGTCGGGCGTATCGAAGGCCGGCTGGAGGGCGAGATTAATCAGCTGTACATGCAGGCCTGGCAGACGGTTGCATTTAATGCCTGGTTTAAAACACCGGATGATGACCGCAGTCGCCATCGTATCAGCCAGCGTGCGGTGGATACGATTTCCAATATCGGTGGCGGGGGTGTCAGCGGCGCCGTATCACGTGGTCTGTTGAGGTTTCTTGAAGATTTCCCGTACCGGCGGCTGGGCATACGCTGCCGGCTGGAAAACGGCATCTGTCAAATGGGCGGTGTCGCCGACCTGCCATCCGGAAACGGTTACTATCTGGTACAGGGACGGATGTTGCCGCCACGACTTGATGTTATCGGTTATTCCCGTGAGGTAGACTGGTCATCATTACTTGATCGATTGCGTGCAGGCGGTGCACTGAAAACCGCGCCTTAGCACAGGATTGTTAATAACGCTTTAATTCCTGCTTCAATCAGGGTACAAGTGCTCTGGCTCCGGTTTCGCCGCCAGAGTGGAAACCCTCACATTTACCTGGATCGATATGACAAGCAGAACGCCACTCAACAATATTGCTGTGAATGATGCGCGAGAGCTTATGCGTAAATCAGTGCTGTTTCAGAAGCTGGACAACGATCAGCTGGATACTATTGTGAAGCATACGCAAGCCGCTGTGCTACAAGATGGCCAGGTGCTGTTTGAACAGGAGCGTACGGCACGGGAAATCTTTATGCTTGAGTCGGGCCAGATCAAGTTGGCGCGGGTTTCTCCTGAAGGTCACGAAAAGGTCATTGACCTGATCTTGCCCGGTAGTACTTTTGCGGAAGCCATTATGTTTTCCCGGCAGCACCTGTACCCGGTAACGGCAACTGCCCTGCAGGCAAGCCGGGTACTGTGTTTTGACGCGAAGATCTATACCGATATTCTGCGTCATTCGACAGAAGCCTGTTTTGCCATCATGGCGCAGATGAGCTTCCGGTTACACTGGCAGATTGCCGAGATCGACCGCCTGACACTGCATAATGCGACATTTCGTGTGGTGGCCTACCTGCTCGACCAGGTGCCCAGTACAGATCGCGGTATATCCCGTGTGAAGTTGAATATTCCCAAGCATGTGGTTGCCTCTCGCCTCTCCATGACGCCGGAAACCCTGTCGCGGACCTTTTCGAAGCTGTGCCGCGATGAGCTGATCGATATTGATGAAAATGGAATGGTGCTCAGAGATGTCGGGCAGCTGCGCCATTACGCCAAGGGTGGAAGTCTTTAAGGCTCGCAATGACGGTGTCTTTAGTGACTGGTGCCTTCCGAGCGGGTGATTTTGTTGAAGACGTTGTATTTCCCGACCGGTTTGCTCATGGGCAGGCGTTTGATCTCCTTGAGGGTGTCGGCATCGTAAACGATGATTGCACCGTCCTTTTCCCAGATACTCAGCAGGGCTTTTTTACCATCACGGGTGAATTCGATGTGTCCTGAGGTTTTTCCGGGGACGGGCCGCAGGGTTTTGACGATTTCCAGTGTTTTCTTGTCAATGACATGGACTTCATCACGGTGTGGTCCGACAAACACATCGACCCAGGCGTAGGGCGTGTTCTCGTGACTGCGCATGAAGAATCCTGGACCATCAGTCTTGATTTTTTTGATGGTTTTCCAGTTGCGCATATCAATAATCGTCACAATGCCTTCTTTCAGATTTGGCGTTGCCAGTATAGTGGTGTCCTTGTACTTCCAGGTGATACCGGATCCGAGGTGCGGCATGCCGGACAGGTCAATGTCGGCAATTTTGCGCCCGACCAGCAGGTTCACCACCTGGCCGTTGCGGGCGTTGCGGGCGGCGCCGATCAGGTGTTCATAGGACTGATCGAAGAAAAAATCATCCAGGTAGTCATCGAGGCGGATACGCCGTATCGGGAAACGGCCGGTTTCAGCCAGGCCTTCTTTCATCTGGTAGTCGTGCATCAGGCCGTTGTAGACCGGTTCCGGGTTATCGGCATAGCTGATTTCCCAGACTTCCTTGAGGTCTTTCAGTGCCACCACAAAGCTTTGCCTGGGTGGGGCGGTGTACACGGCGCTGACCCGTGAGCTGTGACCAAAGTCGTCTTTGACATCGATGATTTTGATCAGGCTGAGGTCTTTGGCATCCAGCAGTACCAGCGTGTGTGGCAGGTAGTTGCCGACCATGACATAACGGTCGTCAGCAGAGACTGCCGCATTGCGGGTATTGATGCCGGCGCGCACTTCGGCGATAACTTCCAGCCGGTACATATCGTATTTTGTGATCCAGCCATCGCGTGAGGCGAAGTAGACATAACGTCCGGTGGAGGAGAACTTGGGGCCACCGTGCAGGGCAAAGCGCGATTTGAAGCGTTTGATGGGTTCCATGCGGTCGCCATCGAGCACGGTGACGTGGTGGTCGCCGGATTCCACCACCAGAAACAGATTCAGCGGGTCGGCATCATAGACGGGTTTGTCAGACGGGCTTGCGTCTTTTGCAGCCGGGTACACAATATGGCTGGCACGGATTTCTTTTTCACCCCAGACCGGGGTTTGCTTCGGTGGCGTGTAAATGAAATCAACCAGTGTATCGATTTGTGCGGGCGTCAGCTTTTCCGCATAACCGGGCATCTGTGTAGCGGGCAGACCATCGGCAATGACCCCGGCGGCCTTGTTCCTGGGCAGTCGGTGCAGGTTTCCCGGCAGCAGGGCGGGACCCATGGCACCCAGTCGATCATCACCGTGACAACTGCCGCAGTGGGTGGCAAACAGTTTTTGCGTGCTTTCCGCCGGCGACAGACCGGGAAGCAGAAATATCAGCAGCGCAAGGCAGGCAGACAGGAATCGCTTCAACTCGCCCGCCTTATGGTGCGCACATTGAGTCCTGCCGGTTCCGGTTTGTCGGCAGCATAGTCCGCTTCGGTGATGCCCAGCTCCTCATCATCCAGATAGCAGGCCGGATCTTCCCACCAGGGATCGCCGGTCAGCTGAAAGGCGCGCACACGAGTGTTGCCGCCACAGATGGCCTGGTAATGACATACCCGACAGCGCCCTTTCAGGGGTCGTGGCGAACGTTTCAGCCCGTCCATCAACGGGTCACTACGATCCTGCCAGATATCGGAAAACCGCCTTTCTTTCACATTACCCAGGTTGTAGTTCCACCAGAAGGTGTCGGGGTGCACATTGCCGAGATTATCGATATTGGCAATATTGACCCCCGATGAATTACCGCCCCACTGCACCAGGCGCCTGTACATATAGTCATACTGTTCCGGCCGGTTGCGTTTCACCCACTGCAGCAGGTAGACCCCGTCTGCATCATTGTTACCGGTGACATATTCTGTCTGGCGGCCGGCCTGGATATCCTCCTGGCAACGGTCAAACAGCAGGTCCATGACCTGGCGGCTGGTTGTGTGGACGACATCCGAACGTCGGTTGCGGTTACCACGCCCGCTATAGTTCAGGTGCGAGACATACAGCTTGTCGACCTGTTCCTCGCGCATGACATCCAGCAGCTGAGGCAGCTCGTGGGCATTGTCCTGGGTCGGGGTAAAGCGCATACCCACTTTGATACCGGCATCGCGACACAGCCGGATGGCGTGCATGGAGGCATCAAAGGCTCCTTCCTTTTGACGGAAGTTGTCGTGTGTTTCGCGAATGCCGTCGATACTGATACCAACATAGTCGTAGTTCATGGCTGCGATGCTGGCGATATTGTCTTCATTGATCAGGGTGCCATTTGTCGACAGGCCAACGTAAAAGCCTTTTTCCTTTGCACGTTGTGAGATGTCGAAAATATCCGGGCGTAGCAGGGGTTCGCCGCCTGACAGGATTAGCACCGGGACACTAAAGTCACGCAGGTCGTCCATTACATCAAAGACTTCTGCTGTGGACAGTTCGCCGGGGAAATCGATGTCGGCCGATATGGAATAGCAGTGTTTGCAGGTCAGGTTGCAGCGTCGCACCAGATTCCAGATCACCACCGGCCCCGGCGGCTGGCGTGAGACCGGGTTGTCCAGCGGCTGATCGAGTTCCTTCATGTACTGTGATATACGAAACACATCAACCTCCTATTCTCAGGCCGGTTTTTTTCAGAATACGGGTACTGAACAGGACATCATGGCAGCGTGACCGGTCACCCAGCAGGTCGGCAATTGTCTCGACTTCGTTCATGACTTCCTTGCGGTCGTGTCCATGCACCATGGCAAACAGATTATAGGGCCAGTCCGGCAGGTGCCGGGGTCGCTGGTAACAGTGGCTGACACGGTGCAGTCGCCCGACCTGTTCGCCAACGTCGGCAATGATCTCGTCGGGGACATCCCATACTGACATGCCGTTGGCAACATAACCTAGTCGATAGTGATTGGGTAATACGCCAATGCGCCGGATGCGACCGTCCTCAAGCATGGCCTGGATACGCGCCATAACCTGTTCGGGTTCAACGCCCAGTTCGCTCGCCAGCCAGTGATAAGGTCGTGCATGAAGCGGCAGGCCCGCCTGTGTGGCGAGCACCAGGCGCCGGTCGAGATCCGACGGGGCATCACTGAGCGTTTTTTCTGAAACGGATTCCTGCATGTTACACCTGAAGATTCAGGCCAACATAGTATTCTGCCTGCTTGGGGAAGTTATAAACCTCAAGGCCAGTGTAGGCCTCGATCCGGTGTAATGTCTCTTCCAGTTGTTCCGGTGTTTCGGTGGCCAGAACAAACCACATATTCATTTCGTGTTCACGCTGGTAGTTATGCGCTACTTCCGGAAAACTGTTTACGATGTCCGTTACCTTGTCGAAACGTTCATCGGGCACTTTCAGTGCACACAGGCTTAGGGCGCCCCCCATTTTTTCCGCATGAAACAACGGGCCAAAACGGGTCAGCAAGCCATCGTCAAGCATGCAGCGGATGCGTGTAATCAATTCGCTTTCACTGCACCCCAGTTTGCGTCCCGCATCCCGGTACGGGCGTTCACTGACCGGGAATTCTCCCTGCAAATGATTAATGATACGGCGATCGATGTTATCCATTTAGTGAATACCCCGGTAACGTGCACCGCATTGCTTGTAACGCCGGCCACTGAACAGTACCGACCTGGGATACTGTTTAAGCCCGAGTCCTTCGACCATCCGCTCAACACAGGCTAGTACGTCGTCACGATCCTTGCCGTGCACCATACAGAACAGGTTAAAGGGCCACTGGGGGAGGCGGCGAGGGCGCTGGTAACACAGCGTGACGCAATCCTGCTTGCCCAGCTGGTAACCCAACTGGTCAATGATCTTGTCCGGCACATCCAGTACCACCATCGCGTTAGCGCGATACCCCAGCTCGTGGTGTCGTACAACGACACCGAGGCGCTTGATCACACCGCTTTCCAGCATTTGTTGAAGCCGGTCTATCACCTGCTGTTCCGACCAGCCCAGACGCTCGGCAATTTCCCGGTAAGGCCGGGCTACCAGCGGCAGTCCGTCCTGGATGGCATCGATAAGATCCTCGGCACAACCCGGGTCCAGGGTGCTGGCTTGAATCGGCATGGCTGGGCTGTCGTTCAGCATGACGGGTTCGGGTTGCTGGTCAAGCTGCATGGGGAAGCCCAGGTCGATGTGGTAATCCTTGACCAGCGGCAGGGAAAGCACCGGGTAACCGACGCGTTCCTCGATATGGCGCAGGCTTCCTTCCAGCGCCGGCTGGTTCTCGGCCGTGACCACGAACCACAGATTGTACTCGTGCTCACGTTCGTAATTATGGTTCACCTGTGGAAAGGCGCTGATGATCGGCGCCACATTTCCCAGCAGACAGTCCGGTACGGCAATCGCAGCCAGCGTACTGACACCCACCGTATTGGGCTTGAAAACAGCCCCGACACGACTGACAGCGCCGTTTTTCTGCAATTCCCTGAGCCGTTTCAGAACGGTATCTGAATCTGTATTCAGCGATTGGGCAATATGTTCAAACGGTGCCGGCAGCAGCGGGAAATTGCGCTGGAAGTTGTTGAGCAGTTGTTCGGTCAGGATTTTCATGCTTACAGACCTGTCCGGTGAGCGCGGTCGGTGAAAAAGATCCCGCTGGGTTTTTCCGCCGGCAGCGTTTTCAGTAACTTCAGTGTCGCCGTGTCATAGACCTGTACGCGGTTGTCATCACGCACGGACAGCCACAGTTTTTCACCGCGTGGCGTGAACTCCATGTGCAGGACCGCCTTGCCCGGCTTCAGTGTCTTGATGATCTTGAGACTTTCCGCATCAATCACCTGGACAGTATCGTTGTCCGGGTGGGCGAAGTTTACCCAGATCTGGCGTCCGTCAGGTCGTGCCATAACAAATACCGGCTGACCGTGCACATCGATTTCACTCAGTATCGTCCAGTTAGCGGTATCAATGACCAGTACCTTGTGTTGTCCGACTGCAGGCACGAAAGCCTTGCTGCCGGCAACGGCCCAGCCTTCCAGGTGGGGCATCTTGTAGACCGGTAGTTTTTCATCGTGTTCGGCGTAGCCTTTCAGTATTTTTCGTACGCCTTTTTCCGGGTGCCACAAGTCCAGTAATGCCATGCTGTCCTCGCCAAACAGGCCGGCGATGTAATAGCGACCGTCCGGTGTGATCAGGGCATCGTAAGGGGATTTGCCAATATTCTCGAAGCGTTTGATCCGTGGTTTGAGCGGATCCATCATATCCACCAGCCAGATCTGGTTGCCATCGTACAGGCTGAACACGAACTGGTTGCCGGGTGCATCCACCAGGCCCACGGTTTTGGAAAACTTGCCCGGGGCATACTCGGCAGGAATATCGGCGATCATATTCAGGGTGACGGCATCGAATATCCGTACACCCCCCGGCTCATAGTTGGAAACAGCAACCCACTTTCCGTCCTGTGAGATAGCGCCACCAATACTGTTGCCGGCTTGCATGACCCGCTTGACGATTTTGCCTTTCAGCAGATCGACCTTGGTCAGGCCACCATCCCGGCCAAAGACATAGGCGTATCGCTCATCACGTGAAAACACCACGGAAGCATGAGACAGGTCTCCAAGCCCCTCGATTTCTGCCAGTAGGCTGTCTCCACTATGCTCTACCACCAGTAGTTTGCCACTGGCACGTTCCACCACCACACCGAGATCGCCTGTACCGCGCAGTTCTGTCGCTATTGCACCGGTAACAAAGGTGAGCGTGAGGAGGGTGACCATCAGTAAAGATTTCATGGTTTTGCCTCCGGTGTCTTCAGATAATCAACAATCCAGTTGATCTCCTGGTCGGTGAGTAGCGGCTGCCAGGGTGGCATGGGTGTTCCGGGCCGTCCTGCGCGGATGGTTGCAAAGAGGAATTTGTGATTTTTGCCCTGTAGTGCCTCCGGTGTTAATGCCGGCCCCAGCCCGCCGGTCAAACGCATTCCGTGACAGGAACCACAATCCTGGTGGACAAGGCTGCGCAACTCGGTCTGGCGTTGCGCAGTAACCGCTTCCGCCGTGGCAGACACTGTCAGTGCACACAGGGCGAGAAACACAAGTGCCCTAGGCATATTTGAGTTCCATTTCCTGCGCCCAGGGCATAAACCACTCCAGTTCTTCCGCCAGTGAAACGACTGGCCCGATAATCAGCATGGCCGGTGATGTGATCGTATGTTGTTCGACGGCCTGCTGCAATTCGCCGATGGTCGTAATGATATTTCGTTGGCGTGAGGTCGTACCGCGTTCGATAACCGCTGCAAGTGTATCCCTGGTGCGACCGGCTTCGACAAGACCGCGAACAATTTGTGGCAGGTTGGCAAGGCCCATGTAGATAACCAGTGTTTGTTCCGGGTCCGACAGTGTCGCCTGGTCAAGTTCCAGCGTTTCGTTATCCTTGCAATGCCCGGTCACAAACTGCACCCCGCGGGCAAGCCCCCGATGGGTCAGAGGTATACCGGCGTAGGCGGCACAGGCCTGTGCGGCGGTGATCCCCGGTACCACCTCAAACGGGATATCGTTACGTGCCAGCGCCAGTGCTTCTTCGCCACCACGGCCGAAAATAAAGGGGTCGCCGCCTTTCAGACGCACAACGCGCTGACGTTTCCTGGCCAGATCCACCAACAGTGCGTTGATTTCGGTCTGGCTGAGGGTGTGCCGGCTGGTGGCTTTGCCAACGTATATCCGGGATGCGGTGTCCGGTATCAGGTTGAGGATTTCGGGTGACACCAACCGGTCATAGACCACCGTGTCTGCCGTCTGGATCAGGCGCAACGCTTTTACCGTGAGCAGATCCGGGTCACCAGGCCCCGCACCAACCAGATAGACTTTTGTTTGTATACTCAAGCCGATGTCTCCCGAATAACCCCTGTTGTGACGCACGGCCCCCGGCCCCGCAGTATTATGGCCTCATATTGGGGGTGGTGTTTTTTGCTGTCCTTGACGTAGGTCAAGGGTTTATATGAGGTCGTTATCGTACCGCTATGACCTGACCGGAATATTTCCGGTACAGGCTGGCTGCGTGGGAAAGGTTGATCAGCAATAACAGGTTGGAAATCAGCATGGCCGTCGCTGCCGCATAGATCAGGAAACCATTCAGAAATACTGACGCAACAAGTAACAGCAGGCCAACGACATGAAACAGGAACTGCCATTTCATCGGCGGCATGTTGATAACTTCATGAATATTTGGCGTGTAATACCGGGTTCCTGGTTCGAGTTTTCCCATGATTACCGGCATGCGAAGGTTCAACCAGACCAGAAAAGGCACTATTTTGTAGAGCATGCCGTTAATGAGTGATACGGCAAATCCGGCTAGCAGAAGCACCGCCGTCAGGATCGATACATCAGACCCGGCAAGTTTCCCTCCGAAATAGCCATACACATTCGTGCCTGCCCCGAGTATCAGGCAAAGCATGCCGACCCTCCAGAACTCGTTGGTCATATCGAGGCGTTTTCTGCGCCGTTTTGCCAACAGGTAGAGCGTGACACCTGCATAAGCCAGCATCAGGGCACCCGAGAGGATAACGGAAGCCTGTTGCAGCGCTTGTGATGGCAGCAAAGTTGCGGTAACCAGAAGCAGTACCAGCAGATAAGCCAGCCTTTTGTTGAACTGGTCAGGGTAGGGTGGTGTCGTCAGGAACATAGGTATCACTTGCTCGGAAATACCGATAATCAGGACAAGTATCCAGCCGATGATGCCCCAGGCCGCATGATAATTTGTCAGCCAACGGTTTAACGGCGTTGATCCGGAGGCATAGCCTGACGCCAGGTTCGCGCCGATCAGAACTGTAACGATCAGGCCGAGAGCCGCAAGTTGAACCACACGCGCGGTAGTTTTGGTGGTTCCCGACCTGAAGATGGCCACGATAATACCCGCACCGAACAGGATGAGTACGGGAACGAGAAACAGCACGGCTGCGCTGAATAATGCCGGGGTCTGTAGCAGAAAAGCAGAAACCAGGCATAGCGTGCCCACGGTAACCAACAGGTGTACCACCATGGCGGTGCGTTCCGCCTGTGGCAGGGAAGCGCCCATAACCACGGGTAGCATCTGGAACAGGGCGCCCAGCATAGCCATTGCGATATAACCCAGGGTAAAGGCATGTGTGATGGCCAGTGTCCCCATCTGCCACCGGGACTGGAGCAACTGTTCACCATCCAGCAAGATGATAACAGCGGCAATAATGCCGAAGGCAGGCACGGTCAAAAAGAAACGTGCCGGTGCCCAGAATCCCGGTGCATTTTCCAGAGACAGGGCGCCCAGATTCATAGCCTGCCTTTCCAGATACGGATCAGGTATACGCGGGTTTTTTCATCATATTCGGTGCTGTGCTGCCAGCCTTTCTTTTCGAGAACCGGGTACAGAAGCAAGGGTTCACGCCAGTGGGTGACTTCCAGTTGCTGGTCGTTTTTCAGGGAATCCAGTTCGCCGAGAATCTTCTCCAGCGGTTCCGGGGCTTCCAGTCCACGGACATCCAGGTGACGTTTATTCATGTGCTAGTCCGAGCAGGGGAAGCCCGGTACTTTGGCAGACAGTTCATGCAGCGACCCTTGCAGGGCCTGGTCCGCCATCGGGTACAGCATTTGTTCCTCCTTAACATTGTGCTGTTGCAGGAAAAGAAAGAACGTTTCCGTTGTTCCCAGGGCTTCATCCTGGTTTCCGGCCTGAACAGCATCACCTATGCGTTGCAACAGCTCCCGGAGTTCGATGTGTTCACTTCTCATCACCTGGGTGGGTCCGGCACGCATACCAGTCTTTTCCTCAAACAGAAGGAACAGCGCTTCTTCCTCATTTGAAAAATGTTGCAGGGTGTCCTCACTCAGTTCCTTGTACAGGGATTCGGCCTGTGGCCAGTCTTTACGGCCGATAGTTTCTTCCATTTCTTCAAATGTTCTGTCGCAGGCGCGATGCTGGGCGCTGAAGAACTCGCTGATTGATGCCATTCTAAAGTACTCCTTTCAACTCTGTTTCTCCTGACGATATTAGCGTACGCTGAAAATGACCAGCCTGCTCTGCGCTGGCCGGGCTATATTAAACGCCAGGGGACGATAAAATTAAACTAAACTTACACCGCCTTGACTTAAATCAAGGATGCACCACTATGTATTCAGGATCATCAAGGTCGGTTGGTCGTATCTAAAGAAAGTTATCCACACAACAGACGTCCACGAAGGAGAGTTCCATGGCTGATTCAGGTAACACCCCCAACGACGACGAAGAACGCATCCCGGCGATGCAATCCCTGCTGGACAACCCGTTCCTGCTGCTTTTCATCGGTGTTGTGATGCCTGCAGTTTTTTATCTTATCTGGGGCATTATGGAAGTCGTTTCCATACCTATCGCACAATAATCAACTCCGAGGGAGGAGAACCCAGCCATGACCTCATATTTACCGCCTGCCCAGCGTATCTGGTGGAATGTGCCCGTTGGTCGCCAGGAAATCATCTGGATCGCCATCGCACTCACCTGGTGTCTGATTCTGTTTTTCATGATGCCGTACTGGCATATTTACGGAAAGCAGAACCTGTCCACCGAGGCCTATAAAACTACCCCGGCCCAGTATGGCCCGAAAGTTCAGGCCATGATTGATAAATACACCGTTCGTACCGAAACCAATCAGGAGATCCCGGTTGTGGCTCCGCCAGCCGGCAGTGATGTCTACATGCTGGCACGGCTGTGGCAGTGGTGGCCTATCCTGGAACTGGAAAAAGGCAAAACCTACCGTCTTCATCTTTCTTCTATGGACTGGCAGCATGGTTTTTCCCTGCAACCGGTCAATATCAATATGCAGGTTCTTCCCGGTTATGAAATGGTGTTGAACATCACCCCCGACGTGGCGGGTGAATACGGGGTGATCTGTAACGAATACTGCGGCATCGGGCATAGCACCATGCTCGGCAGAATCTACGTGAAGGAGTGATGAGAGATGTCTAATTTCAGACTTTGCCCCGACACGGGCCTGTTTTTTGATAAAGACGCGGAAAGCCTGATGAAGGTCAACGCGGTTGCGGCTGCAGTCTCCCTGCTGGTGGCCGGTCTTCTGGCGCTGGGTGTTGCACTGACACGCTGGCCTGCAGTGCATCTGCTGCCTGCCGACCAGTTCTATATGTTTCTGACAGCACACGGTATCGATGCGTTGCTGTTCTGGGTTATTTTCTTCGAAATCGCGATTCTCTATTTTGCCTCATCGACACTGCTGAGATGCAGGCTGGCTGCCCCCCGATGGGCGTGGCTGGGCTTTGCGTTGATGGTGATCGGGGCGGTTACCACCAATGCCGCTGTCTTCCAGGGCAACTCCAGCGTCATGATGACCTCCTATGTACCCATGCAGGCAGCACCGCATTTTTACCTGGGCCTGATTCTGTTTGCGGTGGGTGCCCTGATCGGCTGTTTCGTCTTTTTCGGTACGCTGGTCATCGCCAAGAACGAGCACACCTATGAGGGGTCCATTCCCCTGGTTACTTTCGGTGCCATGACCGCCGCTATCATCGCGGTATTTACCATTGCCAGTGGTGCCATTATTCTGATCCCGACCTTCCTGTGGTCGGTCGGCTATATCAGCTACATTGACCCGGAAATGTACCGCATCATCTGGTGGGCAATGGGTCACTCCTCCCAGCAGATCAACGTTGCGGCACATGTATCCGTCTGGTATCTGGTTGCCGGCCTGACGCTCGGTGCACGGCCCATGTCGGAAAAAGTAAGCCGCTTCGCCTTCCTGCTCTACATCTTCTTCCTGCAGCTGGCCAGTGCTCACCACATCCTGGTGGACCCCGGTGTCAGTGCAGAATGGAAGATCTTCAACACCAGTTATGCCATGTACCTGGCAGTTCTGGCCAGTATGATCCACGGCCTGACCGTTCCCGGTTCCATGGAAGTTGCCCAGCGCGAGAAGGGCTACACCCACGGCTTGTTCGAATGGCTGCGCAAGGCACCCTGGGGTAACCCGGCGTTCTCATCCACCTTTATCTCGATCATTATTTTCGGGTTTATCGGTGGTATCACGGGTGTCGTGATGGGTACGGAGCAGATCAACCTGATCATCCACAACACCATTTATGTTCCGGCTCACTTCCACGCCACAGTGGCGGTAGGTACCACGCTGACATTTATGGGGCTGACCTACTTCCTGATCCCGGTCCTGTTCCGACGGCAGATGATCTTCCCCACGCTGGCCAAGTGGCAGCCGTATCTGTTCGGAACCGGTATGACCATCCTGATCCTGTTTATGATGGGCGCGGGTACCATGGGTGTCGCACGACGTTCCGCAGACATGACGTTTGCCGGTGCTGCGCTGACATACGAGTATTCAGGTATGGCCTACACTATGATGGGTATTTCCGGTATCGGAGCTGTCATTGCCGTTCTTGGTGGTGGTGCCTACCTGCTCATTACGGTGGGTTCGATCATATTCGGCAAGAAGCTGGATCCGTCGGCCGGTTTGCTGCAGAGTTTCGGTGTACCGCTGTCCCCCGGTACCTACAATGCCGAGCCTGAAGTACTGCCCATGGCAGCACCACTTGAGGAGTATGGTTCAGCGGGCTTTGAGGCACCGGGAACCTTTGTGCTGGCGATGTTGCTGCTGGTCTCCTTTATCGTGTACTACTTCATTAACTGGAAGTACCTGGCATCAGTCTGGCCACTTAGCTAGAGCAAAGCCCCTGTGGGGCGGAGGTAAAGACTTACCTCCGCCCCGCTTTGATTTTATGGAGCCCTGAATATGCCCAGACTTACCGCAGATGCCGCTTTAACACAGCCATTTGACTGGTCGATGCTGGTTAAACAGCTCACCAATCTCTTCAAACTTCGTATTGGTATCGTTATGGCACTCACCTCTGTGGTTACCCTCGTGGTGACCCCCGGGGCGGCCGTGCCTGTCTGGCAGGTACTGGTACTGGCGCTCACTGTATTGCTGGCGGCCAGTAGTGCAGGGGCCTTCAACCAGTATTATGAAACCGATATCGATGCACGCATGCGCCGTACCGATGACCGGCCCTTTGTAACCGGTGCCCTGGCACATAACCGCTGGTGGTTGTTGTTGATCGGCGCCATGCTGCTGGTTGGTGTAGGTACGGCTGGCTGGCTACTCAATGGCATGGCGGCCCTGTATATCTTTCTGGGCGCGTTCTTTTATGCCATCGTTTATACCGTGTGGCTGAAGCGCCGCACATCAATGAATATTGTGATCGGTGGTGCAGCTGGCAGTTTTGCAGTGCTTGCCGGTGCCGCGGTGGTTAACCCCGATCTGGGGTCGGTCCCCATTCTCCTGGCCATGGTGCTGTTCCTGTGGACCCCCCCGCACTTCTGGAGCCTGGCCATCGCACGGCATAAAGACTACGAGGCTGTCGGTGTGCCCATGTTACCGGTGAAGGTGGGCAATGCGACCGCTGCCAGAGCGGTGCTGGCTAATACACTGCTGCTGGTGGGTGTGTCTGTACTGCCATTTTTCTTTGGCCTGGGCTGGCTTTATCTGGCCGGCGCGCTTATCGGTGGCGGGTATTTTATTTACCGCAGCCTGCTGCTGGTACAGGATGCGTCCCCGAAAAACGGCATGCGTGCCTTTTTTGCCTCGCTGGTTCAATTGATTGTGTTGCTGGTGTTTGCTGTACTCGACGCCCAGCTGATTGGTTGATAACGTAGCACAATGTTACTTGCCTCTGAGGCCCCCGATCATGTGGTATCCCAAAAAATTTCCTGCCCTGTTAGCTGGATTTATCGGTGTGATATTTTTCCAGTTGGCCGGTGCAACACCCGGGTCGACAAGCGGCAATCAGCAACTGGATGCGATCAAGGACTTTCAGCACAAGGAAGCCCTGCAACGTAGCCAGGATGCCATCGGTAACCTGCTCAGTAACTATTCACTGACCGATGAGAAGGGCCGTGCCCTGTCCCTGAACGACTTGCGTGGCAAGCCGCTGGTATTGAGCATGATCTACACCAGCTGCTACCAGATTTGCCCCATGACCACCCGCCACCTCGCCAAAGTGGTCGACAAGGCCCGCGATGCCCTGGGAGAAGACAGTTTCAACGTCGCTGTACTGGGTTTTGATGCCTACAATGACAGTCCACAGGCCATGACCCAGTTTGCCAGGAAACAGGGTATCGACAGCCGTGGCTGGTACCTGCTCAGCGCCAGTCCGGATACGATCAATGCCCTGAGTAAAGAGCTGGGGTTTGAGTTTTTCTCCTCGCCCAACGGCTTTGACCACATCACCCAGGCCACGGTGATCGACGCCGATGGCCGTGTCTACCGGCAGGTGTACGGAGAGGTATTTGACACCCCGTTGCTGGTGGAGCCGCTCAAGCAACTGGTGCTCGGACAACCCAGACCGAACGAGACGCTGTGGTCCGGACTGGTCAACAAGGTACGCTTCTTCTGTACCACCTACGACCCGGCGCGTGATGCCTACCATTTCGACTATTCCCTGTTTATTGGTATGGCTATTGGGGCTTCCATTATCTTCACCGGCATCTTTTTGCTGGTGCGTGAAATCAGGCATGGTCGGCGCGCTGCGGGCACTTGAGATATATCAAGGACGGTTAGTCTTGCGCTGATTATGCTCACCCGGCAGGATAACCTGTACGATATGACTGTGTGAGCAGTCTGCGCGACTGCCTGCATGTGTGAAACCCGAGAGACTGACATAGTGAACCAACGCGTTAACCCAATCAAACGCAGTTACCTTTTGCTCGAAGAATGGTTCAACATCTCTTTCGGGCCGGACTGGAATCCTCTTTATCACCTCGGAACGCTGGCCTTTTTCTTTTTCTGGGTGGTGTTCATCAGCGGTCTTTACCTGTTCATCTTTTTCAACACCAGCATGCATGGAGCCTATGAGTCGGTAGAGTACATGACTCATGAACAGTGGTATGCAGGTGGAATTATGCGCAGTCTGCACCGCTATGCCTCGGATGCTGCCGTGGTCACAATCCTGCTGCATATGTTTCGTGAATTTTCCCTGGATCGTTACCGGGGGGTTCGCTGGTGGTCCTGGCTCACGGGTGTGCCCACGCTGTGGTTTGTTATCACGGTAGGCATTACCGGTTACTGGCTGGTGTGGGACGAACTGGGTCTGTATGTCGCCGTGTTTTCTTCCCAGCTGATGGATTCGTTACCGGTGATGTCCGGTTCCATGGCGCGCGATTTCCTGGCGGGACAGCTGACCGACCGATTGTTCACCCTGATGGGGTTCCTGCACCTGCTGGGACAGCCGATACTCCTGATTTTTGCTCTCTGGATACACGTCAAACGACTGTCCCATGTCGAAATCAGCGCCCCGCGTGGCCTGGCCGCAGGCAGTTTTATCGCCTTGCTGATACTGTCACTGCTGGCACCGGCGACCAGCCACGGGCCAGCGAATCTCAGCCGGGTACCGACCGTGCTGAACCTCGACTGGTTCTATCTCAATGTTTACCCGCTGCTCGACAAGTGGCCAGCGGACCAGGTCTGGGTGCTGACAATCGGCATTACCCTGTTTCTGATGCTTATGCCCTGGTTGCCACCAAAGAAAACCGGGGCGGCCGCAGAAGTACACCTCGATAACTGCAATGGCTGTGGTCAGTGTGCAGAAGATTGCCCCTTTGATGCCATCTCGGTTCAGGCGCGAACCGACGGAGCACGCTGGGAACACGAAGTTGTCGTCAACCCCGACCAGTGTGCTGCCTGTGGTATCTGTGTGGGTTCCTGCCATTCATCCAATCCCTTCCGGCATGCGAAAAAGATACTTGAAACGGGTATCGACATGCCACAGTTCCCGATTAATGAAATCCGTGCGCGCACGGAAGCCGCTCTGGCCGGACTCAAGGGTGATACCCGGATCATTCTGTTTGGTTGTGACAATGCGATTGATATTGAAGAATTCCAGTCACAGGACGTTGCTGTACTGAGCCTGTTTTGTACCGGTATGATCCCGCCAACACTGGTTGAGTATGCACAAAGAAAAGGGGCGGACGGGGTCTTTATTACCGGTTGCCGTACCGGTGACTGCTACTACCGTCTGGGTAATGCCTGGCTGGACCAGCGTTTCGCCGGCAGGCGCAAGCCGGTACTCCGGCAGCGTGCGAAACGTGACCGCATTATGGTATATCGCGCCGCTGAAACGGATGCGGCAAAACTGCACCGCAAGCTCGATGAATTCCGGCATGAGATTGCGGCACTGAAGCAGAAAGAGGCTGTTTCCGATGTCTAGGTTCCTGCGCTACCCCTTGCAGGTGCTGAACTATACCGTGTTCATGCTGCTGATCTGGTATTTCTCCACCAGGCCACCGTACACGCTGTTGCAGCCGGATCAGGCGGTTATTACCGTGGCGTTTGCCCATGTGGGCAAGCGTGTTGGTGAATGCCACAAGCTGTCTCAGAAAGAACTGGCCAGTCTTCCCCCCAATATGCGCGCACCCATGGATTGCCCGCGTGAACGCTCACCCGTTACGGTGCGATTGTTACTGGATGATAAATTGCTGTTTCAAGAGGTTGCCCGGGCGCCGGGTCTTTTCAATGACCTGGGCATTGATATCTACCGGACGGCCAAGGTTCCCGCAGGGAAACATACGCTGATCGTGCAAATGAATGACAATGTGCGCGTGAAAGGCCCCACGTATTCGGATGAGAAAACGGTGACGCTGAAACCTGCACAACTGCTGGTCGTCGATTTTGACTCGGATACAGACAAGTTTATTATCAAGTGATATCTAGGCCGATTGCAGGTATTGGATCAGCTTGAAGAGAGCCACTGACAAGACGAGTATAATGGCGAAAAATATCAATGAACGATTGTCGAAACGTTCTCCGCGCCTGGTCTCGACCTGGTTGAGTACCCAGTCAGAAACCACGTAAAGAACGATGGCGGCGAGCGTGTAATAAACCATTTCCATTATTGGCACCTGGTACAAGCTGGACTATTTTTAAGAGGATACCACTTTTGTGATAGTGAAATATATTCATGTTTCCAGCGTGATTATTACCTTTATCCTGTTTTTTGTCCGCGGTGTATGGATGATTTCCGATTCGGATCTTTTGACCCGCAAGTGGAGCAGGCTGATTCCCCCGGTGATCGATACCATACTGCTTGCCAGTGCAATTACGCTGTCTGTGACTATCTATCAGTATCCTTTTGTGCATGCCTGGCTGACGACCAAGGTTGTGGCCCTGTTTGTTTATATCGGTCTTGGCATGCTGGCGTTGACGTATGGAAAAACAAAAATAATCCGGGTCAGTGCATGGATTGCCGCCCAGTTCTGCTTTGTCTATATCGTTGCTGTGGCGATCACCAAAAACCCGCTGGTGCTGTCATGAAGAAAATTATCTGGCCCGTTTATATCGCAATCTTTTCTGCGCTGATCACCGCGTGCGGAAACCCCAATCAGCGACTGGATGAATATATATTCTATGACGGGCCTCAGTTTCGGCTGAAAGTCGTACGTTATTACCGCAATATTCCCTTTAATCAGCTGGGCGAACAAGCCGTTGTGATGTGCCAGTCGGAGAACACGACAGAATTCCCGTCATATGAACAACAGGATGCCGGATGGCACATGTTGGGGGCAGGAGATGTCCAGGGAAGCAAGACCGCAAAGGAAGCTGCGCTCAGGATCAAGCATGATTATGAGGTCTTTGATGATCACACCCTGATTGTAAAGATGAGTATTTTCAATATCAGCTTTGATGCCTGTGGACATTTCATCAACTGGGACCCGGGGCGTTTACCCCAGGCCCTGATCAATCCGCGGGAGAAGCCGGATTCCTGTGCACCTGATGGCCCGGTTGACTGCCGCCACTACGATTTTGAGGAGGAGGGAGCGCCACATTATGAGCAGATCCAGGTGGCTGGTAACGGCCAGGTCAGCTTTACCGCCAGTACACCAACGTTCAAGGGCGTTGAATCACTGTACATTGAAACCAGAAACAATGGTGACGTATGGCATGTTGAAACTGTAGGGTCCGGCAAGCAGCAGTTGAAGCCGGATGCTCTCCGTTCACTGCCCGTGTCGGCACTGGAAAACGGGCTGGAGGATGTCAGTCTGGAAGACTGGTTTGAAGCCGTACTTCCGGCTCGCAGTATGGTGATATGGCCAGATATATTAACCAGCTGTGGCAAACAACGCTGCGCTGAAATCCGTTTTAACGATAGCGAGGGAAACAGCGGAACACTTTATATCGCCATGCATACGGATTCTGCAGGGATACCCGGTGAAGTTTCATTCCATTCGAGTGTTTATAACACGGGTCAAACGTCCCGCCCGATCAAATCACTGGCCAGTTTGCGCGAAAGCCTGGTCAGCAGTACAAAGTAGTCCAGGGCTTAACTTAATCCTTTACTCAGGAAGAATTCCCTGTATTTGTAATCGATCTCGTTGATGTGATGATATAACCAGTCCCATAGCAGGCTGCTCATCTTCTTCTTGAATTTTATGTTCCGGTTATTAATCTCTGACTGCATCTTCAGCATTTCGGCAGAGAATTTATCGTGCAGTTTTTTGTGTGCCACATAGTCCGGGTAACCGTGTTCACGCATCAAGGCTTCTTCCTCTGAAAAATGCTTTGCGACATATCGCATGATTTTACTGAAGAGTGCGTCAATACGGCGCCAGTCCTGATTAGTGGGTTCGCGTGTCGATAGCTCATCTACGATCAGGCTGAACTCTACCGCATAACTGGCCAGGCGCAGGTGTTGTTTATTGATTTCGGCAATACCGACTTCTTTAAGCAGGCAATGGGAACCGTCTTTGGCAGCAGAACTCTTGAAACCAAACATGTATACCTCCGATATATCCTGCAATCTACAGCAGTCATTATACTAGCATACCGCCTGGCATTAACTATGGACATAGGCCCATTTGCCAATAAGCTCTGTCGTCCCGCCATACAGATGCGGCGGATATTTCTGCACAGGCCAGTACACCAAGGTGTCGTGGTTAAGTAATCCGGTTGGACAATTGATGCGTAATTCCCAGGCCGTACCCCGCACCGTCCTGCTTCCGTCGGGAGGCCCCAGCAGTGGCTCGAATACATCTCTGGGCATGCCGTATAACCGGTAAGTGTCAGACAGGGAGAGCGCCATATCAATGCGGTTTTCTGCGTCTTTCCAGCGTACAGATTCAAATTTCTCCGGCTTGTGGCCTTTCGGCATGCGGTCGATCAGCGCACTGGTAATATCCCCCTTCGCATCCAGGTTAAATACCAGGATTGCGTGATCAGGATTGCCATCGCTATATCGGCTTTGACCGGCATAGGGCTGGCCCTGCCTCGATCCCAGGTCATACCACACAATCGATCCTTGCTTACCCGTGAGAGAGCGATACTCGAAATGGTTGCATCCCCGCAGCCCGGTCGCCGGTGGTTTTTCCAGGTACGCCGGAATAATATCGGCAAGTGCTGCCGGTGGGTGCCCGACATCGGATATATATGTGTTGATGGCCAGGATCAGGGGTTCGGCACGTACCGCTGCCGCCTGGAACAGGGGTTTACGTGTCTCCCAGTCCCCTGTGTCGCCACCCGGTAGCAGCAGGTATACCGTACCGGCAAGTACAACCGCCAGTGTGAACAACAGCAGTAGCCCGCGAGTCGCTTTCATCAATCAAACTTTTGTGCCAGAAACAGCGTTTTTATCTTGTTCACTGCATCCTCATCCGGTGGATAAAAAGTGGCTGTCATCACGAATTTTCCGTTACGGGCCTGCCCGAATAATTTGTCATTTTTCAGGGATTCCTGCAGATTCGCCTCAGCCTTTTCGGCATCCTTGAATTTGAACAGGGAAAGGATGCGCGTACTCGCGTATTTCGATATGGCGTATTCCGCGACGTATTCCATGTCTTTATTGAACGGCGGTCGCACAAGCAGTGACCCGTCCATGCCATTTTCCTTCAACGTCTCGATAAAGGTGCTTAATTCAACCGGCGTTTTCATACCCTCCTGGCTGCATCCCGTCAGCAGGGCCAGTATTACGAACAGATTTACCAGGAAAACTCTCATCTTTTTACCCAATCATTGTATAAACACAAAATTTGTTAAATTGTACACCGCTTTCTTCGACCCATCCTGAATCCTTCGCTTGACTACGCTGGCGTTGAGGATTCTCATAGGCGCTATACCGTCTCCGGAGGGGCAGGCCCCATGGGTAGTACCGAAAACTGGTTGATACACGAGCATTCACTGTATGAGGACCTTCTCTCCCGGTGCACGGAAGCCGTTGAGGCTGAGGACTGGAAGACGGTCAAGGTGCTGTTCAACAAGATGGTGACGCATCTGAAACGGCATATGGCGCTGGAAGAAGAAGTGCTGTATCCCGCCTATGAAGCCGAAGCGCAGGCTCCCCAGGGTCCGACAGGTGCGCTGCGTGAGGAACATGATCATATTGTGCGTCTTGTCCTGGACATGGCGCAGATCATAAAAACCCGGGATTCGGATCATGTTCTTGAATGCCTGACGCACCTGGAAAAACAGATGATAAAGCACCATGAAAAGGAAGAAGATATCTTTCTGCCCATGGCAAGTCATATCCTGGAGGCCCGCCGGGAGGATATTTCCCGGCAGCTCGCCGAGTTTGATATGTCGAAGACAAGCCGTAAATGGGGTATCTGAGCCGATAAAAAAACGGGAAGAGGAATCACTCCCTCTTCCCGTTTGTTCCTGTTGTAAACCGGATCAGTAAATATCGTGCATGGTGTTATACACGTTGAATTTGCCGGTCGGTGTGATCAGGCGCTTGTCCTTGATCACCTGCTTCAGTTTACGAGTCTTGTCATCAACGATGACGATCGCAGATTCCTGATCCTTGCCACTCCAGACCGAGAACCAGACTTCGTCACCCGCCTTGTTGTACTCCGGCTGAACGACGCGTTTGGGACCTTCACCCTTGATGTCGGCCCACTCGGCAATCGGCAGGACTTCATAGCCCTTGTCGAGGTGGTCCACGTCAAACACGGCGACACTCTGACTTATCTTGCTGTCCGGGTTCAGCGGTGCATCCACCCACAGGTTCTTGGATTCCGGGTGAGACTTCACAAACAGTGAACCACCGCCCTGGCCCTTGAGGATACGTACGACCTTCCAGGCATTCTTGGGGTTTTCCGCCGGGTCAGTACCAATTACCGTGACATGATCATTGCCCAGTGCACTGGTTACCCAGACCGGTCCGTATTTCGGATCTTCCAGGTTGGCGCCACGACCCGGGTGTGGGATCTTGGTGACATCAATCAGTGCCGTCAGCTTGTCTTCCTTAGAGTCGATGACTGCAATCTTGTTCGACTTGTTAGCGGCCGTCATGAAGTAACGGTGAGTAGAGTCCCAGCCACCATCATGCAGGAAGCGTGCTGCACCGATAGTCGTCACCTTGAGGTTGGTAATATCCTCATAGTTGACCATCAGCACCTTGCCGGTTTCCTTCACGTTGACGATAAACTCGGGATGCTCATGTGAAGCCACAATGGCAGCCACACGTGGTTCCGGATGATATTCCTGGGTGTCAACGGTGTAGCCACGGGTAGAGACGACTTTCAGAGGCTCCAGGGTATTGCCATCCATGATCACATATTGTGGGGGCCAGTAAGCACCCGCAATGGCGTATTTGTCTTCATAACCCTTGTATTTGGATGTCTCGACAGAGCGTGCTTCGAGTCCGATTTTGATCTCGGCCACGTTACCAGGGTTCTTCATCCACAGGTCGATGAGGTTGACCCTGGCATCGCGCCCGATGACAAACAGGTAACGTCCTGACGTTGAATAACGTGAGATATGTACGGCGTAGCCGGTGTCGATCACGCTGATGATTTTCTTGGTATCACCGTCAATCAGTGCAATCTGGCCAGCATCACGCAGTGTCACAGAGAAGATGTTATCAAGGTTGTACTTGTTCATCTTCTTCGTGGGGCGTTTCTTCGGGTCGACCAGCAGCTTCCAGCTCGCCTTCATTTCCTTCATCCCGAACTCGGGCGGAATCGGAGGCTCATGCTGAAGATACTTGGCCATCAGCGTGACTTCGTCAGGTGTGAGTGCGCCCGAAGAACCCCAGTTCGGCATGCCGGCTGGAGAACCGAAGTCAATAAATACTTTCAGGTAGTCTGTGCCCTTGGGTAAGGTGATATCGGGCGTCAGCGGCTTACCGGTCGCGCCCTTGCGCAGCACGCCATGACAACCGGCACAGCGCTCGAAGTAGATCTTTTTGGCTTTCGAGAATTCTGCCTCGGTGAGTGCCGGGGCACCGGGTGTCACCACATCTTTTGATTGGAGTTGTTCTGGAATAGGTGCGCCCTTATAGCGCAATTCTCCCGCTGTCGTTCCCGGGTGTCCAGAGTCCTTGGCACTTGCACCAAACGTTGTAAATAAAAGTACACCAATAGCGGCTAAACGGGAAACTGCTGATATATTCATCTTTCTCTCCCTAATTTTTCAGGTTGACCTACCGATGGCATCCTACATAGATGAATTGTGCGAACCTTGATCTATGTCAATTCGCCAGTAATATCGTTAACGTAAAAATCACTTTTCCGCAGGCTTCCCTGTGGCCGGCCCCACGGTTTTGATACGCTCCAGCGCAGCCTTGCTTTTCTCTCTCCTGATGCGCTTTTCAGACAGTGGTGGACACTGGTGATCATCCCAGTAAGTTACCTGACAATCCAGGCAGTAGTGACACTCATTGGGGTTGATTTCACCGGTCGGCCGAACAGCCTGAACCTCGCACTGCCGGGCACAGATCTGGCAGGGCCGTCCACATTCCTTGCGTCGGCGCAGCCAGTCAAAGATGCGCAGTGGCGCAGGGATCGCCAGCGCGGCCCCGAGAGGGCAGAGGTATTTACAAAAGAACTTGCGGTTGAAAACAGCGATAACAAGCAGGGCTACGGCATAAGCCAGGAAAACACCGCCCCTGTTAAAGTGCAGCACAATGGCTGTTTTGAAGGGTTCTACTTCGGCGGCCATGGCCGCATAGCCGATAGATTGCAGCGACAGGCCGAACAGGGCGACAAAAATGACATATTTCAATGCCGTCAGGCGTTCGTGTACAACTGCCGGAAACTGGTACTCGCGAATATTCAGGCGTCGGGCAACTTTACAGATCAGTTCCTGCAGGGCGCCAAACGGGCACAGCCAGCCGCAATACACACCACGCCCCCACAACAACAGCGTTAGCGCGACAAAGCCCCACAGGATAAAGATCAGTGGATCGACCAGGAAGGCTTCCCAGCTGAACTGATGCAAAATGGAATTGATAAAGGTTAATACGTGAATAATGGAAAGCTGGGCCAGGTTATACCAGCCGATAAATATCAGGGTAAAAAGCAGGTAACCGACGCGAATATATTTCAGCAGCTTCGGCCGGCAGGTCAGCCAGTCCTGGAACAGCAGGATTAAAACCAGGATACCGAGAGCAATAGACAACACGATAATCTGCCACTGGCGTTCACGCCAGACCATTACCCAGAAGGGTTCACTTGTCTCGCCCATCCACCAGGCCGGGGCCTGTGAATTTACAGGGGGTTCGTCAGACACAGTAGCCTGAGCCGCTGCTCCCGAGGTGACCGGTAAGGGGATTTCGCGCGATCTGGCGACCTTCCTGATGGCTTTCATCACCGTCGCATTCATGACCATTGCGGTAATGGTCGCACCCGTCAGCCCGTCTATGACAACATAGCCCTTGCGCGCTGCACCGCCCAGCTTTACACGTTCACGTACCGATACACCATGGTACTGATCAACATAGTGCTTCAGATCTTTCTCGGAAACGCCGGCGGCCAGAATAGGCTCGGAATGTTTAAGGATCTGAAGGCCGGTGATTCGCCCGTCAAGACCAAGGCCGACGAGCAGGGTGATCGGTTTTCCGGAGTAGGCCGGAATCGGGGCCACGTCCGTGGTACGCAGCACATAGCCCAGCAGACGCTCACCGTCATAAACAGGTGCCGCAAGCGGGTCACCTTCAAAGTCTCCGACCTTGTCCGCTTGTGGGAAATACTTCAGGGCGAGGTCGTGCACGGGGTCGGCGCAGGCGCTGCTGATGGCGCCCAGCATGATCAGGGTCCACACGATGAGCCATACTGGTGCGCGCAACGAATGATTAATCACAGGCGAATTTGGCATTATTCCATGAAAAATCATTAACAGCCTGCCCCAGTGATTGATAGTAATCAATCAGTAAACGCTATCTTAAGCATCAACCGCTCACCTGTGTCTTTGATTTATATCAAAGGGAGAAGTGAACGAATATGCCGGAACTGTTCAACGATGGTATCGGGATCATGTGGCGGAGAAAATGCAGCGACCAATTGCCCGTATGGATCAACCAGGAAAACAGAACTGGTGTGGCTGACCAGGTACTCGCCAGATGCGGTCTCCGGTTCCTTCACAGAGGAGCCGCCGAATTGACGGGTCAGGTTATCAATATCCTGTTGCGTACCGGTGACTCCCACGAAGCCCTTATTAAAGTATTTCAGGTAACGTTTGAGAACATCCGGCGTATCACGCTGCGGGTCTACAGAAACAAAAACGACCAGAATATTTGACGGGGCCTGTGTACCGGTTTGCAGCTGTTTTTCCACCCGGGTCAGTGTGGAAAGCGTTGTCGGACAGATATCGGGACAATAGGTATAGCCAAAGAAAACAAAGCTCCACTTTCCCTTCAGGCGTTCCAGTGTAAAAGGTTTCCGGTATTGATCAGTCAGCTCAAAGGCCTGCAGGGGTTTTGGTGTGGCGCGGAGCACCGCCTGGAGTTCCGGGGGAACTGCTGTCTTGCCCGGAAGCATCCAGTAGTAGACGGCGGCAAGCAACACGCCCCAGAAAAGAAACAGGAGCAGGGTTCCGTAAGGTCTGGTTGTTTTTTCAGTCACAGGTTTTTCAACCTCTACTTCTTCGTTTTGCGCCACTGGCCAACAGCCCAGATCAGGAAGGCAGTCAGCAGGAGTACATCAATGACTACCCCGATAGAAAAAAAAGTGGACAAATCTTCGCGTCCACCCGTAACCATCGCCATATCTTCGGTGCCTGCCACTGAATTTTCTGCAACACCACCACTGTGCTCCGTTTCGGCACCAGTAGCTGTCAGACCCTTGCCCGGGGATTGTGATTGCGATATCAAGTCGATTCCTTCTCCACCCGTGGGCCTTTGGTCATGGCTGTCAACACAATCACCAGGAACAGTAAACCACCGATGATGGCGATCAGTCCGCCAAAGCCCATCAATCCCATCGCTGCAATCTGCTCCATGCCATGAAGCCCCTGTTCAGCACCGGCCACTTTACGTTGTACACCATAGCCACCGGACCACACCAGACCCAGCACATGCAGCAGCTGACCACCACCGTATATGTAAGGCTGAATGGTGGCCAGCTTTATGTTGGGTCGGGCATATCCCAGACGCGGTAATAAGTCATACGTCATGCCCATAAAAGCCAGTGTGACCCCTACGATGGAGCCATGATAATGCGCAGGAATGGTGACATTACTGCCCTGGATCAGGAAACCGATACCTCCACCGATACCGAAAAGGATCATGGAGGTCCACAGGGCTGAACGCAAAGGTGCCCGGGACGGGGGAGGGGGAGAACTGCGCAGTAGTCCGTATAAGACCGCCAGGCCCAATGGCACAGGCGCAAGGCTGCCGCCGTAGGACATGAGCCAGGTAAAAAGCACAATATGTTCAGGAGAGACAACCGCATTGGAATAGTAGATCAGCGGCGCCATAAACACGGCGGCCAATCCAAATAAAAACAGGATCGATACCACCCGCGGACTCAGGGGCAGGCTCACGCCCGATGCGGACGCCAGCCAGAGCCAGACGACCAGCATGAGCAGGGTGTAGGTAAATTGCAGCATATGGCCGCCGCCCCAGAACAGCAGCTCAAAATAGGCTTTGCCGGTCATGGCGTCAGGTATTGCCAGGTATGACCAGATAAAGGCAAATGCAGCCATCGCAGCCGATACGACAGCCGTATTCAGGCCAAAGCGTAATGCACCGGCTCCTTCCATGTACAACCCGACCGGGGGGCTGGTCGTCATGCCGCGCAAAACGAGCAAGGTAATACCAAAACCGAACCCGAGCAGTGCCACGATAAACAAGGGGGTTTGCAGTACAGGGATATAGTTGCTCATCAGCGGGTTGCCCGGTCCCAGAAAAGGCACCACCACCATCAGTGTCGCGCCCAGCCCGGCAAACGCCAGTGCCGCCCAGCCGAGAAACATGAACCGTGGCGTAGAGTTCAGGCTCCAGAGCACGCCGCCAAAGGCCAGAAACCAGACCAGCACAGACAAATCCACATGGACAACCAGTGCCGTGTGAAAAAAATCAATCCAGGGAATCATGTCCTGGATGTAGGGTGTTCGGGAAAGCACCAGCAGGAGGGAAAACAGGCCTGAGCCCAATAGTGCCATTACCCCCAGCCACAACCAGCCCATACCCAGCTGACGGCGTGCACCGGACGGCATGGCCAATACATATTCTTCATGCATAACGAATCTGACAGCTCACTCTTTTGTGTTGGTGGGAGACTATAGCGATTCGAAAATAAAACCACCAGTCAGCATTTTTGACATTCTCATTCAGCCTGTGTATGACGGGCCTATGGCAGATGGAACAAAAACAGGCAGCCTTTTTACCGCGCTGGTTTTTATTGCGCTGATTCTGACGCTGGCCGCTGTTCTGTTGAGCGCCTACCTGCGCCTTGACAGTATCGGTCTTGGATGCGAGCAGTGGCCGGGCTGCTTCGGGCAGTTGCCGGCGGCTCGGGATCATGGCCTTGTGCCGAGCACGATGGCCGGCACCATACACCGGTTTACGGCAAGCCTGCTGGGACTGGTCGTTGTGGCTATTACCTTCCTGGCCCTGCGTGGACGTCGCCCGGGCAATGTGGGTCTTGTCGCGCCACTGACGGTTTTCGCCCTGACAGTCTTTCTGTCAGTGTTGGGATACAGTACACCCTCACCGGATATACCGGCGGTTACGGTTGGTAATCTGCTCGGTGGCATGGCCATGCTTGCCTTGCTGTGGTGGGTCAGTCAGCGTTCGGTGGGAACCATCGATGACAATGCCGCAACACCGTTAAAACCCTGGGCAAGACTGGGCCTGCTTGTCGTGGTAGTACAGCTTTTGCTGGGCGCCGTGACCAGTGCCAGTTTTGCCGGACCTGCCTGCACGGCGTTTCCTGGTTGCAACGGTGACTGGGCATCAGCCACAAACCTGATCCAGAGTTTCGACCTGTTTGGCAAGCTGGCGACCGATGATCAGGGCAGGGTAATCACCGGAAGC
>CAZVBD010000005.1:0-4751 GCA_964625255.1 uncultured Thiohalobacter sp. | reverse complement strand
CGATTGTCAATCTTAACCATTTGGTTACACCCACCGAAAGCCCGGCATATGCCGCTGTAACATCCGGCGACAGTTTATAACCACAACGCCGGGTCGTTCCGATACCGTGCGGGTGCATTAGGCCTTATAATAGTCCAATACCTGACAGGGACCGAACGCCATGCACACAATCCGATTGAGTTCGACACTGGGGCTGATGTTGTTTATCAGTGCCTGCGTTACGATTAATGTCTATTTCCCCACTGCCGAAGCGGCTAAAGCGGCGGACCAGATTATTCGCGATGTCTACGGCAAGGACACCGGACAGGCTGAGCCCGCCAGGCCGGCTACATCGCCACAGCCAGACCAGTCCCGCCGGGACACTGCACCAGTCTGGGTGGCCATGCTGGAATGGGTGGTCAGCCCGGCTGAAGCTGCCGGCGATATTAATATACAGTCCCCCGCTATCCGCACGCTTCGCAAGTCGATGGAAAAACGTTTTCCCTCGCTCAAACCTTTTTATGACAACGGCGCAATTGGTATGACGCAAGATGGTTTATTGCAGGTGCGCGATCTCAATGCAGTAAGCCTGCGCCAGCGCAAACAGGTGAAAACACAGGTTGCCGATGAAAACCGTGACCGCAACGCGTTATATCGTGAGATTGCAGTGGCCAATGGTCAGCCTGGCTGGGAGGCGGATATCCGCAAAACCTTTGCCAAACGCTGGATCGATAACGCCCCTGCTGGCTGGTGGTTCCAGGACAAACAGGGAAACTGGCGTCAGAAATAGTCTCTCCTCATGGATAATACGTTTGTTTTTGATATTGAGACCATTCCGGACGTTGAGGGTGGTCGAAAGCTTTATGATTTGCAGGATATCAGCGATGGCGACGTGGCGAAGGCCATGTTTCACCTGCGCCAGCAAAAGACTGGTAACGAGTTTTTGCCATTGCACCTGCACCGTATTTGCGCCATCTCCGTCGTACTGCGTCACAATGACAAGGTCAAGGTCTGGTCGCTGGGCGAGCCGGATGCCAGCGAAGCAGAACTGGTACAGCGTTTTTTTGATGGCATAGACAAGTTTACGCCAACACTGGTGTCGTGGAACGGTGGTGGTTTTGATCTGCCGGTATTGCATTACCGTTCGTTATTGCACGGCATACAGGCGCCACGTTACTGGGATAACGGTAGCGAGGATCGTGATTTCAAGTGGAATAATTATCTCAGTCGCTATCATGAACGTCATACCGATTTGATGGATGTACTGGCCGGCTACCAGATGCGCGCCAATGCCAAACTTGACGAAGTGGCGACCCTGCTCGGATTTCCCGGCAAGATGGGTATGAGTGGTGCGAAAGTATGGGATACCTTTCATGCCGGCGATATTGAAGGCATCCGGGACTACTGCGAAACCGATGTCCTGAACACCTGGCTGGTGTACCTGCGCTTCCAGTTGATACGCGGGCGTCTGACACAGACCTCGTATAACCAGGAACTAACGCTGCTGCGAGAAACCCTGGCGCAGGAAGATAAACCCCACTTTAGTGAATTTCTGCAACACTGGCCGGTTGCGTGAAAATACGATACGCATGAATAAACGTCGCAGAAAACCCAAATTACCCAACTACCCGGTACGCGTCACGGTTGAATCCATGACCCACGACGGGCGAGGGGTGGCACACGTCGATGGCAAGGCTGTCTTTATTGATGGCGCCTTGCCGGGTGAGGAACTCAGTTTCCTGTACACCGCCCGTTCCCGCAAACACGACGAAGGCCGTTTGTGTGAGATGTTCCAGGCATCTGACCAGCGCGTTGAGCCGAAGTGTGCTTTCTTTGAGATTTGCGGCGGTTGCAGTCTCCAGCACCAGCACCCCGATGGCCAGATCCTCAGCAAGCAACAGACCCTGCTGGATAACCTGGAGCGTATCGGCAAGGTTAAGCCGGAACGGGTGCTCGATGCCCTGAGCGGGCCGGTCTGGGGCTATCGCAACAAGGCGCGCCTGGGTGTGAAATACGTGCGCAAGAAGGGCCGGGTGCTGGTGGGTTTCCGTGAAAAACGAAAACCCTACCTCGCGGACATCAGACGCTGTGAAGTCCTGCACCCCTCGGTGGGTGAGCGGCTTGATGAGCTGGCGAAAATGATACAGGGCATGGAGGCGCGTGAACGCATTGCACAGATCGAAGTTGCTGTGGGTGAACAGGCCACCGCACTGGTGTTTCGTCACCTCGACCCGCTGTCGGAAAGCGATACCCGGATACTGAAAGATTACGCAGAACAAACCGGCTTGCATGTCTGGCTGCAACCCGGCGGACCGGACACGGTGGCGCCACTCTGGCCGCTGGATTCTCAGCTGTCCTATCACTTGCAGGACTATGATATCGAGATGCTGTTCCAGCCGACTGATTTCACCCAGGTGAATGTCGAGATTAACCGTTCCATGATCCGTCAGACACTGGATTTACTGAACCTCGACAAAGACAGTCAGGTGCTCGATTTATTTTGTGGGCTGGGCAATTTTACCCTGCCGCTGGCGCGCCATGCCGGCCATGTCACCGGTGTGGAAGGTGATGCGGGTCTGGTACAACGGGCGCGGGACAATGCGGCACGCAATACAGTGACTAATGCAGAATACCATGCGGTAGATCTCACCCAGGATCCGGCTGGACAGGGCTGGATGAAGCAGAAATACGACCGCATCCTGCTTGATCCACCCCGTAGTGGTGCGCAGGAAATGATGCCACACATCGCATCGCTGGGTGCGACGCGTATTGTCTATGTATCCTGCCACCCCGGGTCACTGGCGCGCGATGCCGGTGTGCTGGTCAACGAATACGGTTACCGGCTGGTCGCCGCCGGGGTGATGGACATGTTCCCGCATACCGCACATGTGGAATCCATGGCATTGTTCGAGAAGAACAATGGCTGACGCGGAAAATACCGAAGCCAGAACAGGTCGCTATACCTGGCAACGGGTAATGAACATCGTCCGCGAACACAAGCGGGAACTGGTGTGGGCGAATATCATAGCGGTTCTCGCCGTACTGGTCAGCGTACCACTCCCGCTGATGATGCCATTGCTGGTCGATGAAGTATTACTTAAAAAACCCGCCGCACTGGTTGAAACCATGGACCGGGTCTTCCCTGACAACTGGCACGGACCGGTGTTGTATATCACAGCAGTGCTGCTTGCCACAGTAGCGTTGCGCTTTGTCAATGTACTGCTGACCGTCTGGCAAACGCGCCAGTTCAGCTTTATTGCCAAGGATGTCGTATTCCGTATCCGGCGTGATTTGTTGCTGCGTTTACAGCGCATTTCCCTGGCCGAGTACGAAGCCATGGGCAGCGGTGAAGTAACGTCGCACTTCGTCACTGATCTCAATGCGGTTGATGATTTCATCGGCATGACCGTCAGTAAATTCCTGGTTGCCGTACTGTCGCTGATCGGTGCGGCCGGTGTGCTGTTGTGGATGCACTGGAAACTGGCTTTGTTGATCCTGTTTCTTAATCCTGTCGTGGTGTACTTCACCGTAGTATTGGGTAAACGCGTCAAACACCTGAAGCGCCGGGAAAACCAGGCCTTTGAAGTCTTCCAGGATGCCTTGACGGAAACGCTGGATGCCATTCAGCAGATACGTGCCGCCAACCGTGAAGGTTATTACCTGAAACGTGTTATTGATCGGGCCAGACAGATCAAACACGACTCAGCCGCATTCTCCTGGAAGAGCGATGCCGCCGGGCGACTGTCATTCTTTGTTTTCCTGATGGGCTTCGATCTGTTCCGTGCCGTCAGTATGCTGATGGTGGTGTATTCAGGGCTCAGTATCGGCGAGATGATGGCCGTATTCGCCTACCTCTGGTTCATGATGGGGCCGGTACAGGAAGTGCTGAATATCCAATATGCTTTATATGGTGCACGTGCCGCACTGGATCGTATCAATAGCCTGCTCGACCTGCACGAAGAGCCTCGTTATCCCGCAGAACAGAATCCTTTCGAAGGGAAACGCGGTGTTTCAGTCCAGGTGGGTGATATCCATTTTGCCTACCGCCCCGATGAGCCGGTACTGAATGGCGTTAGCCTGAATATCGAAGCAGGGCAGCGCGTCGCACTGGTCGGTGCCAGCGGTGGTGGAAAGTCCACACTGGTACAGGTACTGCTGGGCCTGTATGCGCCACAGCAGGGCCATATCTGTTTCGATGGTATCCCGGTAGAAAAAATTGGTCTTGAAGTCGTACGCGAACATGTCGCCACGGTGTTACAACACCCGGTTCTGTTTAACGATAGCGTACGGAACAACCTGACATTGGGGCGTGACTACCCGGATGAACAGTTGTGGGATGCGCTTAGTTCCGCCCAGCTTGAAGATACCGTGCGCGACATGCCGCAACGGCTGGATTCACAGCTGGGCCGGCAGGGCGTACGTCTGTCCGGTGGTGAGCGCCAGCGACTGGCTATTGCGCGTTTACTGCTCAACGATCCACAGGTGGTGATATTCGACGAAGCGACTTCAGCACTGGACACAGAAACGGAGGCGCACCTGCATGAAGCGCTAAAACCTTTTCTGGAAGGTCGTACCGTATTGATTATTGCGCACCGTCTGAGTGCCGTGAAACAAGCTGATCAAGTCTATGTTTTCGAGAATGGTCAGATTGCAGAGCAGGGGACGCATGGAGAGCTGCTCAAGGCGGATGGATTGTATAGTCGTTTATATGGCTGAATAGATCATCGGCATGTCTGGTGCTCAATAGCGTGAACTACAGGTATTTGTTTTTC
>CAZVBD010000004.1:7405-37576 GCA_964625255.1 uncultured Thiohalobacter sp. | reverse complement strand
ATTTTTCTGCCGGTGCTTACTGCGAAGATTGAAATAATCAGTGCAACCAACGATATCAGCAAACCCATAACAGACGCCACGCCTGGAACAAGGCTCGGCGCAAATGATAAAACTGCCAGTAATATGGCCGTCCAACCGATGGCGTTTTTCGCCTTCATGAGGTACGCATTGTTGATGCCTGTAGCTATAGGCGCAGTTGTGCCTTCGGTATCTACAGCGCCAACCGTTTTCGCAGGGTAAGGCCAAGTACAGCTAGAGAAGAAATGAATAACCAGATACTTGCTGGCAGTGGTACCACAGAAACATTTTTAAAGAATGCATGGCCTATACTGGAATACGAAGTGTAAGTCCGTGCCCCTGAGTTACTGAAAAAAGTTTCATTTGTATTTATATTAAAGTAATCAACCGTGCTTACATTGTAATCTCTGGACATTGTGACAACTCGATCGGGAGAATTTCCTGTGAGAGAAAAATCAGTAAAGAATTGGTTAAGTGCCGAATTAAATGTATTTGTAGTATTTGAGTTAAAAGTACCCGCTACACCATAGTTTGTTAGAAGATCGAAAATGTCAGATGAGGTTGCCCATTGATACCCCGTCAAATCTACGCCACTAATAATGCAGGAGCTGGTTCTACACTCACCAGTGTCTCTATTGAAAAATGTGTCTACAGTGTTAAACGTTACATTTACGAAAGAGCCAAAATCTGCCCAGTTTTTTCCGTTTACAACAGTCGCATGCGCTGGCAGATAGAGAAATGTGATAAATAAGGAAAAAATAATATTTTTCATTTTTAGTTTCCTCAACAGGGTCGGTGTCGTTTCATAAATAACATATTTAGCAGGGCAAATATTACGCCAATTAATTCATATGTAAATTATTCAGTGAGTTGCAATTTCCATAGTATTATTTTTTTCAGAGTATCTTTTGCGGTTACAGGGTTGTCGAAATGAATGTGTTTTACAATTGAAGTCAGACCTTCTTCCGCAACCTTGCCTAAAAAATCTTATATCTCCTGGCCATAGCTCACACCGCCTTCTGACGAAGCGCTCTTGGGGGATCTCGGGTCCGGTGCGGTCCCGCATGCCGGGTGGTATGGGGACTGGGGGTTAGAGACCCCCGGTTACCCGATTATGCGATAGATGCTAATGACTGCCACGCAGTAGACCTGCCACACTTAGGTCTTCATCTATTTCTGGCCAATGGATGCCCTCACCATCACCCAGAAGCTCGTAATTTTCTAGCTGGCTTTTCGTGGCATTCGATAAACGAGGAAACCATACTATTGGGACTATCACTTTCCGCCCATCTACCAATGACACGACTAAATCATCATCTGTGAACTCGACATTCTGAGCCAAAGGATGTGTTTCAACTGCTAATGTGCTCATTCCACGCCTCCAAGAATATTTCCCTGTTTTCATCGATATGTTTCTGTATCGCTCGCAATTCATGCGAAGCAAACCGCTTTGAACCCGCCAATGCAACCGGATTCAACCAATACTTGGCAAGAAACCGCTCTCGCTGCACATGAATATGTGGCGGCTCTCCTCTTTCGTTACTATAGAAATAGAAACGATATGGTCCGATCCTGAGTATAGTTGGCATATTAAATGGTTACCTGTTCATTGCTGTGACCGCATAACGGCGTGCGCCAGCGGCGCCGCGTTGTTTGCGGCGTCCGAGCCCCGCAGGGGCGAACTGGGCGCATTTGTGTGTGCCCGGCATTATACTTCATTTGCCACTTCAATAAGGTTGCTGCTCGGATCACGGAAATAAAATGACGACAAGGCTCCACAAGCTCCGGTTCGGCTCACTGGGCCTTGAATAATTTCCACGCCACAGTTTTCGACGTGACTCATGGCATCACTTAACGCGACCTGTGTGATAAACATAAATCTGCTGAACCTGGGGTGGCATGCGTTGCCTTGGGCTCAAACCCATTACCAAAAACCACAGGCTCCATACCCAACACTCTTTGATAGAAACTTTTTGTTTCTTCAATATCCTGAACTGTCAGGACAAGATGATCTATTTTCGTTACTTCCATGTCTCAGTTTCTAGCCACGCCTAGTTAACCTGCGTTTTTTCAGTGCGTGTTTTTGTGAAAAAATGAGCGAAGCGAAGCACAAAAACACGCACTGAAAAATACATCAGGTTCAACTTTTTCGTTAGGCATTCTTTATTGAACTTCAAAGTTGACATTAAACATAAGACTATCCTTTATATACTAAGCGTTTTACTGGCTTTCTTTTCCCAGCAATGTGCAGATTTAAATACAAGCGCTTGCCGCCAAGAGACTTATGGTCCCAATAAAAATAATCAGGGCCACTGAAATTTATTTTTTTGCTTGTGTGTCCTAGAATGGAAATATCGCTTGTATCCTCAGCTGGGTTTTCATTTCTGTACGTAACCCATTTGAGTCCTTTTTTCTCACAGAATAAAAGCTCCCAATAAGTTATGATCATGGGCTTATCTGAAAGATTGCGGATGATAATGTCATTACCGACTTCCGGACGGCCATCAAAACCATAGCTAACTTCAATTCGCCTCCTTGCCGACCATATTTCCCAGATTTTTATCATTGCTAGCGAAGTGGATAAACCAGCACCCCACAAAGCGATTATTTCATTACTAATGGCCATTTTTATATATTGCCTAACAGTGTATTTCTGTGAAAGTGAGGCATTATCACACGTGAGTTTTCTGTGTATCCCTTACCACTCCATTCCTGTGTATCCCTTCTATCACCCTCAACCTACGCCTGTCATCTCCGCTTTTCAACCAGAGCGGTTTATGAATATCCTTTAACTTACTGTATATCCCCGCTATAGACGTTCAAACGTGTTTTTCAGTTGTAAACAAAGGTTTTAAAATGTATGAATACGTTTTGCGGAAATTTCAGAGAGAGGGCAGGGGTATGGCGAACATCATCAAGGCACGGGTCGATGGCCCGCTGTTATGCACCGGCGATATTGAGGTGCGGGATGCAGACGGTAAGGTGCTGGAAAAGTCAGACAATGTGGCCTTGTGTCGCTGTGGGCATTCAGGCAATAAACCGTTCTGCGATGGTACGCATCGCGATACCGGCTTCAGTGATGACGGTTGTTTTACTGATGACAATGCTGAGCCACTGGCCGGTGATGGACCGCTGGTGATCACGGTACGTGATAACGCCATGTTAATTGCGAAAGGGCCGATGACCATCAACAGTGCAGACAAAAGTTGTACGGCTACGCGCAACAAGGCGGCATTGTGTCGCTGTGGTGAGTCCGCCAAAAAGCCGTTTTGTGATGCGTCCCACAAGCGTTGTGGCTTTACCGGCTGAGGTGAGGCTCAGGCTTCCGGTATTTCCAGCGCTTGTAGACCCATAGCCAGTCCTCTGGATGGTCGGTCACTTGCTGTTCAACAGCATGGATGTAATTTTCCATCAGTTCGCCTTCCGTTGTGGACCAGGGCGGTTCGCCCAATCGTTCAAAATGGACCCGGTAATAGCCACGTTTGATACGCGTGACATGGGTAAAGACCAGTGGCATTTCCAGCAATCTTGCCAGTTTCTCTATACCAGGGTAGAAGGCGGTATCCTGGTTGAGGAAGGTTGCCCAGTATTTTTCTTCATGCGGTTGTGGTCCCTGGTCGGCAAGTACGGCGACGATGCTGCGTTCACGGGTGAAGCGCACCAGTCGCGGCAGTGCGCGCTGTGCTGAAATCATCTGGCCACCGAAACGTTCGCGCGTCTGGGTGAGCATTTTTTCAATGCCGGGGTGGTTGAGTGGTTTGTACAAGGTCGCCAGTGGTGCGCTCATGTACAGCGAACTGGCCATCTCCAGCCATTCCCAGTTGCCCTGGTGTGCGGCAACGGCCAGTACCTTGCCGTGCTGGTCGAGTAGTTGTTCGATCAGTTCCGGGTTGTCGAACTGTACGCGCTGGCGCAGGTCGGATTCCGACATGTGTTGCCCATGAATGGTTTCGAACAGCACGTGCAGGGCATTTCGGTAGGATGTCGCGGCGATGCGTTTGCGTTGGTGTAGCGGTTTATCCGGGAATGCGCGTTGCAGGTTGTCGGTTGTCAGTTTGCGTTCCAGGTGGAAGACATAATAGAGCAGCAGGAACACTATGTCGGCAGTGAAATAGAGAAAGGGCAGCGGCAGCCAGGCCATGCTCCGAACCAGCAGGACCAGCGCACGTTCACCAGGTTTTTCGAGTTGTTCCCCGGACATGGCTATTGACTGGCTTTCTGTTCGACGTGACGGGTCAGGTAGCGCCACAAGGCGCCACTGGGACGATCATCGCCGGTCCGTGAGTAGTAGAGAGCCTGGTGGTCACGCATGTTGTGTTCCAGGTGATAGCGGGCTTCCTCTCTTCCACAAAACAGAATCTGGTCGTTGGCGCCCAGCAGTTCATCCATCTCGGGCAGCAGAATAGACTCGTTATCCCGCTTGATCAGCAGGGGGACACACGGTAGCGGAAGTTGGCGGTCACGCAGGTCGCTGCAAATGTGTGACAGGCGCACTTCTTCGCCACGAATAAGGCAATCAAAGACGGCCGGCGCTTCCAGTGGCGAGATGTTCGTGGCCCAGGTTTCCGGGGCGATGTCTTCCACCACACCGGCAACGCGGCTTACCAGTATGTTGGCCCAGGTGTCGTCGCAGTCGTGTGTCAGTCGCAGAAAGTCATCCAGCAGGGGTGCCAGTATCAGGTTGAGAATATATTGAGCAGTGATGGTACCGGGTTGCATGATCAGGTCAGGCTGTGCGGCCTGAAAAATTGAATCATTGGCACGGTGATTCTGTCGAATGACGGTAAACAGGTCGGGGTTCAGGTTCTTGGCAGTAATCAGTATAGACAGGTTATTGGTGTCGTTATCGGTGCCGGCAATAGTCCCGTTAACGCTTTTGACGCCGGCCAGCAGCAGGGTGCCGGCTTCTGTTCCCCGGCCTTCGATGCTGCCTTCGGGTGCGTCGGTTCGCCGGGTGTCAGCTTCGATGATGCGGGTATTCACACCCTCGACAGCAAGGTGTTTTCTGACGGCTTTGCCGAAGCGTCCATAGCCGCACATGATCCAGTTGCCGTGGGGCGGGTTTCTGAAATCCGATAGCGGCGCATTGTGGACACCGGTCATCCATTCATACACCAGGTACATGCTGGGGGAATGGAACATCATGGCGAAGCGTATTCCGAAGGTTTCAAACGGATCAACAATGTGGTCGGTGCCAAAGGAGGACATGTTGGCTGCCATATCGGCCGAGTCTGACTGACAGATGACGGGTAACCCGGGCGCCAGCAGTTTGCTGGTTATGGCGATAGTGAGATTGCAGGCATCGCTGCCGGTCAGGCTGATAACACCGATACAGTTTGGTAATTTCAGGCCGGCGGTCAGTAACGAGGCTGCTTCGGTCGCATCGGCATGCAGGCCGGGTACGGGATAAACCAGGTCTTCTACATCCAGGTCGAGAATTTTGTCCTGGTCGATGTCGATCACCACACATTGCATACCACGGTCGTTCAGTTCCCTGACCAGCCAGCTACCGGCATCTCCGTAGCCGCAGATAATGTGGAAGGGTTCCTGCAAGCGTCGAACCTTGCGCGCCAGTGCAGATCGTGCCAGTACCCGGCGAAAACTCTGGTCCTGGATCAGTGTGAGAATCGAGCCGATGGCATAGAGCCAGGAGACGACGGCTGCATAGATAATGATGGTGGTCCATAATCGTTGTGCCGCAGTGAAGGGGTAGGGGATTTCACCGAAGCCGATGGTGGAACCGAGAAAGCTGACAAAGTAGAAGGCGTGGAAAAAATCCATACGCCAGGGGTTGCCCTGGTCGTCCACGCCTGGAATCAGTGTCATGCCGACGATGGAGATGGCGTAGGTAGAGACCAGTACAATCAGCGGCAGACGCATGCGCCGCAATAACAGGTAGATGACCTTCTGCATCAGCGTGGCTAGCGGCGGAAGGTGATTGACTCGATGATCAGCAGGATAACCGATACCAGGTTGGCGAGCAGTGCGCCACCTGACATGGAAACGATGCTGGCAACGGCCATGGGTGTGAGTCCGGCGTCACTGATATTGACGGCATAGCCCCACACCAGTGCAGCGGTGATCAGTTGCAGGTCAGCCACCAGGCTGGTGGCCAGGAGCAGGGCGCCGATGTGCGCGCGGTCACCGAATTTCATGATGGTGGCAATCAGGCTGACAATCAGTGCCGCGAACAGCTCGTAGGCGTTATGGTGCATCGGGTCGTCGAGTTCGCCGATAAAGAAACCAAAGTTCAGGGTCAGCGCCAGAATGGAAAAGAACGCGAAGATGACTTTTTCGAGATTCATGGCCTGGATTTACTCCTTTTATTCTGAGGACACGAGATTGCCGCGCTACGCCGCCAATGACAAGAAGATTTTGATTGATCAGTCTTTTTCAGGGCAGATAGAGGGTGAAGCGCCCACCACCGTCGATGCCGTTATTGCGGGTGCGGATAAATCCCTGCCTGCCCTCATGCCGGTGCAGTCCGGCGATGGTAGCGGCGAAGTACAGGCCCAGCCCGGTGCTCCCGGATTTGAAGTTGACGGCCGGAGAATCCTGCGCGCCTTCGTGGAGCATAAAGGCCGGGAAGCCGTTACCATCATCTTCGACATAGAGTGCAAGGTAGTCCTCTTCCCGTTGTGCGCCGATGCGTATTCGCCGGTTGGCATATTTATAGGCGTTATTAATGACGCTACTGATCAGGCCACAGATCAGGTCATGGTCGAAGAAGCCCTGCAAGTCGTCTTCATCACAGTCCATGTCGATGTCGATGCCTTTGAGCGCCAGCAGTCCCTCGTTGTCCAGCAGGCACTCTTCCAGCACGTCGCTGGCGTCATTTTCCGTGATGTTGGGTGAGTAGCGGGATTCGTTGATGCGATACAGTGTCAGTACCTGGACCAGGTTGGAGCTGAGGCGTTTCCCTTCATAGCGCAGCTGGGAAAACTGGTCGCGTGACGAGCATTTGTCGGGTGGGCAACGTGAGTCGATTTCATCGAGTGCCGCAAGCAGCATGCCCACCGAATTTTTCATGTCGTGTACGGTGTTGGCCAGAATAATATTGAAATCCGGTTTTTCTGTGTTGTCTGTCATGGAGGTATGCCGTATCAGGCGGGTGCCTGTTCAGTATCTGTTTCTACAGGAAGGCTTTCGGCCAGTTCACGGCAGGTGGTCAGAAGGCGATTCTGACGTTCGCGGTGCGCTTCATTCTCGCCGGCAGCCTGTATGTAGCCCAGTGTCTGTGCGAGCAGTGATCGAGTGGAACCACTGTGCCGCATCTGGCTGATCAGTGATTGCGCCGCATTGAGATTAATCACCGGGTTGCGCGGCATACCGCGCACAGCACGTGTAAACAGGTCAATCGACGCCTTGATCTCGCCATCCTTGAGGAGTTTTACGCCTTCATTATTGATGGCGACAATTTCTTTGCGGGTGGTTTCAATCATGTCGTTGATGGCATCACCGGCCCCGGCTTCATCGTACAAACGGGTAACTTGCGCAATGATTTCATTATCATCGCTATGGTCGCAGATGACCTGGCGAATAATCTGGTCGGCATCCTCCCGGCGGTCGTGTTCGAGACAGGAGTGGGCCAGCGACAGGCCGACATCAGCCGATACCAGTTCCGGCTGTTGGCTGGCAATGTCCAGTGCATCCGCGAGTGCGCCGGCACTTTCTTTCTCTTTTTCCAGTGCCGTGTAGACCTGGCTGACGACTGTGGCGGCTTCCAGTTTAGCCAGTGGGCTGTGTTCGAATTCAGTATCAATCGACTGGGCAACCCGCAGGGCTTCGTTGGCTGATTCCCGTTGCACCAGCACGCGGGCAAGCGCGGCATAGTCTGCCGGTTTGCGAAGAATGGAACCCTTGCCGATGCGGATAGCCTTGCGACGAGCGGCTTCGGTCATTTCAAGGTCTTCGTTACGGTCAGCCAGTTCGGCGAGCGCACGTTGCCGGAGTAGTGAGTGTGGTGAACGCTCGATACCTTCCATGAGAATTTGCTGTGCCTGCCCAGGATCGCCCAGTCGGTCGCGAGCCTTTGCCAGCCAGTCGTAGGCTGCAATGAAGGTGGGGTTACTCTCAAGCAGTTGTTCGAACAGCTCGGCAGCGCGACTGTAGTCCTGGCGGAAAAAAGCGATGCGCCCGATATCGAAGCGCGCCCAGGGCAACTCGCGCCCGGCCAGTACGGCTTCGCAAAGGTTCTGTGCACGGTCATAATCGCTGTTGCGGATCAGCAGATCACTTTTCAGTTTGTAAAGCTCAAAGCGGTATTTGTTGTTGTCTTCCAGGTAGCTGTCGATAAGTTTGACGGCGACGGGGTACTGTTTGCGATCCATCGCCCGGGTGATCTTGCGCAACTCATCCTGTTTCTGCACGAACTTTTTCAGTCTGACCTGTAGCGTGACTTTGGTGACCGGTTTGGAAATGTAACCGTCTGGCTGTTGTTCCAGGGCGCCCATGACCATCTGTGAGTTGGTTTCGGCTGATACCATAATGAAGGCTGAGCTGAAGGGCAGCAGGTTGCGGTAGCGGGCTTCTTCCAGTACCTGTTGACCATCCTTGCCTTCACCGAGGTTGTAGTCACAAAGAATAATATCGAAACGGCTTTGCTGGAGCTTTTCAATGGCATCGTCACCACTTCGTGCCGTTTCTATGCGTTCCGGCTGCCACGTCAGGAGTAAACCGCGCAGGGTTGAGCGCATCTCCGGGAAATCATCGACGATCAGGATCGTCCTGTGTTTGAGGCTCCATAGTGCCATAGCTGTTGACTGCGTCCTTGTCGCCTCTGTCTGTGCGGAGATACCGCGAATGATCGAGTATATCGGGTACAATCGGCCTATGTTGCGATTCACTGAACTTTCTCTGCGGCGCGGACCGCGTCTTTTATTCGAACAGGTGTCCCTGCAGGTCCATCCCGGCTACCGGGTCGGTCTGACCGGTGCCAATGGAACCGGCAAATCCAGCCTGTTTTCGCTGATTCTGGGCGAGTTGCAGGCGGATACCGGCGAGCTGTATCGACCACGCGACTGGGTGATTGCGCATGTGGCGCAGGAGGCGCCCGGCGGTGATCGTGCCGCCATTGAGTACGTGCTGGACGGTGACCGGGAATTACGCGCGCTGGAACAGCAACTGGCAGAGGCCGAGGCGAAAGATGACGGTGAACAGATTGCCCTGTTGCACGGTCGCTTTGAGTCAATCGGCGGCTACCAGGCACGCAGTCGCGCCGCACGACTGATGCACGGGCTGGGGTTTTCCGTGGCAGATGATAATCGCGCTGCCAGCGAGTTTTCCGGTGGCTGGCGCATGCGCCTGAATCTGGCGCAGGCACTTATGTGTCGTTCTGACCTGCTGTTGCTCGACGAACCCACCAACCACCTTGATCTGGATGCGGTGATCTGGCTGGAGAACTGGTTGTGCGCCTACCCGGGAACGCTGTTGCTGATTTCCCATGATCGGGAATTTCTCGACAGTGTGACAGACCATATTGCCCACATCGAACAGCAGCACATTGTATTGTATGCCGGTAACTATTCTGCTTTTGAAGTCTACCGTGCCGAGCAGCTGGCCAGTCAGCAGGCGCAATACGTCAAACAACAGCGTGAAATCGCCCATATGCACGCTTTCGTGGAACGCTTCCGTGCCAAGGCGACCAAGGCGCGTCAGGCACAGAGTCGCCTCAAGGCGCTGGAGCGGATGGAGCGGATTGCCCCGGCACACGTTGATTCGCCTTTCCACTTTACCTTGCCGGCAGCAGAGAAAATGCCGGCCCCTCTTTTACAGCTCGACCGGGTGGCAGCAGGCTATACGAATGTCCATGTCATCAGCGGAGTAAATCTGAGTCTGTCGCCCGGTGACCGTATCGGTCTGCTCGGGCCGAACGGTGCGGGCAAGTCGACACTGATTAAAGTGTTAGCTAACGAACTTACTGTACAGGATGGGGAATACCTGCCGGCGCAGGATCTCAAAATCGGTTACTTCGCCCAGCACCAGATTGAGCAGCTACACCCGCAGCACAGTGCGCTGGATCACCTGCAACAGCTCGACCCGATGGCCCGCGAACAGGAACTGCGCGACTACCTGGGAGGATTCGGTTTTGTGGGTGATCAGGCGCTTGCAGTGACCGGCCCGTTTTCCGGTGGTGAAAAATCAAGGCTGGCGCTGGCGCTACTGGTGTACCGGCGACCCAACCTTTTATTACTGGATGAACCGACTAACCATCTTGATCTGGAAATGCGCCAGGCACTGGCTACGGCGCTGCAGGATTTCGAGGGTGCCATGGTGCTGGTATCGCACGACCGACACTTGCTGCGCGTCTGTTGTGACCAGCTGTTGCGTGTACACGACGGTACAGTGGATGAGTTTCCGCTGGGTCTCGACGATTATCCGGGCTGGCTGGCCGAGCAGGCACGACAGGCACAAACAGCCACTGTCAGCGAAGACAAACCGCCCCGTCGTGGTGCAACGCGCAAGGCGCAGAAACGTCGCGAAGCAGTGCAGCGCAAGCAGTTTCAGCCCCTGCGCAAAAAGCTGGCCAGTGCCGAAGCACAGCTGGATATCCTGCATGCCCGCCAGTCAGAACTGGAAGCCCGGCTTGCCTTGCCCGAACTCTATAGGGATGAAAACCGTGATCAGCTAAAAGCCCTGTTGCGTGAAAAAGCGGAGATTGATCGGGCGTGCGAGGCAGCTGAAGCAGACTGGCTGGAAGTCGCTGAAGTGCTTGAATCAGCCTTGTCCGATGCAGGCTGATTATTTTTACTGAGGGCTTCCTTCACTTTTTCTATTTCGTTACTACACTTCCCGGCTAACATGCGTTAATTTGTCGCATGGTTGATCCAGGTCAAAAAGGCGCATTTTTTGCCCGTCCATAATGTTCTCGTCCTGACGGACAAGACAATTGTCCGATTGACAGATAGCGATTAGCAGATCAGGATGCTCGACCACTTATGGGCCAACATGTATGGAAGAAACGGCTGTCACAACTTGTAGCAGCTTCACCCCTCGTCGTTATACTGGCGAGTATTCTGCTCGGTATCCTGTTCTGGGGAGGATTCAACACCGCCCTCGAAATGACCAACACCGAAACCTTCTGTATTTCCTGTCACGAAATGCGCGACAATGTCTACAAGGAATACCGCAAGACCATCCACTACCAGAACCGCACCGGTGTGCGGGCAACCTGCCCGGACTGCCACGTGCCGCGCGACTGGGTTCACAAGGTGGTGCGCAAGATAGCAGCCACCAACGAGCTGTATCACTGGATGGCCGGTTCGATCAATACCCGCGAGAAATTCGTTGCCAAACGCTACGAGCTGGCACAGCATGTGTGGGCGGGTATGAAACGCACCGATTCACGCGAATGCCGCAACTGTCACGATTTCGAAGCGATGCAGTTACCGCCGGGCACGCAGGCGAAAGAAGATCGCCACTGGCGTGCCAACATGGAGGGCAAGACCTGCATCGATTGTCACAAGGGAATAGCGCATCAGCTCCCCGAGGAATTCCTGGAGATCGAACACGCACGCCTCGAAAAGGAAAAAGTCCCCTGTTACCAGTGCCACGTCGACATGCAACGGCCGCCGGATGACGACTGGGATGACGAATAACACCATTTCAACAGCCACTAAATTATCATTGGGAGTATAGCGTTATGGGAGGTCAACAATGCTGAGTCACAACAAGGTCATTGTGCCGTTGCTGGGCGGAATACTTGCGGTATTTTTAAGTACAGGTCCGGCGACTGCTGCAGCCAATGCTGCACTGATTGCAAAAGGCGAGAAGCTCTATAACCAGAACTGTTCGGTCTGTCATCAGCCCGATGCGATTGGCAAGCCGGGTTTTGCACCCTCGCTGGCCAATCCGGAGTTCCTGAATATTGCGTCCGACAAGTTCCTGATGAGCACTATGCGCGATGGCCGGGTAGGGACGGGCATGCCACCCTTCTCACATCTCGGCCGCGAGTCGATCAAGGCCATCGTGGCTTATCTGCGATCTCACGAAAAGCTGCCCAATCAGGCTGACAAAATTGATGCAGAACGGGATGCGTATGGCGATCCCAGGCTGGGCAAACAGTGGTACAACGATATCTGTGCAACCTGTCACGGTGTGGCGGGTGATGGTTACATGGCGGGTGGTACCGGTACCGCGATTGGGCTGCCCGGTTTTCTTCACAAGGTGTCCGATGGCTTTATCCGCACAACGATCAAGTACGGACGTTCAAATACTCGCATGCGGGGATTCCAGGGTCCGGCTGGCCTGGCAAATCTCTCTGATCAGGAAATCGACGATATCATCGTCTACCTGCGCACCCTGTCGAAATAGTAAGGAGACAACAGCATGAAACGTTTCAAGATTACGCGAAGAAACTTCCTCAAGGGAAGCAGCTTCATCACCGGTTCGGCAGCCGGGTCAAGCCTGTTTGTCGGCGTAAACCCGGAACTGGAAGCGGCGCCTGCCCCGGCAGCCGGAGACACTGCGACGCGCACCACTGCACTGGCACAATGTCCGTATTGCGGCGTGGGCTGCGGTACGGTCATCCAGGTGGAAAACGGCAAGATCGTCTCCATGCGTCCGGACAAGAAGCATCCGACCAATTACGGCCTGCAATGTATCAAAGGACTAACGGCCGCCGAGCCGATCTATGTTGATCGTATGGAAGGTGAACCCTATGTGCGCAAGGATGTCTGGGCCGAGTGGCAAAAAGAAGGGCATGGTGACCTGGAGTTTGTGACGAAGACCAAGGGGTCTTTCGAAGAGGAGCACTTTATTCGTGTGCCCTACAAGGAAGCCTCCGAGATGGTGGCGCACAAGATCGCGCACCTGGCGAAGAAATATGGCGGCAACTCAATTTCCCTGTACGGCTCCGGCCAGCTCACCATGGAAGGCCAGTACCTGGAAAACCTGTTTATGAAGGGTGTGCTGGGTTCCAATACGATCGAGGCTAATGCACGCATGTGCATGACCTCCGCAGTAACCGGCTACTTCGCTACACTGGGTTCCGACACACCGCCGCTGGCTTACGATGACATAGAGATGTGTGACATGATCATGCACTTTGGTCACAACGCTCGTGAATCGCATCCGATCATCTTCTGGCGGGCAGCGGACTACAAGAAGAAGGCGGATATCCCAACCGTTGTAGTCGATCCACGACGGACCGGTACCGTGATGGGTTATGAGGATATCGATGCGGAAAATTCCGTGCATGTTCCCATCCTCAACGGTGACATCAGCTTCCTCAATGCGCTTGCGCATGTCCTGCTCAAGGATCACGAGGATGTCATTGACTGGGAATTCATGAAGGCGCATACCACCGGCTGGAAGGAGTATGTCGATGGTGTGACCAACAACTACAGTCCGGAGCAGGTACAGGACCGCATGGGCGGTGTGAACCACGACGTCAACCCGGATCTGATCCGCCGGGTGGCCAATATGTTTGCCGATGCCACACGCAAGCGCCTGGCACGCAGCAAGGGCAAGCAAAGTGGCCAGGGTTATGGTGGCGTCATCATCATGTGGGGTATCGGTTACAACCAGCATATTCATGGACAGAACAATGTTATCTCTATCATCAACCTGCTGACACTGACCGGCAATCTGGCCAAGCCGGGTTGTGGTCCGTTCTCCATGACCGGCCAGCCCAATGCAATGGGTGAGCGTTTCACCGGTGGTCTGACCGGACGTCTGCCGTTCAACGAACCACTCAGTAATGAGAAACATCGTCTGAAGATGGCCAAGGCCTGGAATGTACCGGAAGAGAATCTGAAGAACGCACTCAACTCGAAAAATCCCGGTATGGCGATAGGCATGATGGAACGTGCCATGAAAGGTGAAGTAAAAGCCATGTTCCTGGTCTATGCCACGCACATCGATCTGCCCGATCAGGAGAACCTGGTGCGTCCGGCATTGAGCAAGATGTTCAACGTGGTGCAGGAAATTTATCGTCATGCACCCAACAACCTGTACGCTGATGTGATTTTCCCGGCAGCGACCTGGGGTGAGGTCGACGGGGTGTACATCAGCTCCGAGCGCCGTATCAATATCTGTGAACAGGCTGCCATGCCGCCTGAGGGGTGTTTGCCCGATCTCGACATGGTGGTGCACAAGGGAAAGGATATCGCCAACCTGCTGGGTATGGATGGCGACAAGATTTTCCCCTGGAAAAACGGCAAGAACGGCTTTATTGATACCGAGGAAATCTTCCGTGATATCTGCCGTGCTTCGGCCGGTACCGACACTGATCTGACCGGCATCCTGGAACGCGAAAAGCTTGATGGTATTTCGCCTTATGAGCAGCTCAAGGAATTGCGTGGTATTCAGTGGCCGGCACCTACCTACGAAATTGCCAAAAAGGGCGGCGCCAAACGCCGTTACATGATGCAGGAAGGCCAGTGGAAGAATAAGCCCTATGGTTATTTCCGCACCAAGGACGGCAAGGTGCATATAAGGCTGTGCAACCAGGATTACAGTAATCGCGAAGAGCTGACCAAAAAATTGATGGAGTTTGGCACGAAGAAAGACTACTACACCATCGACCACATGGACCTGATGAAGGAAGCCCGTGACAAGGGCCTCACCCCGGATCTGCCGGATGAGAAATACCGTGGCCGTAACTGGGCGAAGGTACCGAAGGACAAGTATCCCTTCTGGTTTGGTCTGGGTGTGGTGTACGAGCACTTCCATACCGCCAAGTCCATCCGTAGCCCGACGTCACGACGGCTGGTGCCGGAAATGTATGTTGAGATGCATCCTGACGATGCGAAGGATCTTGGCATCAAAGATGGCGACAAGGTGCGTGTCGTGACCCGGCGTGGTTCACTGGAAGCGCGTGCACAGGTCGGTACCAACAGTCTGGTGAAGCCGGCACGAAACGGTGTGCCACGGGGTTACATGTTTGGTCCGTGGAACCTGTCGGTGGCGGACAGTGCTGTTCCGGAGAAGAACAAGTGGCTGGCGAACCGTGTCACCAGCCGCGTGTGGGACCCGGTATCCGGCCAGGTGGACTTCAAGAAGTCTGCCGCACGTATCGAGAAGATATAACGTCATTCCGGCGAATGCCGGAATCCATATTCAATACATTGGATGCCGGCCTGCGCCGGCATGACGTATCAAGTCGGCATGACGTATCAAATCGGTATGGTGTCTAAATCAGAGGTTCCCTGGCGTATTTCGTATGCAACGTAGAACATTCATCAAGTCAATAGGTGTCGCTGCTGCAACAGCAGCGGCGCCGGTGGCGTCTGCGGTAGTACCCAAACGATCGTCGTTGCGTTACCTGCGGCCACCGGGTGCCCTGGCCGAGGACGAGTTTCTCAGTCGTTGTATCCGATGTGGTCAGTGTGGTGAAGCCTGCCCGAATCGTTGCATCAGTTATTTCGGTACAGGTAATGGACTGGCATCGCTGGATACGCCTTACATTATCCCGCGTGACAAGGGCTGTATCCTGTGTATGAAATGCGGTGATGTCTGTCCGAGTGGTGCTATCCAGCCCATTGCACGGGAACTGGAACCTATTCTGGAAAATGTGCGCATGGGGCACGCCGTAGTCGATGAACATCTGTGCCTGTCCTACCAGGGCAAGAGTTGTGGTGTTTGTTATCGCGCCTGTCCGTTACCGGATGTAGCGATCAGTGTGGGGATGATGGAACAGCCGCATGTCAGCGACAAGTGTGTGGGGTGTGGTTTGTGCGAGCGCTCCTGCATACAAATGCCGCAGGCGATCCGTATCGTTCCCAATTACGGGTAAAGTTATGAGTGGTACGAAGTCCAAACCGTTTTTTCTCTGGCGGCATCTGAACAAGCTGCGCTGGCTGTCATTGGCGCTGGTATTTTCAATGCTGATATTTCTGCCGTTCGCACACCTCTATCAGACCTACGTGGCCGCACACGCGTATGACCTGCTCGCACCACAGGAGAAGGAGCTGTACGACACCATGGAGATGCTGACGGCACCGTTCGTCAGTGATCCTGCCGAAGACCTGGACGCCATCAAGGGTAATACCTGGTCCGGTACATTCTTTGGGCTAAAGCTCAGTGATCCACTGGCGGCAGTCGGACAGATGGCGGCCGGTATGAATCTGTATACGCCGTTCCTGCTCACAGCGTTGGTGCCTGTGCTGTTTACCCTGTTGTTCGGGCGTTTCTACTGCGGATGGATTTGCCCGGCCACCTTCCTGTATGAACTGAACAGTAATCTGGCCATCCTGCTGCAGCGCATGGGCTTGCATACCGGGCGTCGTCAGCTCGACAAGCGTTTCAAGTATGTCGTACTGGTTACCGGGCTGTTGTTATCCATGGGAACCGGTTCAGTCGTTGTGGCGGCAGTCTATCCGCCGGCCATACTGGGGCGGGAAATCTATTACGCCATTGCATTGGGTGGCTTTGGTGCCGGCGCAGTGTTCTTTGCGGCCACACTGTTGTTTGATCTGATGGTGGCTCAACGGGGTTTTTGCCGTTACCTGTGCCCGGGTGGCGCGCTGTATTCGTTGTTGGGGCGTTACCGGCTGCTACGTATTCAACGCGTGGTGGAAGATTGTAACGATTGTGCCAAATGTAATGCGGTTTGTGAGTTTGGACTTGATCCCTTGCGCGATGGTTTTGGCCAGGAGTGTAACAACTGTACGGCCTGTATCGCCGTGTGTCCGACTGATGCACTGACTTTCGAGATCAAGCTGAAGGATGTGGGTTACCAGGGGCCAGGACACCTGGGCAAACGTTACCAGCGTGAACATACGCAAAAGGAGCAGGCGGAGGCAGCGGCATGATCCGGCGGCGCACGGTACTGCAACGACTCATGTATGCGGCGGGAATTACCGTAGCCAGTACCTTGCCCTATGGTTTCGTGCGCCTCGCGACGCCGGAAGCCAGGGCCGAAGACCCTGGCACACACCTGCGTCCGCCCGGTGCGCTGAAAGACGATGATGCTTTCAATCGCGCCTGTATCGGTTGTGGGCTTTGCGGTGAAATCTGTCCACCGCGCTGCATTCAGTTCTACCAGCACGAAGGGGGTGACAAATTCAATACGCCTTATATCGATCCGGAACAGAAAGCCTGCATCCTGTGTAACAAGTGCATGGAAGTCTGTCCCACCGAGGCGCTGGTCGAAACACCGCGCGAAGAGGTTGATATGGGTATTGCCCAGATCGACCGTAGCGCCTGCTACCCCTGGGTAGATCGTGGCATCTGCGGTGCCTGCGTCAGCATCTGTCCGTTGGGAGCGCGCGCCATCGATTTCAAGTACTGGAACCAGTACAAGCCTGTTGTGAAAACGGATTGCGTGGGTTGTGGACTGTGTGTTGAAGTCTGTCCACATCCCAGCCTGCCAATCCGTATTGTTGAACGCTCAAAAGGAACGATAGTCCATCACCGCCTATGAAAAGTCTTCGACAATTCGTGTTTTTCTGTGGTCTGTTCGCCGTTATTGTACCGGCGTTTGCCCACCATGTGCTGGGTCGGCCGGCGTACAGCCTCAATGAAGATTCCAATACACCACCGAGTATGCAGGTGGAAACGCAGATCGGAAATTACTTCGTCACCTACATGGTCTATCCTGCCTTTCCCCGTGCCGGTGAGTCGGGGCGTATTAACCTGTACGCCACCCATATGGATAGTGGTGAGCCCTTTCGGGGTGAAGTGACGTTTACCGTGCGTGACGATACCTGGTTTGGTGGATCGGAGCCGGAAGTGCTGGGTGTACAGCCACAGGATGACAACGTATTCCGTCAGGGGTTTGTGTTCAGCAACGATGGCAGCTATATCATCCGTGCCTCGTTTCAGGCGGATGGTGAGCCTTACACGGTTGATTTTCCGCTGCGCATCGGGCAACCGTCCCCGGTTGGTCCTATTACATTGGCGGTCGTGGCTTTGCTGATTGTGCTGATTGCAGCCAACCTGTTTCAGCGCAAGCGTTTGCAACGCGACCGCATTCGTACGGCGCACCGTGATGAGCGCAATCCATGATGATGACTCACCCGGGATTGCCCGCGATATGGGGCATGGTGGTGATCGGCAGTATGGTCATCATGACCCTGTGGGCTGTCATTGCACCCTTGCCGGGATCTGCCGGTTCGGCTGTTTACAGTCTTGCACGTGTTCCAGTATTGCGCGGTCTGGTGCGATATCTGGTTTCCAGCCCGATGATCCTGCTGAGCCTGAAAATTATTTTCGTGGCACTGTTCCTGCTGGTCATTTACGCAGGCCTGTTTGGCAACCAGATTCCGGAACGTAATATCGCCACCGTACTCACCTGGAATATCTGGTGGGCGGGATTGATTTTTTCTGTCTTCTTTCTTGGCACGGCCTGGTGTGCGGTTTGTCCGTGGGACACACTGGCACAGTGGTTGGTACGCCGTCGCCTGTGGAAGCGCGCCGAGCCAAACAACAGCCTCAACCTGCGTGTGCCACGCGCCCTGCGCACGATCTGGCCCGCGTTATTGATGTTTATTGCCCTGACCTGGCTTGAACTGGGGCTGGGCATAACGACCAATCCTTACGCCACAGCAGTGGTGTCACTGCTGATGGTGGTGATGGCGACCAGCTCGCTGGCGATTTTTGAGCGCAAGGCATTCTGCCGTTATTTCTGCCCGGTGGGGCGTACTGTTGGTTTTTATTCACAGTTGGCACCGGTCGAGCTGCGACCGATCAATACACAGACCTGTGCCGATTGCACAACGCTGGACTGTTACTACGGTGATAAAGAAACCGATCCCTGCCCAACCTGGCTGGTCATGGGTCGATTGAAACAGAACAGCTACTGCACTTCATGCGGTAACTGCGTGCGCAGTTGTCCGCACGATAACGTTGCATGGCGATTGCGCTCACCCAGTGTTGAGGCAGTACAGGACGCGCGGCCGCGTCATGATGAAGCCTGGTTCATGATCGGGCTGCTGGCGCTGACCGGGTTCCATGGCTTGTCGATGATGAGTTTCTGGGAAGCCTGGATGAGTGATCTTGCGCGTATCCTGAATGATTCCGGACAATTACTGGTCAGTTTTACCGTGGGCATGTTCGGCAGTATGGCGGCTGTGGTGCTGGTGTACGCATTATTTGTGCTGCTCACCCGGCAACTGGTGGGTGATACCTCATTTCGACGCCTGTTTATGACGCTTGCCTTTGTTGCACTGCCGCTGGCATTTGCCTATCACATGGCGCATAACCTGAATCACCTGGTGCGTGAAGGCGCTGGTGCCAGTGCTGTGTTCGAGAATCCACTGGGTACGGGGATGGTGCCATTAAGTTCAATGGAAAAACACGCGCGTCACTTTGATATGTTGATTTCACAGGAAACCCTGTTTGCCATACAGGCCGGGTTGATGGTGTTCGGTTTCTGGATTGCGGTACAGATAGTGCGTCACCGTGGACGCACATTGCTGGCTGCCGAAGGTCGCAGCGGCAGCTGGCGACTGGCGCCGATGCTCGGGTTTGTTGTACTGATGACCGGTTTTCACCTGTGGCTGTTGTCACAGCCCATGATCATGAGAATGTAATGGTGGATACCTCGCGACGCGCATTCTTTCGTCAGGTTGCGCACAAGACAGGTGAGACGCTGGTTCAGGAGGCGGACAGGCAGGTGGCTCGTCGTGCAGCACACTGGATACGTCCACCCTATGCACTGGACGAGCTGGAGTTTCTGCTCGCCTGCACGCGTTGCAATGCCTGTATTGAAGCCTGCCCGCACCAGACCATTTTTCCGCTGGCAGCGCGACTGGGTGTGAAGTTTACCGGCACACCGGCACTGGATCTCACCAACAGGAGTTGTCACCTGTGTGATGACTGGCCCTGCGTCAGTGCCTGTGAACCGGAAGCCCTGCATTTGCCGGAGCTGGAAGAGGATGAGCTTCTGCCGATGCCGAAACTGGCGCGTGCGGAAATTGATACTGAACACTGTCTGCCCTGGCAGGGTCCGGAGTGCGGTGCCTGTGCGGCATCCTGCCCGCAGCCCGGCGCCCTTAACTGGGAGCGTTGTCGGCCTGTCATTGATGCAGCACAGTGTGTGGGTTGTGGCCTGTGCCGTGAAGCCTGTATTGTCGAACCGCGTGCAATTCGCGTGAGTTCCCTCTATAAAGCAACCACCAGCGCTGATCGTCCCTGAAGTGTAAACAGGAAGGTGGCGCCCTGTGCGGGCTGGCTTTCCGCCCAGATCCGGCCACTGTGCCGTCGTACGATACGTGCCGCAGTGGCCAGACCGACGCCGGTACCTTCAAATTCATTTCCGTGCAGGCGCTGGAAAGCGCTGAACAGCTTGTCGGCATATTCCATATTAAAACCAACACCATTGTCTTCCACGAAATACGCCGTTTCACCGTTTATTTCCCTGGTGCCAAAACGGATATGAGGGTCTGCTGTCGTGCTGGTATATTTCCAGGCGTTACCGATGAGGTTATCAAACAGGATGGACAGCAGGTGCGGGTCTCCGTAGGCGTCGATGCCGGCTTCAATGTCTACCCTGATACGGCGTTCCGGTTCACTCTGCTTCAGTCTCTTGACGGTTTCTTCAGCCAGCTCACTCAGAGATACCGGTTCCTGCTGAAAATTGCTGCGTGTCACGCGGGACAGTTGCAGCAAGTCGTCGATCAGGACTGACATACGCTGGCTGGCGGTGCGTACTCGCTGGAGATAATTTTTGCCGGCATCATCCAGGACGTCGGCATAGTCTTCTATCAGCGCAAAGCTGAAACCGTCGATGCTGCGCAGAGGGGCGCGCAGATCATGTGATACAGAATAACTGAAGGCCTCCAGTTCCTGGTTGATACGATCCAGTTCACTGGTGCGTTCCACCACCAGTTCCTCAAGGTGTTCCTGATAATTTTCCAGTTCTTTTTCAGCCTGTTTACGCTGACTGATGTCGAGAAAGGTCACCACTGCGCCGAAGGGTTCACCCTCTTTTTCGATAGGATGAGACCAGTATTCGGCCGGGAAGCAGCTGCCGTCTGCCCGCCACAGGATTTCGTCATCCTTATGTGTGCCTTTCCCTTGCCGGAAGGCACGACAGATATGACAATGTTTTTCGGAATAGGAACTGCCATCCACATGAGTGTGATGTATCAGCTTGTGCATATTGCGACCGAGCAGGTCATAAACATCCGTGTAGCCCAGCAGGCGCAGGCAGGACGGGTTGGCGAAAGTGCAGTGCCCCTCGGTATCGACACCATAAATAGCTTCGGCAGTGGAGTTCATTAACAGGCGAACCAGGCGTTCGCTTTCCTTCAGTGCGCTAAAGGAGTGCTGGATATTGTGTTGCATCTGCCTGATGGCATTCACTACCAGGTCGAGTTCATCCGGTTTGCGCTTGTGACGCCCCTTGCTTTCCAGTTGCAGCGGTGTATCCAGTGTTTCGGTATTGAGACGGCGTGCAAAATTTGCAATATTGACCAGGTGCCGCGTTACCAGCGCATGAAATATGACAAAAATAAACCCGGCTACAAGGAACGTTTTTATCGCATTGGTGGACAGGATAATCCAGACCTTGTCCATCAGGCGCTGGTAGACCCCTTCCAGACTGGCCGTTACGGTCAGTGTCCCTATGTTGATATCACGGCCACGGAGCTTGTGAGTCATGGGGAACTGGCGGCTGATCACGTTTTTCGTCTGTGGTTCACCGATCGTCACCCAGACCCGGTTGGCATCCCGTATTTCCAGGAACTGCATGTCGCGCATCTGCATGATGCCCTCGGCGTGAGTGCGTAGCTCTCTTGCATCGGATGCCCACAGGGTTTCGGCCAGACTGTTCAGGTGTACTGTGCGGACCTGTTGCAACTCTTCCTCGATCAGGTTGAGGTCCTTGTCGTAATCCAGGTACAACTGGAACGCCGTGGCGATCAGTGTAATGAGCGAACTGAACAGTACGACATAGATAATCAGCCGACGCGCTATGATTGAACCGAATATCCCCGGTGTGGCGTGTTCCAAGTGATCAGTCTCCGGCGTAAGGTGCGAGTATTTCGCGGAACAAGCGCTGTTTTTCACCTTCGGCTTTCAGCAAACGCAATTCGTGCGCCAGACGTGGTACCAGCTCGCGGTGTCGCTTGTGCAGATAGACGTACATGCTTTTTCGTTCCAGTGGTGGTTCCACGATACTTATCCCCTGAAGCTGGTGTTTGCGTATGTAGGCGAGTCCGGACCAGCGTGTGTAGAGAATGGCATCCGTGCGGTCCTTGAGCAGCAAGGTAAACAACTGGTCAACATTTCTCACGGTGACCAGGTCGATGGTCGCCGGGATATTGCGTTCCAGGATTTTCCAGCCGGTGATAATGGCGACCGGGTAGGCGGCCAAATCGTGCCAGCCTGTGATCGGTAGTGACTTTTTGCGGGTGAAGGCCGAAAACTCCAGGTCGATGATTTTTTCGGGCACCTGGATCAGGTTGGGGTAGCTTTTCTGCAGGCCTGCGATGCGCAGCATTTCCCCGTCATCGATACCGTCATTGGCGATGATCAAAGCCCGCTCTGCGGGTAAGTGCAGCGTTTTCAGCTGGTAGCCGAGGCGTTGTAGCGCCATGCCGATCAGTGTGTCCGCAAACCCGGTCTGTTCCTTATTACTGATCGGCTCGGAAAATGCCGTGTTCAGTACCAGAACCTTGTCATCCGGTGTGGTTTCGGCCAGTGCCGGCCCCGACAGAAGGCAGAGACCTATGAGTACCACCAGCCCTGGCATGGTTCGTGTCATCCCTGTATTCCGTCCCCTGATGAGAGTGAGTAGGGTCGAGTATAGGTTAATCGTAAGCCAGACAGCAGCAAGGCGAGAATTTCTCCATTCCGACAACGATTTCCGGTATCATACGCGGCCATTTAGAACGGAATGGCCGTCCGCCGCATGTTGTGCGGGCAGCGTTCACGGCGCGGCGCCCTAGTTCGCCAGCTCCAATTGAGATTCAAGCCATGTTATTGATTTAACATGGTTTGTTTTCATTTTGGTAGGTGAAAAGTGCGGTTCGATGATGATTTTACAAGCTAACGAGTTGATACCATGACAGAGCTAAGCAACTACCGGAATATCGGTATTTTCGCCCACGTGGATGCCGGCAAGACCACGACTACTGAGCGTATCCTGAAGCTGACCGGCAAGATCCACAAGATCGGCGAGGTGCACGATGGCGCCGCGACCACCGATTTCATGGAGCAGGAACAGGAGCGCGGCATCACCATTCAGTCCGCTGCCACCACCTGTGTGTGGAATGGCCACCAGCTGAATATCATCGATACCCCCGGACACGTGGATTTCACCATTGAAGTGTATCGCTCGCTCAAGGTACTCGATGGCGGCGTGGGTGTGTTCTGCGCCTCCGGTGGCGTGGAACCCCAGTCCGAGACCAACTGGCGCTACGCTAACGAATCCGAAGTGGCGCGTATTATCTACGTCAACAAGCTGGATCGTATCGGCGCCGATTTCTACCGCGTGGTCAAGCAGGTGGAAGATGTGCTGGCGGCCAACCCGCTGGTGATGGTGCTCCCGATTGGTGTGGAAGATAACCTGACAGGCATGGTCGATCTGCTAACACGCAAGGCCTGGGTGTGGGATGACTCCGGTGATCCGACAAACTACACCATTGAAGATGTGCCGGCCGACATGACCGACCTGGTCGAAGAGTGGCGCGAGAAGCTGGTTGAAACCGCCCTCGAACAGGACGACGATCTGATGGGCGCCTACCTGGAAGGTGAAGAGCCCTCTATTGAGGATCTCAAACTCTGTATCCGCAAGGGCACCATCGCGCTGGACTTCTTCCCGACCTACTGCGGCTCCTCGTTCAAGAACAAGGGTGTGCAATTGGTGCTGGATGCTGTTGTCGATTACCTGCCGAGTCCGACTGAAGTCAAGCCACAGCCTGAAGTGGACAAGGAAGGTAACGAAACGGGTGAGTTCGCCATTGTCGATCCCGACCGTCCGCTACGTGCGCTGGCGTTTAAAATCATGGACGATCGTTTTGGTGCCTTGACGTTCGTACGCATCTACTCGGGTCGTATCAAGAAGGGTGACACCATCCTCAATACCTTCACGGGCAAAACCGAGCGTATCGGCCGCATGGTGGTCATGCACGCGGATGACCGTGAGGAAATCGACTCGGCACAGGCGGGTGACATCATTGCCATTGTCGGTATGAAAAATGTGCAGACTGGTCATACGCTGGCGGATGTGAAGAACCCGGCTACGCTGGAACCGATGGTGTTTCCCGATCCGGTCATCTCTATTGCTATTTCGCCGAAAGACAAGGCGGGTTCCGAGAAGATGGGTATCGCGATCAGTAAAATGGTGCAGGAAGATCCGTCTTTCCGCGTCGAGACCGATGAAGAGTCCGGCGAGACCATCATCAAGGGCATGGGTGAGTTGCACCTGGATATCAAGGTCGACATCCTCAAGCGTACCCACGGTATCGATGTTGAAGTCGGCAAGCCGCAGGTCGCCTACCGCGAAACCATTACCCAGCGCATTGAAGACAGCTACACGCACAAGAAGCAGACGGGTGGTTCCGGTCAGTTCGCCAAGATCGATTACGTTATCGAGCCGGGTGAGGTCAATAGTGGCTTCGAGTTCGAGTCCAAGGTGACCGGTGGTAACGTGCCGCGTGAATTCTGGCCAGCAGTTGAAAAGGGCTTCCGCATGAGCATGGAAGAGGGCGTGCTTGCCGGTTTCCCGCTGCTGGATGTGAAAGTCACCCTGGTGGACGGTGGCTACCACGCTGTGGATTCCTCGGCTGTGGCCTACGAGATCGCTGCCAAGAACGCCTACCGCCAGTCCGTGCCCAAGGCCAGCCCGCAGTTGCTGGAGCCGATCATGAAGGTCGATGTGTTCACGCCTGACGATCATGTCGGTGACGTCATCGGCGATCTTAACCGTCGTCGCGGCATGATCAAGGCGCAGGAATCCGGGCCAACCGGTGTCCGCGTCAAGGCCGATGCGCCGTTGAGTGAAATGTTTGGTTACATTGGCGACCTGCGTACCATGACCTCCGGCCGTGGCCAGTTCTCCATGGAGTTCTCGCACTATGCACCTTGTCCGAACAATGTGGCGGAAGAAGTCATCAAGGAAGTGAAGGAACGCAAGGCACGCGAAGCGAAGAAGTAAAACGCAACGCAGTCCTTCGATAATGCCGGCCGGGTGTATACTCGGCCGGCATTTTTTGTGACAGGAGAAAAGTATGAAAGCCACAGCAGAATTACAGGTGGTGCCGATTGGTGAAGGTGTGTCGGTAAGGCAGCAGATTGGCCGTGTTGTGGCACTGTTGAATACCGGTGATTTTATTGTGGAAACCCACGCTTCCGGGACCAATATCGAAGGTGAACTGGATGCTATCCTGGCTATGGTTGCGAAAATCCATGAACAACTGCATGCCGATGGCAGTATACGGCTGGTGAGTTACCTGAAGCTGGAAACACGGACTGACAAGGTGCCAACGCTGGCAGGCAAGGCGTTATAGGGCATACTTTTTCTGCTGGTGATTAATTGCTGGGCCAGTTGATTTTCTTCGAGGTGCCCGTGTATTTTTCACCATAAGGCCTGACTTCGATCAGGATGTTTTTGGGGCGAAAGTTATCAGGCAGTCTGATGTCTTCCATCACATCCTGCTTCTGGTTGAAGCCCATTTTCACATACGAACGCTTGTCTGATGACAGCCGTTTGAATGAAAGCCGCCGGGGTTCTTTGCCCGAAAAGCCATTGACGGCAATCCAGATGGTGCCCAATACCCGGTCGGTATTATTCGCCTCGTTTATCACAGAAAAGGCAATCCGGAATACATTTCCCGATGCAGTCTGTTTAATGCGGATGTTTTCCAGCCCGAGTGTGAAGTCCGCCGTTTCCATAGGAATGGCGACAGGTTTTTGTGCAGGGATCTTGCGTCTTGTTGTTGTGGCCTGCTTCGGTACCCGGTTGCGACTACGTTCAGTTGCAAGGGCCTGGCTGACCTGTTGCATGCCGGACTCAAGTTCTGCGACCTGCTGTTTCAGCGAGTTGCGCTCCTGTTCAAGCTCGGTGATGCGCTGATTTGATGCCTGAGACTGCGTGGTTGGTATTTCACTGACAGCCGGTGCCCGAGACTGGCCGGCATCATAACTGAACCAGCCCGTGAGCAGGAAGGCGAACAGTATCAGCGCATACTGAATAACGCGCTGACGGCCAGTGGTCTGTACGATTTTAGGTGTAACCGGCGGGACTACTTTTTGACGCGCTATCATCAATGTTCCTGATATGTAAACCTGTTCGCCGGCCCAGTATAACCCCGTAACAATCCCTTCGCGACAGGACTGTTACAATACCTGTTGCCGTCGGGCCAGTGGTGGAATAATGCTTGAAGTCCTCGTTCAGATGTCGGGTTTAATCGTTTGCGGTATCGGCTGGCGTATCGTTAAACCGGCAGGTCTGGACCCGGTTCAGACCCGCAAGGTTTTAACTTCGCTGGTGTACTACCTGTTATTACCCGCGCTGGTGCTGTCCGTGCTATGGAAGGCGGAACTGGGTGCTACCACGCTGCTCATCGCACTGTCTGCCGCTGTGGCCGTGTTCATCGGGATGGGTTTGAGTGCCTTGTCCTGCCGTGTCTGCAAAGCGCGACCAGCCGTTACCGGGGCGGTAATCCTGGCGGCGGCGTTTCCCAATGCAACCTATCTTGGCTTACCTGTACTGGAAGCTGCCTTTGGTCCCTGGGCGCGCAGTGTGGCAATTCAATATGACCTGTTTGCCTGTACACCACTGCTGTTTACACTGGGCATTCTGATTGCTGCACATCACGGCGATGCCCAGGCCGGTGTGGGTAACATGATGAGGGAACTGTTTCGTATCCCGGCCTTGTGGGCTGCGGTGATCGCCGTATTGCTGAACCTGATGGAAGTTCCCGTGCACACCGTCCTCGATGGCCTGCTGGGATTGCTGGAACGGGGTGTCGTGCCATTAATGCTGTTCAGTCTGGGGCTTAGTCTGGAGTGGAACCGCTCACAATGGCGCACATTGCCATCCGTTATTCCCGTCGTACTGGTACGTCTGCTGGTTGTGCCTGCCCTCATCGTGGTGTTTGCTTCGACTATCGGTTTGTCCGGTGAAATGAGGGCAGCGGTAGTCCTGGAGTCCGCCATGCCGAGTATGGTGCTGGGGATTGTCTTCTGTGATCGCTACAACCTTGATGTCAGCCTTTACGCCGCCGCAGTGACCATTACGACAGCACTGAGTATGCTGACATTGCCCCTGTGGTATGAACTTATGGTTTAGTCGCGGGAGGGAAGTTTTTCAGAATTCCGGAGATAGTCTGGTTGATACGTGCCGTGATTTGTTCAGGCGTTTTATTTTCTGTGACAACGTCCCGGCCGGTCCCGCGCCATATCAATTGTTTGCTCTTGCTGTCGACAATATCAATGATCAATGTGCTTTCCTGATATTCGTAAGTATAGGTCCGGGAGTCGCCGGGCCAATAGCCGCCATACCCCCAGAGGGATGAGTTATAGCCCAGGTGACCGTAATAGGTATTAATCGTTTCTTGCTGGATCCGGTTTTCTATACCGCCAAACCAGTTCACATAAAAATCCGCTTTATCCTTGTCGACCAGTTTATAGCCCTTGAGCTGCAAGTTGTTGTTTACTGCATTCACAACCCGGTTGATAATCAAACTGTTATTGATCCGGATATCGTTGCTGGGCGCTTTGTCCTCGAGCCACGCATAGGTTCTGAGCGTTGAGAAATCATAGCCTGTTTCATAGTCGGTCTGCACCGTCAGGGCGGTACAACCGGTGAGTAAAAACAGGCCCAGTACACCCGTTTTCATCAGATTTGTCATGGTCTGCTGCTCCATATGACCAAAAATATGTGATGAGTATACCAATCAGGTCAGTGTAGCCGTTAAAATACCCGAAACCGGCCACAGGTACCGGGCACATCCCGCATCCAGGTTGATTATGAAAAAATCAGATTATGTCGTCGCAGTTGTCCTGGTACTGGTGATTGCGGTGGCGGCGAAGTATTTTTATCCGCAGGAACCCGGGCAACCGGGGCTGGGTCTGCTGCCCGAGACTGGCGTACAGCAGGCACGTGTGGAGCCTCAGGAACCCGCCATTCGTTACCCGGTGCCACCACCGCCCGCTCCCGTAGAGACAACGCCCGCCAGCGAGCCTGAGCCACGCCGGGAAGAACCTGCCGAAGCTCCCGTGGTAACAACTGCACCTGAAAAGCCATTGCCGGCACTGGATGACAGTGACGAGGCGGTAAGACACGATCTCTACTCACTTGCAGCCCGACAGGCACTGGATCCGCTGTTCAATTTGAATCGCATCATCAGACGATTCGTCGTGACGGTAGACAACCTGCCACGCAAGGATTTGTTGAACCAGAAGTACCGCTCTAACCAGTCAGTTCACGGACAACTGGTCGTCGATCAGGATGAAAACGGTTTTTACCTGAGCAAAAAGAACTATGCGCGTTATGATGCCTATATTGATCTGCTGGATAGCATGAACAGCGAGCAGTTAATCGCCCTTTACCTGCATTACTATCCCCTGATACAAGCCGCGTATGAAGAACTGGGGTTCCCTTCGGCCTACTTCAACGACCGGTTGATCGACGTCATTGATCACCTGCTGGAGGTTCCCGATATTGGTGGGCGGGTTTCGCTGGTGCGTCCGCATGTGCTGTATCTGTTTGCCGACCCGGAGCTTGAGGCTTTGTCCGCCGGGCAAAAAGTATTGATCCGCATCGGGCCGCGTAATGCTGCCAGGGTCAAGTCGAAATTACGCGAATTGCGCCGGGGACTGGCAGGGTGAATCATGACGACTAATCAGAACCTCATCGACCAGCTAACCGCGACGGGGGACTACAAGGTCATCCGCCGCCTCAAGCCCATCGACCAGTATCACGAAGATACCGGTGCTGAAAAGAAAATTGCCATCTATCTTGATACCGAAGCCACGGGCCTGAACCCGGAGACAGAGAAGGTCATTGAACTGGCCATGGTGCCTTTTGAATACGATGCCGAAGGACGCATTTATCGCGTTCTTCCTGCCTACAACGCCCTCCAGGACCCTGGTGTTCCCATCTCGGCCTTTATCACTCGTATCACGGGTATCACGGACGAAATGGTAGCGGGACAGGCTATTGATCCGGATCAGGTGACAGATGTTCTTTCCAGGGCTTCGCTGGTGATTGCCCACAATGCCCGTTTTGACCGGCCGTTTGTCGAGCAGCTTCATTCGGGGTTTGAGACCATCGACTGGGCTTGCTCTATCGCGGATGTCAACTGGAACGAAGAAGGGTTTGAAGGTGTAAAGCTGGAGTACCTGGGTTACAAGTACGGCTTTTTTTACGAAGGACACCGGGCGACCGTGGATTGTCAGGCCGGGATCGAACTTTTGAGTCAGACGCTGCCCAGCGGGGAACGCGTCCTGAAACGTCTGCTGGATAATGCCGGACAGACGTCCGTCCGTATCTGGGCGGAGCGTGCCCCGTTCCAGAAAAAAGATCTGCTCAAACAGCGTGGTTATCGCTGGTCTCCGGGCGGGGAAGGCATTCGCAAGGCCTGGTACAAGGATCTGCCCGAGGACCAGGTCGATGCGGAGATGCTCTATCTCAATCAGGAAGTCTACCCACGGGTGGTAGGGGTGTTGCCGATGGATCGGTTTGACGCGAAAATGCGCTATTCACGACGGAGTTAACAGAATGGCAAATTCATTTGGTGACCAGCTGCTTAAAGCGGGCCTGGTGAGCAAGGACAAACTCAACAAGGCCAAAAAGTCCAAATATAAGCAGCAGAAATCTGACAAGAAGAACAAGGATCGTGCAGCGCATGAAACAGCGGAGCTTGCCCGGAAGGCCGTCGCCGGGAAAACGGCTCGTGACCGGGAACTTAATTTGCAGCAAAAGGAAGCAGCTGAACGCAAGGCAATTCAGGCGCAGGTTCGTCAATTGATTGAAATGAATCGCTTGTCACGGGATGGCGGTGAAGTCGGTTACAACTTCCAGGAGGGTGCGGTCGTCAGGAAGCTCTTCGTGACGGAAGATATCCACGACAAGCTGGGGCGGGGTCTCCTGGCGATTGTCCGCTTTGATTCAGGTTATGAGGTGATCCCTTCTGTGGTGGCGGAGAAAATCATGCTTCGTGATGATGCCTGCGTTGTCTGCCAAAAAGATACCCGGGCGGATAATGAGGATGATGATTTTTACGCGGATTACAAGGTGCCTGATGACTTGATGTGGTA
>CAZVBD010000004.1:2885-7305 GCA_964625255.1 uncultured Thiohalobacter sp. | reverse complement strand
GGATTATGAGTTGGCTTCTTCGTAGAGCGTCAGGTATTCCTGTTCTATTGAGTTATATTTTTCTTCCAGTATCTTGATCTGTTCATCCTTTTCTGTCAGCTGGGCCTGCAAGGCTTCAAGTTGTTGTGGCCCGTCTACATCATAAACCGACTGGTCTTCGCTCAGTTTCAGCAGTGACTGGATTTGCCCCTGTAAAAACTGGTTCTCTTCTTCAAGCACCTGGATGCACATATTCATATCGCGGTTAGCCAGTTCAAACTGGTCAATCTTGGCTTGTAGTGCCTCGGCCTTTTCAGATTCCAGGTGGAGATCATCGACCAGGTGATGCAGCTCGAATATTTTCTTTTTCTGTTTGTCGATTTGTTCGGTGAGCTCGGATGCATTCTCTTCATTTTCAGCTTCGATACGCTGGAGCTTATCGGCTGTCGGACCGTTTTGTGATGCAGCTTTTGCCAGCGCATCCGATTGTGACTCAAGTTGCGCCAGTTCATCCTGCAGACGGTCGCGCTGCGCATTCATCGTATCGAGCAGTGACCTGAGTTCTTCTGAGCGTTCTGCCTCGGGCAGCAGGGTTTCGAGTTGTTCTATGAGTTTTTGTTTGGAGGCTTCCAGTGCTTCCAGTTGTTTCTTCATACTGAAAAAATGATCACGGAATTTTTCCAGACTTTTTATTCTGGCCTGGGCTTTGGTCAGCGGGTCATCGCTTTCGGTTTCAGGCTCGGCTTCAGGTTCAGGTTCTGGTTCGTGCGCTTCAGGCGGGGCAAAGAGTTCGGCAACGTGTTGCCAGTGATTTTCCGGGTAATCATTGCTACGTTCAGTCACTTTCATTTCTGCTTCCAGCAGTGACAGGCGATAGTTGAGTGCCGCAATCAATACACTGTCAGGCTCTTCCTTGCTTTCATTCGACTCAAGCTGCTGGCGTGATTCCAGGATAAGTTTTTCAAGATAAGGCAGATAACCGGAAGCAATCGAGTCAAAAGTTTCAGGTTCTGCTGATGGCTCTGTGGTTAATTGCTCTAGCTGTACCTGAAGCTGTTTCCGTTTTCGATTTAACACGAAAACAGCAATCCCCAGCACCAGGGCCAGTTCCAGCATGGTCAACAAAGAAAGGGTTACCACGTCCATGGTCTGCCAGCCTCAGAAAAAAGTGTCCCGATTAATGCCATATATAGACATTTTTTCGGCACAATCAAGCATTTACTTGAGGGTGTTCACGACGGAGGGGTTTGTATGCGGCAATACCTCATTTCATCACTACCGCTACCGTGACAACCCCCGGGGCACTGAATAACGCAGTGTCTGTGTGAAGGTGCCATCATTATTATTGACAGATACCATATCACCACGGATGCCGGCATAGATGCCTGTACCTCCCACAATGCTGACGGTCGAAACGCCTTCGTCAAACTCGCGCCCGGCAACCTGGATGCTCCCGTTCTCAAGACTGAGCGTCCACTGGCACTGAAAACTGTGCCCGACCCGTGTGCGTAGGCAGGTACCACTGTTGGTGCCGATGGGTTGGAGATGCTCGTCAAGTAACGGTTGATCGAATATCAGAATATCACCCACGGAGTCTCCGGGTTCACCGGTATCGATGATCTGCGCCTTATCGATTCGCGCGTCGGCGATTGTAATAAGTATTTGAGCTTGCTCCTGTGTACAGGCGGATAAAACCAGGAGAAGGAGTATGGCTTGCCGCATTTTTATCCGGGGCAGGCTAGCTTGCGATGCTGTGCTTGTAAGGTGCCAGTATGAGGATGAGCGCCTGCGCATGTTCAGCGGCTTTTTTGCCCAGGTCTGTCAGGTAGCCACCGTCTTTCTGGGTCACAAGGCCTTTTTCGAACAGGCGCTGCACCGCTGCAATTTTTTCCGGATTTGCGGTTGAGTGGACTTTAATGCCCTGGTCATTGGTCTTGAGGCTGTAATAAATCAATATGTTGAGTTCGGCTGTCTGGTCTTCGGTATAATGCATGTAGCCACCTTTTCACGTGTCAAACGCCCTGGTACCCGGGCAGCGATGAAATGAGTCAAACCACTATTGTACCCCAGATTTGGAGCAAGCCCCAGAGGCTTGACAGCGAGAGTGGGTGGCGACCCTGGCAACTACCCCGGACTGAGCAGAGGCATAAATTATGGGTATGCTGATTAAAGGCAAACTGGTTGAAAACTGGCTGGAAAAAGAAATAGAAGAAGGCGAGTTCAAGCGAATGGATTCTACCTTTCGCCACTGGGTAACAGCGGATGGCAGTGCGGGACCAGACGGCGTCGACGGTTTCAAGGCAGAAGCCGACCGGTACCATTTATACGTCTCAAAAGCCTGTCCCTGGGCGCATCGTACGATTATTTTCAGAAAGCTGAAGAAGCTTGAATCGGTTATTGGCTTGTCAATCGTAGAACCGGAAATGCTCGAACACGGCTGGACCTTTGCCGAAGACGGTGACTACATTGATCACCTGCACGGCTATAATTATATGCACCAGGTCTACACTCGTGCCAACGATGACTTTACCGGTCAAATCACTGTGCCGGTACTATGGGACAAGCATCAGAATACGATAGTCAATAACGAATCCTCTGAAATTATCCGAATGCTTAATTCGGCATTTAACGCCTTTACCGATGTGGAAACCGATTATTATCCCGAGCACTTGAGAACTGAAATCGATGCCATCAACAAGCCCATTTACGACAATATTAATAATGGCGTCTACCGGTGCGGCTTTGCCAAATCACAGGCTGCTTATGAACGTGCATTTAAATGCCTGTTTAATGAACTCGATAATATCGAGAACAGATTATCGAGTCAGAAGTTTCTGGCAGGTGATCAGCTTACCGAAGCGGATTGGCGGTTATTCACAACACTGATCCGGTTTGATGCGGTTTATGTGGGGCACTTCAAATGTAATCTAAGACGGATCGCTGACTACCCGAATATTTCAAAATATTTAAGCGGACTTTACCATCTGCCAGGCATATCGGAGACAGTCGATATCGCCTATATCAAGCGACATTACTATTATAGTCATACCACGATTAACCCGACACAAATCGTGCCGGTTGGGCCGGATTTAAAACTTTAGACCTCCACACCGATCCAGCGTGCCGGGGCACTTCGATACAAAGGGAAGCCTTGCCTCCCTTTTTTATGGCGCTGCCGTTCCGGAAATTGTTTGTGCGGCGCGGTCAAACGTATAAACGCCATTCAGTGTGCTACCTTTTCCGGTGGCATGAAACCGCGCCTTGTTGACGATCAGCGCGTCGGCAAAATCAGTCTCTTTCTTTTTGTTGCCGACCTTCACCGATTTCGCCTGACAATAGTCGCTCAAGGCCTGCCACACAGTCTGGTCATCCTCGAAGTGAATATTGGGTTCTTCAAAGAGTGAGTCGAGCACACCCACCAATGCGGTTTTATCCAGCAGGTACTTCTTCCCCTTGAGCGTCCACAAGGCCTCAACCAACACCACGTCGGTGACCAGTACGGACTCGGTGCCATTGATCAGTCTGTCGGCCTTTGCGGCCTGCGGCTTGTCGTCCCACAACAGGTACCGCAGCAACACGTTGGTATCGATGGCGATCACGCGATGCTAACCGAGAGCGCTCTGGCGGGATTCTTCCTCGGTGATCGAGGCCTCTCCCTTGACGTGTTTGAGTATTCCCCTGGCTGCCCCAGCCATTTTTTTCACGATGGTGATGTGGCCATCGGCGACAAATACCCGGACGTCGTCACCCGGCTCGATACCCACTTGCTGGCACTGCTCAACAGGTAGCGTAATTTGTCTTTTTGAACTGACTTTCGGCATGTGGATGCTCCCTTTGTTGTTGAGTCACGATCAGAGAATAGCGGATTCTTTACTTTTGTGCAATATGTAAAGAACTTGCGGGCCTGGCCGTGTTTGTTGCTCCGCTCTATTGCTGATGGAGCTGCTGAAGGCATGCCATCATAATTAGGGCCAAACGACTCTTCCTCTGGTTTGCAGAGTGACACCGTCGATGGAAATTACTTGAGAGCTCGCTTGATGGGGTCTTTGGAAAAGTTGCCTTGCTGGGCAGCACGTACCTCATGGGGGCGCGTCCGATTTCCCTCGATGAGGTTTGAGTAGTAGGAATTAATGACGGTCATGTGCCGTATGATTGTGGCGCGTGTTTCTTCTGGCAGGTTTGCAGCCAGCGCGGCAGAAGCCTTCGTAATGGCGATGACTTTGTCTGTGAGTCCAGGCGTCTCAAGAGCCCGGTCGCTGGGAATAAAGGGTGAAAAGCTGTGGCTTGTCGTCGGCATTGTCTAAGCCTTATGGCCGGATTGATGGCCGAGTTATTATCACATTAACCACAAGAAAAACAAGATAAATTTAATGAATATAGTGGTTAAATATGTATTATTTGGCCGGATTAATGGCCGGTGAACTGATAGCGGTGAACAGTG
>CAZVBD010000004.1:0-2785 GCA_964625255.1 uncultured Thiohalobacter sp. | reverse complement strand
ACAGTGCTGCTCTTAACCAGTATGCAGCCTATCTTGAGGATGTGTTCAGTGAAACCCTTCAGGAAGATATTGAAAAGATTTTCAACAATGAAGCCCTTGAGAAAACGGAAAAGTCGATGCTGATCAATGCGCGAGTAGGGCAGGGTAAATTTCGACAGAGGTTGATAGAAAAGTGGCGCGGCTGTGCGTTGACAGGGTTTAGTGACACACGATTTTTGGTTGCATCGCATATTAAGCCCTGGCGAAACGCGGATAATAGAGAGAGGCTGGATAGTTTTAATGGCCTGCTATTATTGCCGAACCTTGATAAGGTTTTCGATTTAGGGTTTATTACGTTCAGGCAGCATGGGGAAATTGAGATTTCCGGAATGCTTGAAGATGAATCGTTACTCGGGATTTCGAAGCGTATGCGGATTCAATTAGACGATGCTCACCAGGAATATATGGGATTCCACCGCGAGCATGTTTTTGAGAAGCATTGTGGTATTTGATGTTTTTTGAAAGCGTTGATTGGGATGCTTATGAAAATAAATATTGATGATCGCCATGATGAATTGGATTGCTACATTTTAAGCGATCAACCAGTAACGTGCGGTATGCGTGGATCGAGAACAACTTTTTCTGAAAACTGAATGCCGCATGATCGGACAGGCCTTGATGGAGTTGGTGAATGCACTATGATCGTCACGAAATGGTTCCGGAAATGGGCGGCAGTGTCCGCACCCTGTTAGCATTTCAAAAGGCCGGTGAATTGATAGAGGTGAACAGTGATGGCTAAGTCTATATTGAAATCTGTCCACGAGACGGCAAAGGGCTTGTATAAGGCCAGGGCGATGGATGAGATGACCATGCGTGAATTTGATGCGCTGTGTCTGACACCGGTAAAAAATTATACGCCAGCACAAATCAAGCGACTGCGACGCCGCTATAAAGCGAGCCAGTCAGTGTTTGCTGCGTACTTGAATACCAGTCCTTCGACAGTTCAGAAGTGGGAACAAGGGCAGAAAAAGCCAAATGGTCCTTCATTGAAACTGTTGAATATTGTTGATGAGAAAGGGTTGAAAGCACTTTCCTGAAATGACACAAAAAATCCCACGGCGCTTGCCAGGACCACGTTCTTTACTGCTACTGCGCATTGAACTGGCACACTCCAGTCCCGCTATCTGGCGTAGCGTGCTGGTGCCGGACAATATCACCCTGGTCAAACTGCACCGGGTCTTTCAGGAGGTAATGGGGTGGCACGACTATCACCTGCATGAGTTTATCATCGATCACAGACACTATGGCATGACTAATCCGGATGATCCGTTTGCTGATCTTGAGCACAACTTTCCATTACCTGTATTGGTGGTGAAATGGCCTGTCCACCAGAAGATGTTGGTGGCCTGGGCGGCTACTTCGAGTTCCTCGAAGCAATGGCTGATCCACAGCATGAGGAGCATGAAAACATGATGCAGTGGTGGGGTGAGGCTTTTGACCCAAGGACCTTCGACATTTTGCTGGCCAACGAAAGGTTAAAGCAGATAAAACTATAAAGGGATAGCCTGTAACGACCGGACGCTTACAGCTCATGGTCCAGCCGTTACACAAAGGTGTTGCTGGTCAGGCGAGGTACTTCGATACAGAGAGAGGTATTGCTTCCTTTTTTATGGCGCTGTCGTTCCGGTAACCGCCATTCAGCGTGCTACCTTTTCCGGTGGCATGAAACCGCGCCTTGTTGACGATCAGCGGGTTTGCTTGTGTCCTCCCGTGAGGGGAACCAGCTTCACTTTCGTGCGAATGCCAGCAATCCTGTCTTTGATGATCTGGTGAATTCGGCTAAAAGGCGCTTACAGGATGCCAGGGTTCCTGCATTGTCCGAGGAGGGGCGGTTTTCTCTGGCGCACGGTGCAGTTCATGCTGCTGCTCTGGCGGCAATGCGCTGGATAACTGCCACAAGCAACGTAATCTGGCTGAGTACGAGGGTTGTCTGGAAATTACTCCACAGGTCGCAAATTGCGACTTCAAGATTCGAACGCCGTAGATATCAGGCAGCATGCTGTTTTTCTTCCTGTAACTGGTAGTATTCTTCAAAATGAACTGGCTATGGATAGCCAGTGTGGTTGCAATTTGCGACCACCGGTGTGTCTTGAACGTTTGGTCTATTAACCATGACTAAGGAGGCCAGGGATGGCTGAGCATGACCAGGATGAATCTGCTGTTTCCATTGAGTCTATTTCTGAAACAATTCTGTTGCTGCGCGGTAAGAAGGTGATGTTGAGTACTCACCTGGCATCGCTGTACGACGTGGAACCCAAAGTATTGGTTCAGGGTGTCAAAAGAAACCTGGAGCGATTCCCGTCGGATTTTATGTTTCAATTGACAAATCAGGAGTTTAACAACTTGAAGTCACAATTTGTGACTTCAAGTTGGGGTGGTGCCAGGCGGGCGCCACCGTATGCTTTCACTCAGGAGGGGGTCGCTATGCTCTCCAGTGTGCTGCGCAGTCCGCGAGCAGTGAAGGTGAATATTGAGATTATGCGTGCCTTTGTGCGGCTCAGGAGAATACTTTCCTCGAATCAGGAACTGGAAAAGAAACTTGATGAACTGGATTGCAAGGTCTCGAAAAATGATGCGGCCATAGCGGAGATTATCGATGCCATTCGCCAGCTCATGAGCCCGCCGGAACCGAAGGGCAAACGACCGATAGGGTTCGCACCCTGGCGGGGAGATTGATTCAGTCGCATTGGAATAAAAAAGGCCCCGACAATTACCGGGGTCCATATTGGTGGGCAGCGGGAATCGA
>CAZVBD010000003.1:0-41552 GCA_964625255.1 uncultured Thiohalobacter sp. | reverse complement strand
CGTATTTATCGACCAGGATATTGTTCTTCAGGCGGTTGTAAACCCGGTCGAGGTCGCGCCGGAGTCCACAAATGGCGGCGAACAGGGCTGTGTCATAGTCACCGTTGAAACTTTGATAAATAATGGCATCGCCAGGCTGGCAGTGCTGGTTGTGTTGCTGGATCGCATCATCCATTTTGCGTTCCAGCGTGTGAAGTGTCCGCTGGACTTCCTGGCGGAAGTTTTCCGCAACCTCGACGTTAAGTGATTCAGCGTCTTTTTCCGCATTGGCCAGCCGTGCGTCGGCGTCAAATTCAGGCCAGTCAGCGGCGATGGCGAGCAGGTTTTGTTCGCGGCTTTCCACCACCTGCAAGGTAGCATCCTGTGCATCGGACAGTTGCTTGCAACGCTCGGTGATTTTACGACTCTTTTCCTGGAGTTCGCCGCGGGTTTCCTTGAGATGGCCCTGTTGTTGCCGTAACACCTGCACCTGTTCACGCAGGTCTGTCAGTTTATCCTCCAGATCCCGGTGTTCGGACAAATCCAGTTGTGTCAGCAGGTTCTCAAGGGTCTGCAGTTCACGGTGCAATGCCAGCATGTGGGTGATGGTGTCGGCATAATCCAGGGTTTGCAGTGATTTGACATTGTCCAGCATACGGCTGGACAACTGCATGCGTGTATTGGCTTCCTGCCATGCTTCGTTGAGGTGCTCCAGTTCCTGTTGTTTGGCTTTCAAGGCGCGTTCACGTGCCGCCTGGCCGAAGACCAGTTCTCCGTCGGGCAGGTCACAACGGAACAGGCTGTAGCCGCCTGCACCCATGCCGTCAGCCGTCAGACCCCGGCGGGTATGGCGCAGGGTGTCCGCAGAGGGAACCTGGACCACGTTGCCGTAACTGGCGGTCAGGTAGTGGTTTGCTGTGGCGTGACTGAAGGACAGCAGGTGGATGATCGAGTCGGCGGGCAGCGTGATACGTTCCGCATCGCGCTGTGCTTTCGCACCCTGGATGATGCGTGCCCGGTTATCGCGCCCCGGCAGTCGACGCACGATGCGAATGGCCTCTGCTTCATGACCCGGATCGACGATGATGGAAAATCGCGCCATACCGAGATAGCCCTCAATGGCCATTTGCCAGCGCGGGTCACTGACATCCACGTGGTCACACAGGACACGCGGGTCGGCCTGCGGGCAGTCGCGCAGGATAGCGTCCAGGGCACGTTCGACAAAGGACGGGTAGTTGACCTGTTTTGCCTGCAGGCGCTCGATACTGTGTTCCTTTTGCCGGCACCGTATTTTCAGTTTTTCGTAGTTGGCTTCCCGGGTGTGCACCAGTTTCGCCAGTTGTTCATACCATGAAAGGTTACCGGTCGAGCCGTCTGATTGATGCCATTGTTCGTACCACTGGTTGTGCAGACGCTGGGCGGCGCGCGCCTGATCCAGGTGTTGCTCCAGCGGTGACAGGTCATTGAGCATGTCTTTTTGCAACAGTGCCGGAATATCCAGTTCGCCACGGTTGCCTTCCTTTACCACACGACCCGCAAGTTGCCGCACATGCAGGTCGGCTATTGCGGGCAGGTCTTCTGTCAGGCCGGCATCGCCCAGGTCCTTTTCGAGGGATCGTGTGGCCTGTAGGTTTGCATCCAGGGCGTTATCCTGCACCAGTAAGCGGCGTGCCATGTCTGTGAGTGTTTTCTGCTGCCGGTCACGTTTTTGTTCCAGTTCATCCTTCTGCTGCAGGGCGCTGATGCCCATGCGCTGAGCTTCCAGTTGTACCAGTTGTTCGTGTTGCTGTTGAAGGCGCTGTTCCGAGAGTTCTGTTTCGTTGGCGTTTTCTTCCAGGCTGCGACGGTAATCGCCCTGTTTCTTTTTGGTGCGCAGGTAGTCTTGCTGGCGCTGCAGGTAATCGTGCTGGGCGAGGGTGAAATCGAGCGTATTCAGTTCGATCCACTGCTGGATATAGGCATCGGCGTGTTGTCCTGCATTTTTCAGGATATCAATGGATTCCAGCAGGTGTGCTGCATCGCGCTCCATGGCGTGGATGGTTTTGAGCTGGCCGGAAATGGAGCGAATGGCTTCACCCAAATCTTTTCGTTCAAGAATTTCGTGGGCGACAAAATCATTGATGCTGCGTACCGGCTTGTAGGCCATAAAGCGCGAAAAGGCACGTGCGGCGGCAGTGGCTTCCTGTTCGGAAACGCTGTCGCTCTTGCCGCGCAGGGCAGCATAGAGACGGCGCAGGTAGGCTTTCTTGGTGTCGTATTTTTGTACGTGGCGTTTGCCGAATTCGCGGATCAGCAGTTGAGTTATTTTGTCCAGCGGTGTGGTGTACTTATTTGCCTTGTGCTCGCGGACAAAGTGTTCCAGCGTGAGTTCTTCACCGGGCAGGATCAGAAATAACAGGTCATCCTGTCGTGCCACATTCTGCCCGGCGGTGGAATCCAGCCAGGCGCGCACACCGATAACCGCCGTAAACGGTTCCGCAGACTCGCCACTGGTGGGGCTGAACACGGCGGCAAGATAACCGTCGGTGGGGTCCAGGCGCGCATAACTGCCATCATCGCAGCCGAGCACATAGGATGCCAGGGTGCGTACCCGCTTGCCGCCACGGCCGCGCTGGGTGGTTTCATCCTGTCCAGGGTTATACTGGAACAGGTTTTCATGGGCGGCGGTCATGATGGTCTGGATGGCATCTGCTGCGGTCGTCTTGCCCGAGCCATTGCCGCCCGACATCAGGTTGATAGGTCCCGGCTCGAATTCCAGTTGAGGGATATTGCCCCAGTTTACAAAGACAAATCTTTTCAGAAACATGTTTAGCGGTTAATCCTGGAGTTCTTCGGTTTCAGTTTCCCCGGCCGTTTCATCATCAGACGGGGTGGCGGCGGCCAGTGCCTGCACGGCATCGTCATTAACAAAATGAACGATCATCGGGTGGATTTTCAGCCAGGCTTCACCACTGACCAGGTCTTCTTCACTGCGAAAATCGATCAGCCGCAGGCGGCGCAGGCGGATGAATAACTGTTTTCGTTCGGTGAGTTTTTCCGGCAGGCTGCGTGCCACAATGTTTTTCATGGCGATCCCCAGGGCCTCGATGGATTCGGTGACATAGCCCCTGTCATCCACCTGGCCTTCACGCAGTGCCTTGTCGTACTGGAGGCGCAGCACCAGTACCATGGCCACTTCCGACTGGTTCAGCTTGTTGCGCAGACTGCCGGCAAATGCCGAGACTTCGGCTTCTTCCATACCCGGCGTCTGGCTGCCCGGCGGGTAGAGGCGCAGGTACTCAAAACGCGGGTCATGAAATACCGCGATGTCCATGATGCCCAGGTAGTCCTGCACCAGGTCGGCAATGCGCAGGTAACGGTCGTAGAGCTGCTGCTCGGTCTGGCTTTCCCCCCGGCACAGTACACCGTAGTTAAGCAGCCGGATGACGAGTTCACGGAACTCGTCGAGGCCGAGGTTTTCCTTTTCCAGTTCCTGGTTCAGTATGTCAGTCAGCATGGTTCCGTTCTACAAGCTCAATGATGAAGTCATCGGTGATGTGATAATAATCGGTCTGGACGCGCTGGCCGGTGGGTTGTACCTGGAAATGAAATTCACTGGAATCCACCCCGGCGGCACCTGCTTCGATCGCGTGTGCCGCCATGAGCAGATCCCTGGCATTTTGTACCGGGAGCTGGTTGCTGTGAATGCGGTGTCCGTTCTTGAGTGCAGTGAGAATAAACTGCCCCATCTGCCAGTTATTCACTATAAAGGCCTTTTGCAGTGACTGCTGGATGAAGAGTTCGCGGCGTGAGGCTTTGTCCATGGGGACGTGTTCTTCAGTGGTTGTGTTCACGACGCGACGTTGCCGCCCGGTAAACAGTCGCAGTATACCCGGATCAACGACGCCAACGCGGAGGGTGGCCATGGCCTTTCCGGCGGCATCCAGTATTTTTTGCTGTTTTTCTTCCGGTAGCTGACCCAGTTGCTGGCAGAGATCGAGCAGATCGCCCTGTTCGCCACCCAGGGTGTAACTGAGCTGGCGGATAATGATATCGGCGCGACGGGTAAAGCCGTGCAGGGCGTTACGCAGGGCCGGCAGCATGATATCGCTGGCGCTGTGGATGCGCGACTCGATATTTTCCAGGATCCACAGGTACAACGAGGTGTTTTTATCCTGCAACAGTTCCGGCGCCAGTTTGCGCAGTTCGAGTTCGGCGTGGGTCTTGAAGGCCTTTTGTTTGCGCCGGGCCTTGCGAATCAGTGACTGGATTTCATCACGGTATTTTTCCACGCTGTCGGCCGACAGGCGCACGGAAAGGTCCGGTATAAAACGTTTCTCCATGAAGTCAAAGAATTCGTCACTGGCCTGCTGGATGACTTGCCGGGCTTCCACTTCCTTCACCAGCATACGCTTGCGTTCGTCGAGTTCTGCAATGACATCGCTGAAATCGCTGATGATGCGTTCAGAATATTCGTAAGCATCGAGCAGGTCGTACACCTCGCCCCGCTCCAGGAAGGATTGCAGTGCGTTACGGGTATTACGGGTGTTGCGGTGACGGGTGCGGAATCCACCGCCGGCGGTTTCCACCATCGGCTGGGTAAACAGGCGCCCGACCCGGCTAAAGGCATAACTGCTCTGCAGGGTGGCCTCATCGGCGTGGCACTCGATCCAGCCGTGTTCCAGCAGCAGATTCAGAATCCAGTTGGCCTGCTCCCGCTCACTGCGCACCGGGACAGAAAAATCGTCCTCGTCTTCATCCAGCACCGGCGTGCGGGTGATGGCTTCCTGAAAGCCCTCCAGTACCTGCTCGCGGGTAAAGGCCCGGTTGTAATCGGCCAGCGAGCCGTAAAGGCGGGCATGGAGCGTACGCAGGCACTCCAGCACCTGCTCCCGGTACTTCCCGAAAAACGGGCGGAAAAAATGGTTACGGTTTTCGCTGAAGAACATTGCGGCATTTTGTCAGTTATTCGGGGCAAGGTCACTAGCGGGCGGGGATTTCATTTTTTGTTTTTGCGCTTATCATGATGCTGTCGGCATTGTTGCCGACTGTCGAAGATTGAAGGTTATGGACCTGATAACGGTATGGCCCGGCACGGGAATAGTCAGCATTTTGCTGATAGTCATATCGACTGCAATTTTTCTGGCTATCAGGTCAAGGCAAAGCAGAAGCAGGACAGAAGCGCTTTTGAAACAACGGGCTGGCTCATCCGCCACCCGGGATCACGTACGATTTGATTTCACAGTACTATCCGAATTGCCCAAACCAGTTGAGAGATATTTCCGCCACGTGCTTCCCCGTGGCCAAAAGCCCATCAAGCTCGCGAAATTCAGACAGACAGGCAAACTGAGGCTGGATCCAAAATCGACCGGCTGGTCTCGTTTCAAGGCATCATGCCTTGTGTCAGAAATCCCGGTGGGTTTTGTCTGGGATGCAAAAATCGACATTGCCCCTTTTTTGCATGTGCGTATCAGTGACTCATTTCTCGATGGTGTCGGGGCAGGAAACCTCTCTCTGATGTCAGCAATTTCTATCGCCAGCGATAAAAACAGACCCGAACTGAATTCAGGTGCTCTCTACCGCTACCTGGCCGAAGCTGTCTGGCATCCAACCGCCCTTTTGCCTCAATCCGGGGTAAAATGGGAGGCGCTTGATGAGAGTAGAGCTGTCGCACATTTAACAGCAGGGAGCGTTTCCGTCTCGCTTGAGTTCAGATTCAATAATCTGGGTGAGGTCACGGGGATCTATACTCCGGATCGCTTTGGCCGGTTTGGTGGTCAATACGTCCAGTATCCCTGGGAAGGCTTTTTTACGAACTACCAAGTGTTTGACGGTATAAAAATTCCGACGGAGGGGGAAGTCGGCTGGCTCCTGCCCGAAGGAAGGTGGCCGTTCTGGAAGGGGAAGATCATCGAAGCCTCATTTGAGTACCGGGACTAAAAAATACTGACAAGGGCGGCCAGGGGTTGTCTTGAAAGTTCGGCATCAACCAAGTAAAACAACGCGTTACGGTTCCAGTATCTGGCTGTGTGCACATTCCTCGTCGTCGGTCAGGCGGCGTGGTTCCTGCTGCTCTGTGATGGTGCTGGAATTTGGTGCCGAGGAGAGGACTTGAACCTCCACGGGGTTGCCCCCACTAGCACCTGAAGCTAGCGTGTCTACCAATTTCACCACCTCGGCAGTACTGAATCGGTGGTTACCGAATATCGGGAGGCGCGCACTTTACCGCCGGTTATCGGGGTTGTCAATGGCGCCTATACTGGTGAGACGCAACCCGCAAATTTTCCTTTGTCCGCCAAACTGGTTAGCATGCCGCCATGAAAAAACGACGCAATAGCAAGAAAACCTCATCAAATGATCCTTTCGCCGAGCGCGAAGCCTCCAAATACAGCAGTCCGATTCCCAGTCGCGAGTTCATTATATCGCGGCTCGAAGAGGCTGGGCGGCTGATGACGCGCGAGGAAATTGCCGCGTCCTTCGGGCTGTCCAGCGAGGAAGATCTGGAAGCATTACGCCGCCGGTTGCGTGCCATGGAGCGGGATGGGCAGGTGTTGTGTAACCGCAAAGGCGGTTACGGACTGATTAATAAAATGGATATGGTGCGCGGACGCATCATTGCGCACCCTGACGGTTTCGGGTTTCTGGTGCCGGAAGAAGGGGGTGATGACCTGTTCCTGTCACCACGCCAGATGCGCGGTGTGATGCACCGTGACCGGGTTGTCGCGCGTGTGACCGGCATCGACCGGCGCGGGCGTCGCGAGGGCGCTATCGTCGAGGTGCTGGAACGGTGTACACACCGGGTGGTTGGGCGCATCTATTTTGAAAACGGTATCAGTCATGTCGTGCCGGACCACAAGCGCCTGACACACGATATCCGCATACCGCCGGATCAGGTTGGCGGTGCGCGCCACGGCCAGTTTGTCACGGTGGAACTCATTGAGCAGCCGAGCAAGCGTTCCGGGCCAGTTGGCCGTGTGGTGGAAGTTATCGGTGATCACATGGCGCCGGGCATGGAAATCGATGTGGCGATTCGTGCGCACGAGTTGCCACTGGAATGGCCCGACGCTGTCGAAAATGAAATTCAGGGTTTGGCTGACAAGGTCGCACCGGCCGCAAAGCGCGAGCGTGTTGATCTGCGGGATACGCCACTGGTCACGATAGACGGGGCCGACTCGCGTGATTTTGATGACGCAGTCTTCTGTAGCAAGACCCCCAAGGGCTGGCGTCTGCTGGTTGCCATTGCTGATGTATCGCACTACGTCAAGAAAGGTACCGCGCTGGATACCGAAGCCGAGCAGCGTGGTAACTCGGTGTATTTCCCTGAGCGCGTTATCCCGATGTTACCGGAAATCCTGTCCAACGGGCTGTGTTCCCTGAATCCGGATGTCGACCGCCTGTGTATGGTATGCGAGATGTATATCGATGCAGAAGGCAAGATGATCCGTTCGCGCTATATGGAAGGGTTGATGCGTTCACATGCGCGTTTGACCTACGATGAAGTCGCGGCCGTGCTGGTGGATAAGGAACCTGCGGTTCGTGCAAAGTACAAAGCACTGATCAAACCGCTCGAAGAATTGTATCGTTTGTATAAGGTGTTCCGTAAACAGCGCGAAAAACGTGGTGCCATCGACTTCGAGACGACGGAAACACGCATCGTATTCGGTGAAGATCGCAAGATCGAAAAGATTATACCGGTGGTGCGTAACGACGCGCACAAGATCATTGAAGAGTGCATGATTGCGGCCAATGTCTGTACGGCGCGTTTTCTCAACCGCCACAAGTTGCCGACCCTGTACCGGGTACACGAAGGACCACAGGCCAACAAGCTGGCCGATCTGCGTGAGTTTCTTTCCGAGCTGGGACTGTCCCTTGATGGCGGGGACAAGCCGCCGGCCGCCGAATTTTCAAAACTCCTTAAAAAGATCCAGAAGCGCCCGGATGCTCATTTAATTCAGACGGTTATGCTGCGTTCACTGTCACAGGCGCGTTACAGCCCGGAGAATATCGGCCACTTCGGCCTGTCGCAGGATGAGTATCTGCACTTCACTTCGCCGATCCGTCGTTACCCGGATTTGCTGGTTCATCGCGCCATTCGTCATCATTTACGTACCGAAGCGCGTTACAAGAAGCAGGGCAAGAAGCTCGGCAAGGCCGGTAGTGCCGCGTCGTTCAGTTACAGCGACACTGACATGGCCGCGATTGGCGAGTATTGCTCAACGACCGAGCGGCGTGCCGATGATGCGACGCGCGACGCGGTCGACTGGTTGAAATGTGAGTACATGCTGGACAAGGTCGGCATGGAGTATGACGGTATTGTCACCAGCGTGACCTCGTTCGGTATTTTTGTCGAACTGAAGGATATTTATGTAGAAGGGCTGGTGCACATTACGGCGTTGCACAATGATTACTATCACTTCGATCCAGCCGGTCATCGATTGCGCGGTGAGCGTACAGGTAATACTTATCGTCTTGGCGATGAAGTAAGCGTACGCGTCGTGCGCGTTGATCTCGATGAACGCAAGATGGATTTCGAGCTACCAGGTAAGCCTGAGGGTGATAACAAGCCTCGCAGCAAGAGTAAGTCCAGGCGCAAGAACAAGGACAAAAACAGGAATAAAAACAAAAGCAGGGATGAGGGCAAGACCAAGGCGAAAGCTGATACTAAATCTGAGAACCGGAAGAAAACCGGTGACTCGCCAGATAAAAGCGACGGTGATGCTAAAAAGAAGAAACCAAAACGCCGGCGCGGTGGTCGTAGGAAGCGTAGTTCAGGCAGGAGTAAAGGAAATGCAACAGATTCGTAATTTGGTGATGGCAGTCCTGGTGCTGGCGTTGGCCGCCTGTGCGGCTGATGATCCCAATCGCCGTGCTAAAACGGGTGCCGCAGTCGGTGCTATTGCCGGTGCGGTAATCGGCAAACAGATCAGCGGTGGCAAGCGGGGAGCACTGGCGGGTGCTGTCATTGGCGGCATTGCCGGCGGCGCCACCGGCAACTATATGGATGAACAACAGCGTGCCTTCGAAGCAGAGCTTGCGGATGAACAGCGCCGCAATGATCTTGAGATCCAGCGTTTGCAGGATGAGAGTCTCAAGATTGATGTCTCCAGCGAAGTGTCGTTTGATTTCAACAGTGCCAACCTGAAGCCGGCGTTTCGCCCAACCCTTAACAAGGTAGCCGGTATTCTCGCTCGCTACCCGAAAACGATGGTGACGGTGATTGGCCATACAGACAACATTGGTTCAGAGGCATACAATCACAGCCTTTCCGAGCGTCGTGCGCGCAGTGTGATGGATTATCTGATCGATCACGGTGTCGCAGCATACCGTTTGAATGCCGTTGGACGTGGTGAAACTCAACCGCGCGCGACCAATGCAACAGAAGCAGGGCGGCAGTTAAACCGGCGTGTCGAGATACTGGTGCGTCCGGTGGCCTCTGATGCTCCGGCAGAACATTCGCACGGACACTGAGCATGGTGGATAAATAACCGATGAAACAAACCGGGCGCGTTTTCGGGTTACACGCGGTACGCAGCTTGCTGGAACGTAACCCGGCACGTGTCTCACTGTTGCTGGCACTGGAGACGCGCAGTGATGCCCGGATGGATGAGGTGCTGTCATTAGCTGACAAAGCCAATGTGCCGGTGCGGCGTGTCGCACGTCAGGAACTGGACGAACGTGTCCCCGGTGTCACCCACCAGGGTGTACTGGCGGAAACCGGTGGTGCGCCGGGTCTGGGAGAGCATGACTTGCCGGCTTTCATCGAGGCACTGGATCGACCGCCGTTTCTTCTTATTCTTGATAGCGTGCAGGATCCGCATAATCTCGGCGCCTGCCTGCGCAGCGCCGATGCGGCGGGTGTCGATGCCGTTATTATTCCCAGGGACAAGTCAGCGCCGCTTAATGCCACCGTACGCAAGGTGGCCTGTGGCGCCGCAGAAACCATACCAGTCGTAAGGGTAACTAACCTGGCCCGCACCCTGCGAGCCGTGCGCGATGCCGGTGTGTGGATTTATGGCGCTGCCGGTGAAGCGGAAACCTCACTTTACGACACCGACCTGAGCGGGCCGCTGGCGCTGGTGCTGGGTGGTGAGGGCAAAGGACTACGGCGTCTGACCCGTGAACACTGTGATGGCCTGATGTCCATCCCGCTGGCTGGCTCGGTCAGTAGTCTCAATGTTTCGGTTGCCACGGGTATTTGTCTGTTCGAAGCACAACGTCAACGTTTCAATGGGGTCAGACTCGATTGATTTTTATCAAAATCAATCGAGTCTGACCCCATTGAAACACCAGATTAGCGCGGCCATCTTGCAGACTACCCGCCTGTCACGTAGAATGCCTCCGCTTTCGCGCGCTTAGCGCGTACTCCTTGCTTTTCGCAATAAGGCGGAAGGCTTATAATCCGTAAGGAGCATTACATGCGTCATTATGAAATTGTGTTCCTGGTCCATCCGGACCAGAGCGAGCAGGTGCCCGCGATGATCGAACGTTACCGCTCGACCATCGAATCCGGCGGCGGCAAGATTCACCGCCTGGAAGACTGGGGTCGCCGTCAGCTTGCCTATCCCATTCAGAAACTGGCCAAGGCCCACTATGTGCTGATGAACGTCGAGTGCGGCACTGAAGAACTGAAAGAGCTGGAAAGCGCTTTCCGTTTCAACGATGCCGTGCTGCGTAACCTGATCATCGTACGCAAGGAAGCCGTTACTGATCCATCGTTGCTGGTCAAGCGCAGCGATGATCGTGAAGAACGGCCGCGCCCGGTTGCTGATGCACCGGCCAAAGATGAGCCATCCGCTGATGAGCCGGTCAGTGAAGCACCGGTCAGCGATGTGCCAGCTGCTGAGACAGCACCGGAAGCAGGTGACGCCGATGCGTCAGAAGCTGCCAGCAGTACGACTGACTGAAGTCGCACACCACGTATTGGGAAATCAGCCGTTCAGGTTAACGGCTAACCAGAGGTCAAGCATATGTCCCGTTTTTTTCGTCGCCGTAAATTCTGCCGTTTCACCGCAGATGGTGTAAAAGAAATTGATTACAAGGATCTTCAGACACTGAAGAACTACGTGTCGGAAACCGGCAAGATTGTGCCGAGTCGCATTACCGGTACCAAGGCCAAGTACCAGCGACAGTTGGCCACGGCCATCAAGCGCGCACGTTTCCTGGCGCTGTTGCCGTACTGCGATTCCCACAAGGGATAATCGTATGAGGCCTGTGGCCACCTGCGCAGGTGCGTTGTAGTGCGCGCGCTTGGCAGACTGGTCGTTGCAGGCCCGTATCAGGCGGTACTGGTTGTCGCGCTTTGTACCGTGCTGAGTTTTTTGATGCCGCCGGTAACGTCCATACTGGGCTATGTGGCAGCGGCAGCACTGGCACTGAACAGTTTGCAGGTGGGTGCGAAATCCGGTGCCATTGTACTGCTGGCTTCGTCGGCTCTGGTGGCACTGCTGACCAGCTTTGTCGCCGGGCAGCAAGCCTTGATCGGTATCATGGTTATTCTGCTGGTACTGTGGGTACCGGTCTGGCTGGCCAGCGTGGTGTTGCGCGAGACACGATCACTGGCCATGGCGATGCTGGTGCTCTCGCTGCTGGGTATGCTCGGTGTTGTGCTGGTCTATATTGTGGCGGGTGACCCGGTGCAGTGGTGGCCGGGCTATGTCAGCAAGCAGCTTGAAGCGGCTATTGCAGCGCAGCCCGAGTTGCGAGAGCAGTTCAAACAGTTGTCTGATCTGGCTGATCGCATTGCGCCGGTGCTGGCCGGGTCGATTTCGGCAGGGTTGCTGATGAATGCCCTGCTGTGCCTGACATTGGGACGCTGGTGGCAGGCCGTGGTACTGGAACGACCGGGTGCGGTCCGGGCAGAATTTTATGCCTTGCACATTAATCGCAGTTTGTCACTGGCGGGGATTCTGATTTTTGCGCTGGCGTCTCTGGATCTGGGGATTGTCAGCACACTGTCCCTGCAATGGGCGCTGGTCGTTATGGTGCCGTTTATGTTTGTCGGGTTGGCGGTTGCACATGCAACCCTGAACAATCTGAAAGCCGGGTTTGCCTGGCTGGTTTTGGTGTATATCGTGGCCTTGTTTGTGCCACAGTTACTTGTCGCACTGGGCATGCTGGATCCCTGGCTGGATCCGCGTCGTCGCACCGACAGGAGTACATCGGGTCAAGACTGAATTTATCGAAATTTAATTTATCAAAAACATGAAGCTGTATGCATAGGGTAGGGTCGAACGATGGAAGTCATTCTGCTGGAAAAAGTTGAAAATCTGGGCAATCTGGGCGACCGGGTCAACGTCAAATCGGGCTACGGGCGTAATTTCCTGATCCCGAGTGGCAAGGCGACTCCGGCCACCGAGGAACATATCAAGGCCTTCGAAGAACGTCGTGCCGAGCTGGAAAAAGCCGCTGCCGAATCACTGGCGGTTGCTGAGGCCCGCCTCGAAAAGCTGATGGATATGACCATCACGATCGCGGCGAAAGCCGGTGAGGAAGGCAAGCTGTTCGGTTCTGTCGGTGCCATTGATATTGCTGAAGCCATTGTTGCCGCCGGCGTTGAAATCGAGCGCAGTGAAGTGCGGTTGCCGGAAGGTGCATTTCGAAACGTTGGTGAGTACAAGGTGCAGTTGCATCTGCACAGCGACGTTAATTCCGAAATTACGCTGATCGTCGAAGCCGAATAAACGTTCGTTTCTGTAACGCCTTGCCGCGATCTCGTGGCAAGGCGTTGTTTTGTCTGGCATCCCGATTATTGTCTGTTGTGCTATCGCACCGGCCCGCAAATTGCGTGCTTGAGCGTGCCTGTCACTGGCTTTAGACTGCGTCAGTCTCGTAGTTCAATTCCTGAGCTAACGCTGAATACAACATGCCCTGGAGGGCAGATGCCGGAACCGGTTTCATCCGCAGCCACGGTCGAGTTTAACGCTGATCGTCAGAAGGTCCCCCCGCATTCTGTGCAGGCCGAGCAGTCGCTGCTGGGCGGTCTGCTACTGGATAACCGCGCCTGGGACCAGATTGCGGATATTCTGAGCGGCCCTGATTTCTACCGTCGTGAACACCGGCTTGTGTTTTCGGCCATCGATGCGCTGATCGAGCGCGGCGACCCCTGTGATGTGATCACCTTGTCTGAATGGCTGGAGTCCAACGATCAGCTCGATGATGTGGGTGGGCTGGCCTACCTGGGCACGCTGGCGAAAGATACCCCGAGCGCGGCGAATATTCGAGCCTACGCCAATATCGTGCGCGACAACTCGGTGCTGCGCCAGTTGGCCGATGTGGGTACCGAGATCGCCAACAGCGCCTACTACACGGAAGGGCGCGATACGCCCTCGTTGCTGGACAATGCCGAGAAGCTGGTATTTCGTATAACGGACCAGGGCGTTACCCGTGGTTCAGGATTTCACGATATCAAGGACCTGCTGGCACGTGCGGTTGACCGTATTGATACCCTGTTTCATCAGGATAATCCACTTACCGGTGTATCGACCGGGTTTACCGATGTCGATGAGATGACCGCCGGTCTGCAGGCTTCAGACCTTGTGATCGTAGCCGGCCGACCTTCCATGGGTAAAACATCGTTTGCCATGAATATCGCCGAACATGCTGCAATAAAAGATAACGTGCCCGTTGCGGTATTCAGTATGGAAATGCCTGGCGAACAACTGGCCATGCGCCTGATGTCTTCGCTCGGTCGTATCGACCAGACCAGGGTGCGTACCGGCAAGCTCGATGATGACGACTGGCCACGACTGACCTCGGCGGTCAGTATTCTTTCCAAAGCGCCGTTGTTTATCGATGACACGCCAGCCTTGTCGCCCACCGAGTTACGTGCGCGGGCGCGACGGCTGAAACGCGAGCACAATCTTGGGTTGATTGTTATCGATTACCTCCAGTTGATGCAGGTGCCCGGCAGCAATGAAAACCGGACCGGGGAAATCTCGGAAATATCCCGCTCACTGAAAGCACTGGCGAAAGAACTGGAAGTGCCGGTGATTGCCCTGTCACAGCTCAACCGCAGTCTCGAACAGCGTCCCAACAAGCGGCCAGTGATGTCGGATTTACGCGAATCGGGCGCAATCGAGCAGGATGCCGACGTGATCATGTTTATCTACCGTGATGAGGTCTACGACGAGGACAGCCCCGACAAGGGTACGGCGGAGATCATTATCAGCAAGCAGCGTAATGGTCCCATTGGTATGCGTCGTCTGACCTTCCTCGGCCAGCACACACGCTTTGAAAACTTCACCGCCATCCAGTCCTATTCCAACGAGGATTACAGCGGATGACGCGTCCCGTCCGGGCGCATATCGATCTTTCCGCCCTGACGTTCAATCTTTCCCAGGCATGCCGCGCGGCGCCGGACAGTCGTGTTATGGCTGTGATCAAGGCGGATGGTTATGGCCACGGCATGCTGGCTGTGGCGGGTGCGCTGGAGGCTGCGGATAGCTTTGCCGTCGCCAGTCTGGAAGAAGGGGTGTTATTACGCGAAGCCGGTGTCGAAAAGCCGATTGTGTTGCTGGAGGGTGTGTTCTCCAGTGATGAGCTGGCAGCTGTCGTAGATCACCACTTTGAACTGGTCGTGCATCAGGCGGCACAACTGGACTGGCTGCAAGCACTGGACAAGGTACCAGGCACAGGCGCTCCGGGGCATAACGCAGCAGGCCTGACGGTCTGGCTCAAGGTCAACACCGGTATGAACCGTCTGGGGTTCGCCCCGGGTGAGGCTCTTGCCGCCTGGGATCGTCTGGCAGCCATGCCACAGGTAACAGCGCAACGCTGGATGTCGCACTTTGCCTGTGCTGATGAGCCTCAACATGTCGCAAATGCAGATCAGGAGGCTGTTTTCCGTGAGCTGAGTGCGCAGCGTGAGGCACCCTGTTCACTGGCAAATTCCGCAGCACTCCTCAGTCGGCCGTCCAGTCACCTGGACTGGGTGCGTCCCGGTATCATGCTGTACGGCGCATCACCGATGGCAGCCGGGCAGGCCGTGCCGGTTGAATTGCGCCCGGTGATGACACTGACCTCCGAACTGATCGCCGTCCATCATTGCCGCCAGGGTGATGCGGTCGGCTACGGGCAGACCTGGATCTGTCCGGAAGATATGCCGATTGGGGTAGTGGCAGCCGGATACGGTGATGGTTACCCACGTCATGCACCATCCGGTACCCCCTTGTTGGTCAATAATGAACCAGTATCCCTCATCGGACGTGTGTCCATGGACATGCTTTGTGTCGATCTGCGCCAGCAGCCGCAAGCTGGCGTGGGTGATGTTGTCGAGCTGTGGGGGCAGGGACTCCCGGTGGATGTGGTGGCCGAAGCCGCTGGAACAATCAGCTATGCGCTGCTGTGCGGAGTGACATCACGGGTGCCACGGTTCAGTGAGTCGACTGGGGGGTGTTGAGTCCGGGTTCGGGTGTTTCTCGCAGGTGTTATGTGGCTTCCTGCTTCCTGTTGTCATCGTCAGATAACGAGGCGCGTATCCTTTTTATACGATTGAGCTGACTGAGAAAAGCATCGATACATTGCGGGTCAAAATGTTTGCCGCTTTCACTAACCATCAGACTCAGTACATCCTGTTCACGCCATGCCGGTTTGTAGCAGCGACGTGATGTCAGGGCATCGAATACATCGGCTACAGCGACAATACGGGCGGGCAGGGGAATAGCTTCGCCTATGAGTCCCTGGGGATAGCCCTTGCCATCAAATTTTTCGTGATGCCCCAGAGCGATCTCCGCGCCCATTCTCAGGTACTTTGAAGGGCTGTCCCTGAGTATCTCGTATCCGATCACCGTGTGTTGCTTGATGACCTCGAACTCCTCGGTGGTGAGTTTGCCGGGCTTGAGCAGGATCTGGTCAGGGATGCCGATTTTACCGATATCGTGCATTGGTGCAGAGAGTTCGATGCTTTCACATTCGGTTTCATCAACCCCCAGGGTTTCCGCAATAACACGGGCGAAACGTGCCATGCGAATAACGTGGTTACCGGTTTCTTCATCACGGTATTCGCCGGCCTTGGCGAGGCGAAGCAGAGTTTCATGTTCGCGTACGCGGATGGCGTGGGTGGCAGCCCGTACCTGTTCTTCCAGCCAGTTGGCGCGATCCTCGATGATCAACCTTTGACGCTGAAGCTGCAGCAGGTTACGGAAGCGGGCGCGGCACTCGGCGTGGTCGATCGGTTTATTGATGAAATCCGTCGCGCCCAGTTCCAGTGCGCGGTAGCGGATCTCTGTTTGTTCATGCGAGGTAATCATCACGACGGGGACGCTACGGATCTGCGGGATAGCGCGTGCCTGTTCGAGAAATTCGATGCCGTTCATGCCGGGCATCTTGTAGTCAGTGAGAATCAGGTCGGCAGGTCTGTCACGCAGCCAGTTCAGAGCCGGTTGGGCGCTGTCAAAAGATTTGACTTCCAGCAGTCCGTCAATTGACCTGACGATCTGGGTAAGGATCTGACGGCTTGTTGCCTGATCATCGATGACGAGTACAGTGGCCATAGTGCGTTGTGGTTGCTCTTCGACAGTGCCTGTTTATTGATAGACGTCTTGTTGCGGTGAGTCTATCGGCATCAGGCTTCCATGATTGAGATATAGTTGCAACCGGGCTTATTTCGGTCTCTGTGTCGGATATAAGCCGGGATTTACGACAAAATCTATCCTGTCTTGACCCGTCCATGGGTTAAGTTGCTTTTTGATGGTGTTATCATCGCTTTGCGAGCAGTTACTGGCAGTTTAACATTTTCTGGAGGGGTGATGATCGGAGTGGAAACAGATATTGTGGCGCGTCTTCATCAAGAAGGCATATTTGGGCCTGAAACCAGTGAAATGCGGCTTTACGAGCGCAGGTTGACACGTTTCTTTGAGCGGGAATATGCCCGCTACGAGGATTCCACGTCTGTTCCCCGGGATTATGGTGTTGCGACCGATGAGGGTCCCGTGATGGAAGAGACTGAAGCGCTAATGGAACAGCACTATGATGAGCAGCAGGATTTTTTCTCAGGGTTCCTCGATACACAATATCGAGCCTACTCCATGGCTTATTATGGTGAGTCACCCGAAGATGTCAGAAACTCTACAGCGACCCTCGAACAGGCGCAAGAAGCCAAATTTGCTCTGATTGCGGAACGTGCAGGAATCCGTGGTGATGAGAAGGTGTTCAATATTGGTTGTGGCTTTGGGTCGTTGGAAACCTATTTGCTGAAACAGTATCCAGAGCTGGAAATCGTCAGCATCACCCCGAGCAAGGTTCAACTTGCGCATATCAGGGGGCGCATGCAGGACCCTTCCGACCCCCTTTGTTCTGACCGGCTGACCCTGATAGAAGGTGCTTTCGACCAGCTTGATGTCAATGCCCTGGGAGGGCGTCAGTACAATCTGGTGATTTCCGTGGCCGTATTTGAACAGGTTATCAATATGCGGGCAGTGCTGGAAAAGATTGCTTCGCTGTTGTTGCCGGGCGGCAGAACGTTCCACCATTTTATAACGTCACAGGCTGCAATTCCCCAGTTTCTGAACCCTGACAAGACACGCATAGGACTCTATTTCCCGGGGGGGCGCGTCTGGCCTCACGCGGAATTTGCCGGGTACACAGATCACTTTGATACGTGCGAAACCTGGTTTGTGAACGGGTTGAATTACTGGCGGACGCTGGATGAGTGGCATCGTCGCTATTGGCACAGTTTACCAGCGCTGTATCAGACGACGTTCGATCATGAACAGATAGCACACTGGAATAATTATTTTTCACTGTGCAAGGCTATGTTTGCCCCTATGGATGGACATTTCTACGGGAATAGCCACTATTTGTTCAAATTGAAAGGCTGAGTTCAAAGATTCGGTTTTTTTAATACCGTGACCGCGTTGAGTCCCCCGAATGCGAATGCATTCGATATTGCCACATTGATTGGCAGGGGGCGTGCCTTGTTCGGGATATAGTCCAGGTCACAGTCTTCATCGGCTCCCGTGAAGTTGGCCGTCGGTGGGGCGATCTGGTGATGGATGGCGAGTGTAGTCGCAATCAGTTCCAGGGCGCTGGATGCGCCCAGCGCGTGGCCATGCATTGATTTGGTTGATGAGATGGCGAGTGAGCGAGCATGCTGGCCGAACGTTTTATGCAAAGCCTCGGTTTCGGTTTTATCGTTGGCCGCAGTACCAGTGCCGTGGGCGTTGACGTAGGAGACTGATTCAGCGGAAATATCTGCGCGCTGCAGGGCCTGTTGCATAGCTGATATGATGCCATTTACGTCAGGTCGGGTTATATGTGCTGAGTCGGATGACATGCCAAACCCGGCCAGTTCGGCATAGATACGAGCCCCCCGTTTGAGTGCATGACTTTCCGACTCAAGCACCAGCATACCGGCACCTTCGCCCAGCACCATACCGGAGCGATTAGCGGAGAAAGGTCTGCAGGTATCATTTGAAACAACCCTTAATGCCTCCCAAGATTTCAGAAGACCATAAGTGAACGGCGTGTCTGACCCTCCGGCGAGCGCGACATCCACCAGTCCGGACTGGATCATCAGGGAAGCCTGTATGATGGCATGTGCGCCCGAGGCACAGGCACTGGCGACTGAGAAAACAGGACCTCCAATCCCGAGGTTCAGGCTGACCTGGCAGGCGGCTGCACTGGGCATGCCTTTTGGAATGGTCAGCGGGTGAGCGCGGGGTCGTCCATTTTTGTACAAGTGGAGATAGGTTTCCTCGTCGGTCTGCTTCCCTCCACACCCGGTGCCTATGATGGCAGCTGCGCGTTGCGTTGCACTACTGTGTGACTTCAGTCCGGCGTCCATCAGCGCTTCGGTGGCGGCGATGACGGCAAACTGTGAGAAACGATCAAGAAGAGGAAGTTTGTCCGGTGCGAAATGGGCTGCAGGGTCGTAGTCCCTGACAAGTGCTCCGATGCGGATTTTCGACCCTTCCCACTGTGTACCCAGCGGAGCAATGGCCGAGGTGCCGTTGAGCAACGTCTCCCAGAATTGTTTTGCCGTGTGCCCCGGTCCACATATGGCGCCGAGGCCGGTAATGACAACGCGTTCCTGCATGTCTAGTTTTTTGCGCCTTCCTGCCTGATCTGGTTGATGGCCGAAACAATATCTCCTACTGTTTCAAGGTTTTCCATCAGTTCATTGGGAATTTCTATTTCAAAACGTTCTTCAAGTTCATAAAGAATGGTAATGGCTTGCAGGGAATCTATACCCAGCTCACTTAATTGTGTTTCCACCAACACATCTTCAGGGGAGCATTTTCGTTCCCGGGTTATTATCTCTACTAATGCATTTTCAACTTTCACTATCCACTTCCCCATTATAGCTTCGTCTAATTAAAGCATTTTTGTCATGCGGCCGCTACAGCCCAGCACAGTAATCTCTTTTCTCGATGGAGCAGGTACACGTGTTAGCCGGCGGCGAATTAAACAAGGGTCGCGAAGTACCTGACACCGGAATTCCTCCCTGGTTGTCCGCGATAGGCTGGAAAGGTACGCCTGACCAGGAGCAGGGATTACTGCGTATTATTATTCCGCTCACCTTTTTGTGTTATTTGCTGTTCGATTGGCCGGGCACAGAGGCGGGGCAAGCCTTGTGGCATACCGGTGTGGTGTTTATCTCCTGTTTCCTGGTTTTCTCCACACTATTCTTCATTTCGACACTGGTTTGGCCAGCACCATCGGCATCCCGACGTGTGGCAAGCATACTGGCAGATATTTTTGCACTGAGCTATGGACTCTATCTGACGGGGCCAGCGGGTGCGCCCTGGTATGGTGTGTATTTGTGGGTCACGCTCGGTAACGGATTCAGATACAGCGAAAAATATCTTTATGTTTCAGGCGCCGCATCACTGGTGGGGTTTGTGACGGTCTCATTTACGACCGAATACTGGATTAGCCACAGAGAGCTGGCCATTGGTCTTGCTTTGACGTTGCTTGTTATACCCGCTTATTCCTCGGTTCTTATTCGCCGTCTTAACGAGGCGAAACAACAGGCTGATCAGGCCAGTCGCGCCAAAAGTGATTTTCTTTCCCGCATGTCGCATGAAATACGTACGCCACTCAATGGTATTCTCGGCATGACAGAGCTGTTGCGAAGCCGACCACTGGATCCTGTTGATTGCGAGTATGTCGAGACTATCTATGCGTCCGGCAAGACACTTGCCCATCAGATCGATGACATACTTGATCTGTCCAAAATCGAGTCAGGCCAGCTTGATCTGGAGGGAGTCGAGTTTGACCTGTTCGCGCTGATCAATACGACTTTGCGTATATTTGAAGCCCAAGCCGTCGAGAAACATATCGCTTTGCAGGAAACCATTAATCCCAGTACCCCTTTCCTGCTATTTGGTGATCCTCACAAGCTTCGACAAGTCATTATCAATCTTGTCGGTAATGCATTGAAATTTACCGACAAGGGTTTTGTCTCTCTGCGGGTTCATCCCCGGGAAGAGCAGGGTGGGGATGTGGTTTTGCGCTTCGAAGTCGCCGATACGGGTACGGGTATCGCAGAAAATCGTCTGGATCAGATTTTTGAGCCTTTTGCCCAGGCCGATAGCACGATAGCCCGTCGGCACGGTGGTACGGGTCTGGGCACAACGATTTGTAAACATCTGGTTAGCCTGATGGGTGGCGAAATCGGCGTGCAGAGCACGCCGGGAGTTGGGACAACCTTCTGGTTTGATCTTCCCTTCAGAGTTGTTGACCTGTCAGAGAAGGATGAGATTAGTGCCTGGACTCGCAACTGCAGGGTTATCTGCCTGCGGCATGACGATGCCAGTGGTGGTGAGCTGCTGGAGAACCTGAGTGGTTGGGAGATGCCATTTAGTGTCGTTAGCAGTATCGAGGTATGCCGGCAGCGGGTTAGCGAGATGCGGGCAGCAGGGCAGGCTGTTGATGCACTGCTGATTGATGGAGTCCCTTATGGTCCGGAGCTTGATGCGTTGCTGACAGAGTATGCGGGCGATGCAGCATCTGAGGCACTGCCTGTTGCCCTGCTGGGGGGAGAGCACTATCCACCGGAGATTGTGGGGTGTACGCGCGATCATTTCTTTGTTTTGAGCCAGCCACTGGACAGACGGGTACTTTTCAACGTGCTGCACGCCTGCTATTCGCGTCACAGTACGGAAGATGATGTGATTCATATCGCCTCGCGACAACGTGTGAGTAAGGATATGGGGCGTCAATTCAAGGTGCTTATCGGGGATGACAATGCGACAAACCGCATTGTTTTGCAGCGTATGCTTGAACAGCTTGGACATCAGTGCGTGGCTGTAGATGGTGGTGAGGCTGTATTACTTTCGCTGGAGGAGTCGGACTACGATGTCGCCATTGTCGACAAAAATATGCCTGACATGGGTGGTCTTGAAGTTTATTCGGCATTTTCCATGGCGCATGGCCTGTCGTCGAATCTTTCATTTGTTATTCTTACGGCCGATGCTACGCAGGAATCGCGAGATGCCTGCGCTTTGGCGGGCATCCGACATTTTCTGACCAAACCGGTATCCCTGTCACGTTTGCAGGAGGTATTGACTGATACCCTGCGAGACGAGCATCAGGGAAGTGTAGTAAATACTATGACCACGGATACAAGTGTTTCCGCCATTGAAAAATTACCGGTTATTGATACCGAGGAATTCGAAAAACTGGAATTACTTGGTGACGGTGATGACCAGTTTATGCGCGATATCATCACCAACTTTGAAGGTGATGCCAATCGTGATTTGCGAGCGCTTGAATCTGCCGTGGCTGATCATGACTGGATAGTATTCCGTGACAGTGCGCATGCATTGAAGGGCGCTGCTATGTACCTCGGTCTACAACAGCTGGCGGCATTGAGCACACAGATGCAGAATATGCCTGAGCAGGACTTCCTGAGCGATGGTGTCGATCAGCTCAAGGCCTTGCATCAGGCAACAGATGCGGCGCTGGAAACGCTCCGCGAACGGGTGAACAGTCCACGCAAAACAGGCTGAAGTTTCAAGTCGGTGACGTTTGTCTGCGGTCGATAACCAGGGGCGGATGCTGTGAGCGCTGCTGTCGGCTTTGTGCGCGGGCAAAGTAGGCCATTAACCTGCGGTTTTTCTCGCTGAGTTGAAGTGCCGTGTCTACCCAGTGTTCCACAATATCGTACAATTCATCGTAACTGACAGGCATGGCCCGATCGATGGCGGCCTGAAATCCGTGCAATCCAGGTGCGATGTCACTATGTCGCTGCATGTAGTTGGCAACAGCCTCACGGCCCTCGCCTTCTGCTGCCAATACATCGATAACACCCATATCATAAAGCTCTTCAGCCGTGTGTACACGACGGTCCATGATGAGTCGTCGTGCCATGGCGGGGGTGATTTTTCGTGTCAGTAATGAAATGGCTCCCATCCCGGGGAACATCCCAAAGCTCAGTTCGGGAAACCCGAAGCGGGCTGATTCTTCCGCAATGATAACGTTGTTTGACAGTGCGGCTTCAAATCCGCCTCCCAATGCTTCGCCCTGAACCAGTGCAATGGTGGTAAAGGGAATGTCGTAATGGGTTACGGAGGCGAACTGGATGTCGATACAGGTTTTTGCATAGTCCAGTAGAGCATCCCGGTCGCGTGTTTCGATGAGTTTGATGAAGTGAGTCAGATCACCACCCAGGTTGAATGCGCGGGTGTCCGACGAAGCGAGTACCTGGAACTGAAGTCGGTCGTTGTTCCCAAGCCTATGCTGTTGTTGTGCAGTTTTCCGGATAGAGTGCTGCGCAATCATAAGGTCATCAAGCAACCCGGTTGTGAAGCATGGCCGGCCGCTGAATTTAAACTCTATCCAGACAGCATTGCGTGCCGGATCATTGGTTACTTTGAGATGTCGCAGCCTGCGCTGAAGAATGTCGTCGTCAGTGTGTTTCACGCTACTGTTTTCTCCCCTGTGCTTCCGCATTCAGAACGCGTATTACCCTAGTGGACAAGCGTGCCAGAAATTCCAGGAGTTGTACAATGCTAATTCATTGATGGCATACAGATTGCCGACAGTAGTCATCCAGCGGTGCTCAAGGGTACACTCCGATCCTTCCCGACTGTTCGAGACGTGCCATGGCAAAATCAAAACTCCAATATCAGTGCAGCGACTGCGGCGCACTGGCGCCTAAATGGGCTGGTCAGTGTGCAGATTGTGGTGCCTGGAACAGCATGAGCGAGGCGCTTGCCAGTGTGTCCAGTGATGCAGGCAAGTCTCGGTTCAGCAGCTATACCGGGCAGGCTGGTGCACAAATCCAGGATCTTGGTGCAGTTCAGCCGGGACAGGAGGTGCGGGTTTCCGTTGGTGTACAGGAGCTGGATCGCGTTCTGGGTGGTGGCCTGGTCGCCGGCTCGGTTGTGCTGATTGGTGGTGATCCAGGTATTGGAAAATCCACCTTGTTGTTGCAGGCACTTGCGTCATTTCCCGGCAACCTGAAAGCGCTCTACGTGACGGGTGAGGAATCGCCCGAGCAGGTATCCCTGCGGGCACGTCGCCTGGAGGCGAGCGCGGACAACATGCGCTTGCTAGCGGAAACCTCTGTCGAACGGATCATTGAGCACGCACGCATTGAGATACCGAAGGTTATGGTGATCGATTCGATCCAGACGCTGTATACCGAGGCGTTGCAATCAGCACCAGGATCAGTCGGGCAGGTGCGCGAAAGCGCTGCACAACTGGTGCGTTTTGCCAAGCAGACCGGCACGGCATTATTTCTGGTCGGGCATGTAACCAAGGAAGGTACGCTGGCCGGTCCACGCGTACTGGAACACATGGTCGATACGGTGTTGTATTTCGAAGGTGACTCCGGTGGCCGCTACCGTGTCATCCGTGCTGTCAAAAACCGTTTCGGTGCTGTCAACGAGCTGGGTGTTTTCGTCATGACCGACAAGGGTCTCAAAGAGGTCCGCAATCCATCATCCATTTTTTTATCACGACATGACCAACCGGTGGCGGGCAGTGTCATTCTGGTCACCATGGAAGGGACACGGCCGATGCTGGTTGAGGTGCAGGCTCTGGTGGATGACAGCCTGCTATCCAACCCAAGGCGTGTGACGCTCGGCCTGGAACAGAACCGGCTGGCTATGTTGCTGGCTGTCCAGCACCGCCACGGTGGTGTAGTGATGGGGGATCAGGATGTTTATGTCAACGTGGTGGGTGGAGTGCGCGTGACGGAAACAGCGGCTGATTTGTCCGTGTTGCTGGCGGTGTTGTCGAGCTTCCGGGATCGTACCTTGCCGAATGATCTTGTTGTTTTTGGCGAGGTGGGGCTGGCGGGTGAGATTCGGCCGGTACCGAACGGTCAGCAGCGCCTGCATGAAGCGGCCAAGCTGGGTTTCCGGCGAGCACTTGTACCAGCGGCCAATGCGCCGAAGTCAGCCATCAAGGGCCTGGATATCTGTGCAGTATCACGCTATTCGGAAGTAATGGACTGGTTCTCCGGGCAGTGATGCTCAAATCGGTTCAATCGGTGCCAGTGCGGATAATTCACGCTCCAGCAGTTCCGGGTCACCCAGATTCAGTTCTACCAGCCGTCGCAGGTGGGTAATGCTGTCAACATCAATATCGTCGCAGCGCAGCCCTGTCGTTCCCGGCTCCTGATGCGCCACATGGACATCCATGGCGATATCCGGCCCTCCTTCCAGATGAATGTCGAGGCGATACTGTGCGTCTGCATTTGATGTAAAGTCTTCCGGTGTATGAATCAACGCACCGTGCAGGGAAATATCCGCCAGAGTGCTTTCCCAGTGTGTGTCACCAAGATGCAGGCTGACGCTAACATCGAAGGGGATGCGCCTGAACTTGCGTTGTTCGGTATGCTCATCGGATTTGCTCATATCGGTATTCTCCTGTGGTGCCTGTGTCATGCCTGAGAAAAACTGTACTTGCAGCTCACCAACACTGATGTTATCGCCGTGGCAGAGTCTATGTGCCGTATCGCCGATTGTTCGGTCATTGACCACCGGGTGCTGTTCGCCATCCAGGTGGGAAAGATAGTAACCATTATAGCGGCGGGCGATAATGGCAAGGTTACTGTCTGTACTTCCGATGCGCGTGAAGGCCTTGTCGAGGCGGATGGTTCGACCAAGGTGTGAACCGCTCTGAATTTGTAGCCAGTGGTGTGCATCGTAATATGTGCGGGTTTGCAGGGGCTGTGGTGCTTCCTGTGCAGGGAATTTCTGCTCTATGGAATACGTCAGGGTGTGTTTCCCGATTTGTATGTTGTCTCTATCCGAGAGTTTATGTGCCTTTTCAACCCGTACAGCGTTGACGAGGACATGACTTTCCTGGTCGACAGGCTCAACGGTGCAGATGTCTCCATGCTGCCTGATGATGGCATGTTGCGGTTCAATGGCAAGACTGTCGATAAAGATTGCACAACTGTCATCACGGCCAATGACTGTGTCAGTCGACTCCAGTGCAAAAATCTTCAGTTTCTGGCCCTTGAATGACAATGTCAGGCTGGCCATGTATTTCCCCCGGCAGGTTTTACAAGATGTGTCCCAGTATAGACATCGGCTGGCAGGACTGAATCTGATGGCTAGTTTTGTTCCGGCACAGGTTGACGCCTGGTGGTATGGATGCGCAATGTTTTTACCAGATTCCCCTGGGTCTGCACGATATCTATCGGGTATCCGGACAACAGCAGGCTGGTCCCCGGTTGTGGGATATCTTCCAGATATTCAAGGACAAGCCCGTTCAGTGTTTTCGGGCCATCGGTCTGCAACGCTATATTCAACGCCCGGTTCAGCTCGCGAATGGTGACGGTGCCGTTGACCAGGTAGCTGCCATCCTCCTGCGGCATAATATCCTTGCTGCTGGTGGAGGGGTCGGTGGTGAATTCGCCAACCACTTCTTCAAGAATGTCCTCAAGCGTGGCGAGTCCCTGGATATCGCCATATTCGTCAACAACCAGTCCAACACGTCGCCGTTCCCGCTGGAAATTCAGCAGCTGACGGTTCAATGGTGTATTTTCGGGGATGAACAGGGGTTCACGAATGGATTTTTCCAGTGCCTCCTTGTCGAACTCATCGTGCTTCAGCAGAGGCAGTATCTTGCGCAGATGAATAAAGCCGATGACGTGATCGATGCTGCCCCGGTACACCGGCAGGCGCGTGTACTGGCTGGAGATGATCTGGCGCATAATCGTGTTCCAGTCCTCATCCAGGTCGATGCCGCTGATCTCCTTGCGCGGCACCATAATATCTTCGACCGTGACTTTTTCCAGGTCGATAATATTGAGCAGCATATCCTGGTGGCGTTTGGGGATCATGGCGCCGGCTTCCAGGACGACCGTACGCAGCTCCTCCTGGCTCAGGGTATTGGTATCGCCCCGTTCGGGGCGAACACCTATCGCTTTGAGTATGGAGTTGGCGATGATGTTGACGACCCATACGAAAGGGTAAAGCAGCCACAACAGCGGCCCGTAAACAAAAGCGGCAGGGAAGGCTACTCGCTCGGGATGCAGCGCCGCGAGTGTTTTGGGCGTGACTTCCGCAAAGATCAGAATGACCAGGGTAAGCAGCGCAGCACCGACCATCAACCCGGTTTCACCAGCGATACGGAAAGCGATCACGGCTGTCAGCGTGGAGGCAAGGATGTTGACGAAATTGTTGCCGAGCAGAATAAGGCCGATAAGCCGGTCAGGACGTTCCAGCAGTTTCTGCGCACGCACTGCACCGCGATGACGTGCACGCACCAGGTGACGCAATCGGTAGCGGTTAAGCGTCATCAGCCCGGTTTCTGAACCGGAAAAGAATGCTGACAGTATGATCAGGAACACCAGTATGCCGAACAGCACGCTAAGCGGTATGTCGTCCAAGGAGGTCTGACCTCGTCGCCGTAGATGGGGGGATTGTATGCCGGACGACGAGGTTTGTCAGGCGTTGCCGGTCAGAATCAGTTCGAGCACCAGCTTGCTGCCGAAGTAGGCCAGTGCCAGCAGGGCAAAGCCGCTCAGTGTCCAGCGGATGGCGGTACGGCCACGCCAGCCGAAACGCCAGCGTCCCCACAGCAATACCCCGAAAATAATCCAGCCGGCTATCGACAGGATGGTCTTGTGTACCAGGTGTTGTGCAAAAATGTCTTCGATGAAGAAAAAACCGGTCAGCAGAGCAATAGTCAGCAGCGTAAAGCCGACACCAATCATCTGGAACAGCAGTTTTTCCATCACCTGGAGTGGTGGCAGAGCGCGGATGAAACCGCCGGGCTGGCGATTGCGCAGGTGGCGTTCCTGGATGGCCAGCAGCACCGCCTGGAAAGCGGCCAGTACGAACAGGCTGTAGGCCAGTACAGAAAACAGGATATGGGTGTCGAGTTGCCAGCTGGTGGCGCTGATCGCATGTTGGCTGGGATAGAGCGCTGCCAGCCCCAGTGTCGTTGCTGTGATGGGCAGTAGCGGGATGCCAATCGACTCCACAGGCTGCCAGATGGCAGTCAGTAACAACAGCACTACGGTCAGCAGGGCGACCAGTGAAGCTGCATTAAAGAAGCCCAGGTTGATGCCCTGTCCGGTAATCAGTTCCGGGTAGAGAACCAGGGCGTGCAGTATTGCGGCACTGATGCCGGGTACAAAGATGATTTTACGCGTGGCACACATGGACAATGTGCAGCCGCCAAGACGCATGGCCAGCCCGACAGTGGCCAGCAGATAGAGCAATACAGCGGGTAAGGCGAGTCCTGTCGCATTCATCCGCTAATGATGGCATAAGCCACCGGGGGCTTAAAGTCTTGCCGCCTTATCCTGAAAGGAAATCGCCCGACAGTGTCACTCAGACTGACGTACAGCGTCAGTTGTGTTTGCCGTGTTGCATGGATCACGCAAATGTGCTTGGAAAAGGGCGAAGACTGTGAGCCGGTTCTCTCTTCCTGTGTGAATTGCCGTGGCACGGTACTCGCATTACCGGTATCAGGTGATAACCGGAATCAAGACGATGGAACTGAGAATACTGGGATGCAGTGGCGGGATTGGCACTGAAATGACGACTACCTCTCTGCTGGTGGATGGCGATATCCTTATTGATGGAGGAACCGGTCTAACGGAGCTCAGTCTCGATGAGATGAAAAGAATCCGGCATATTTTTGTGACGCATTCACACCTGGACCATATTGCCGGTATACCCATGTTGCTCGATTCGGTGTTTGACTACATTCATGAACCCATTATATTGCACGCCCGGGCAGAAACACTGCGTGCCTTGAAGGAGCACATCTTTAACTGGCAGATCTGGCCGGATTTCTCCTGTCTGCCGAGTGCCGAGGCGCCGGTGCTGCGCTTTGAAGAGATGCAGCCGGGTGAGCGAATGCGTGTTGGCAACCGCAGTGTTGAAATGATCGCGGTCAATCACGCGGTGCCGGCGGCAGGTTACCGGGTGCAGAACGGTGTTGGCAGTTTTGCGTTTAGCGGCGACACCACCAGTAATGAAGGGTTCTGGACGGCACTCAACCGTCACGACACACTGGATTTGCTGATTGTCGAGAGCGCCTTTCCGGATGAGGATCGCGAACTCAGCCAGCAGGCACGGCATTATTGTCCGGGATTGCTGGCGGCTGACCTGAAAAAACTGCGTCACCGTCCACAGCTCTTTCTGACCCATCTCAAGCCCGGCAGTGAAACGCGCATCCTGGACCAGTGCCGCGACCAGATCGAAGCGCTGGATGTGCAACGCCTGTGCGGCGGGGACCGCTTCACGCTATAATCCTGCCTTTAACTGGGAAGGTTTTGCATGTTCGAGAATCTGACAGATCGCCTGACCGGCACGATCAAGCGCCTGCGCGGGCAGGGGCGCCTCAGCGAAGATAATATCAAGGATGCGCTACGTGAAGTGCGCATGGCCCTGCTTGAGGCCGACGTGGCGCTGCCGGTGGTCAAGGACTTTATCGACAAGGTGCGGGAACGTGCTGTCGGACAGGAAGTTATGCAAAGTCTGACGCCGGGTCAGGCGTTGGTCAAGATTGTTAATGACGAACTGGTCGCGCTGATGGGTGAGGCCTGCGACGAACTTCAGCTCAATGTGCAACCCCCGGCCGTGGTGTTAATGGCAGGCCTGCAGGGTTCCGGCAAAACCACGTCGACCGGCAAGCTCGCGCGCTGGTTAAAAGAGCGCAAGAACAAATCAGTGATGGTTGCGAGCTGTGACATCTACCGTCCTGCTGCTATTGAACAGCTGAAAACACTGGCGACTGAAGTCGGCGCTGTCTTCTTCCCAAGCAGCACAGACCAGGATCCTGTCACTATCGCGAACGCCGCGCTTGAACAGGCACGTAAACAGCATGTTGATGTGCTGATTATTGATACCGCCGGTCGCCTGCATATCGATACAGACATGATGGATGAGATTCAGCGCGTCCATACGGCTGTGCAACCGATCGAAACCCTGTTTGTGGTTGATAGCATGACTGGCCAGGATGCGGCCAATACCGCGCGTGCTTTCAACGATGCATTGCCCCTGAGCGGTATTATCCTGACCAAGACGGATGGTGATGCCCGCGGTGGTGCGGCGCTGTCTATTCGTGCAATCACCGGCAAGCCAATCAAATTCCTCGGTATTGGTGAAAAAACTGATGCCCTGGAGCCATTCCACCCGGATCGTGTCGCCTCGCGTATTCTGGGGATGGGCGATGTCCTCAGCCTGGTCGAAGAGGTCGAGCGCAAGGTAGACAAGGAAAAGGCAACGCGGCTGGCGAAAAAGCTGCACAAGGGAAAGCGTTTCGACTTGACCGATTTTCACGATCAGCTGGAGCAGATGGCAGGAATGGGTGGTCTGGGTGGCTTGATGGACAAGCTGCCCGGCATGAGTCAGATACCCAAAAACGTCCGTGAACAGGTCAATGACAAGGATATGGATCGCATGCTGGCGGTTATCCGCTCCATGACACTTAAAGAACGCGCTTTCCCGGGTATTATCAAAGGCTCACGGCGCAGACGTATTGCCGCCGGTTCCGGGACACAGGTTCAGGACGTCAACCGCTTGCTCAAGCAGTTCACCCAGATGCAAAAAATGATGAAGAAAATGTCGAAGGGTGGCATGAAGAATATGATGCGTGGCCTGAAGGGCAAGATGCCACAAGGATTTCCTTTCCCCTGACATAAAAGCGGCGAGCCGTGAGGCTCGCCGTAGCAGTAGAGCATTTATAATCTTTCCCCCCTGCCGTCAGTGCTGATTCTCAGTTATTTCTGACGGAAGGATTTTCAATTGCCGCAGGCCATTCTTGTAAGACAGCTGGCGCTCAATCGCCCCTCGTACATAGAACACAGACATATCTTGTTACTTACATCGTTCCCTCGCTAACTGAAAGAGCAAGCTCCATGCCAGAAATGGCAACCCCTGAAAAAACAGTCTGTTATGTGAGGTTATCAGGGAGAGGGCTGTATCCGACTTTTTTCTATGTAAACAAATTCGACAGTTATGTAACAAACCAAGGGGGGTTATTTTTGTGATAACCATATGAATATAAAATATTAATTGATTAATTTGGCGATGTTTTGGTGTAAATTTTCCGCGTAAAGAAAGTCGACGTTTTCTGGAAAGTCTACCGATTCATGGTGGCGGGTGGTTTGCCGGGCGGCATAAAATTCAGACACTATCCGGCATGCCGTGATATTTGTTCGCAAGTGCTTCACTTTCTGCCGGAAACGCGTAAAATGCCCGCTTTTCCGCGCAGGCCAATATTCCGCGCGCAATATTAATGTGTTGTATTAGAGGTTTTGTCACGATGGTAACAATTCGACTGTCGCGCGGTGGTGCGAAAAAACGGCCCTTCTACCATGTGGTGGTCACCGATTCCCGCAATCGTCGCGACGGACGCTACATTGAGCGTGTCGGCTATTTTAACCCGGTTGCCACCGGTGGTGAAACGCGTCTGAAGATTGATGCCGAACGGGTACAGCACTGGGTCGGCCAGGGTGCCCGCACTTCGGACCGTGTTGCCAAACTGCTCAAGGATCAGCAGCAGTAAGCCAACGCGAAACAGAACCGCACATTATTCCGGTAGGCCGTATTTCAGGGGTCTACGGTGTGCGTGGCTGGGTTCGGGTCTACTCCAGCACACAGCCGCGCGAAAATATTGTTACCTACAAGCCCTGGTACCTGCGGCGTGATCAGGGTGACTGGCAGGAAACCTCACTGGAAGAGGGTCGTGCACACGGCAAGGGTGTTGTCGCGAGGCTGGTGGATTGCACGGATCGTGATCAGGCGCAACAGCTTATCGGGGTCGAAATTGGTATCCGTAGCGACCAGTTGCCGGCCCTGTCGCCCGGTGTGTATTACTGGAAAGACCTGATCGGTTTGCAGGTTATGAATACGCAGGGTGATGACTTTGGCCAGGTGGATAACCTGCTGGAAACCGGTGCCAATGATGTGCTGGTCGTGAAAGGTGACCGGGAACGACTGATCCCCTTCGTGATGAAGCAGGTGATCGTCGAGGTGGATCTCGAACAGGGCCGGATTCGCGTCGACTGGGACAAGGATTTTTAGGGTGGCCACACGCATTGATGTGGTGACCCTGTTTCCCGAGATGGTTCGGGACGCATGCAGCTGGGGTATCCCGCGCATTGCGCAGGAAAAACAGCTGCTGGAACTGGGCCTGTGGAATCCGCGCGACTATGCGGATGACCGCAACCGCCGGGTCGATGATCGCCCTTATGGGGGTGGCCCCGGCATGGTGATGCAGGTACAGCCGGTGCATGACGCGATTGAAGCGGCACGTGTCGGCGGTGATGGTCCGGTGATTTATCTTAGTCCGCAGGGTCGTCGTTTTGACCAGGCGGCGGCTGGACGGTTTGCCGAACTGCCGCATATGATATTGCTGGCAGGGCGCTACGAAGGCATCGACGAACGGCTCATCGAGCAGGATGTTGATGAAGAGTGGTCCATCGGCGACTATGTGCTGAGTGGTGGTGAAGCCGCCGCACTGGTCTGGATTGACGCTATCACGCGCCTGTTGCCGGGTGCGCTGGGCGATGAAAACTCGGCCGGGCAGGACTCCTTTATGGAGGGCCTGCTGGATTACCCGCATTACACGCGGCCGGTGGTGGTAAACGGCAAGGCCGTGCCAGAGGTTCTGACCGGCGGTCATCACGCCGACATAGAACGCTGGCGAAAGAAACAATCGCTGGGGCGAACCTGGAAACGCAGGCCAGACCTGCTGGAACAGCTTCAGCTCAGTGATGAACAGCAGGCGTTGCTTGAGGAATATATCCGCGAGCAGCAAACAACAGATTCGGAACAGGACCCTGGCAGGGGATAGAGAAAATGAGCAACATCATCGAAGAACTTGAAAAAGAACAAATGACCCGGGACGTGCCGGAGTTTTCACCCGGTGACACCGTGGTCGTACAGGTCAAGGTAAAGGAAGGTAACCGCGAACGCCTGCAGGCTTTCGAGGGTGTGGTTATCGCCAAACGTAACCGCAGTCTGAACTCCGCCTTTACGGTGCGCAAGATCTCACACGGCGAAGGCGTGGAGCGTGTGTTCCAGACCTACAGTCAGAGTATCGACAGCATTACTGTGAAGCGTCGCGGTGCTGTACGCCGTGCCAAGCTGTATTACCTCCGCGAGCGTTCCGGCAAGTCTGCGCGTATCAAAGAGAAGCTCTAACGGCATGCGGCGGCCTTTGGCTACCGCCCCGATGCAGTATGACGGGCAACCTGGCCACAGGTTGCCCGTTTTTGTTTGTGGCCTGACAAGATTCAGCGCCGGCCTGTTGGCGACTTTGTGGTCGCTGATGGTTATGCCACTGGCGCAGGCTGTCGATACTTCGGCGCTGCGCGATATTTCCCAGCTTGCTCGCAACGGCGCGCCGCAACTGGCGCTACAACGTATGGACGTGGAACAACCGGGCTTTGCAGATAACCCGGTCGACTGGATGACATGGGAGCGTGAACGCTTGCAGATCCTGCGTAGTCAGCATATGGATGACGCGCTGGCAAAGCGCGTGGAAGCCTTGCCCCCGGGCATCGATGAGCGTTTCCTGCATTTCGCCAGAACACTTGGTGTTGAGTCATTGCTGCAACTCGGCGATATTCCTGCTGCACTGGCCAGCATGCGTATACTGATCTGGCAACATGGCGCGCATGCGGATCCCGATCAACTGGAACACTGGCGGCGTCTTGTCGTACGCGCCTATGTGCGTGAAAACCGTGTCGAGGATGCACGTCTTGCGCTGTTGCGCTACCGGCAGGATTACGGCACGGATAACCGCGAATGGCGCTGGTTGAGCGCACGTGTTTCCCTGCAGGCCGGGCACCCGCGTTCCGCACTGAAACGGCTTGCCGGAACGCGTCAACCGCGAGGTGAATTCCTGTACCAGGTGGCGGCATTGGCAGCAGGTGAAAGTAAACCCGTTCAGATCATCGATGAAGCCGCTCAACAGGCCGCTGCTGCAACTTCACCCGGCCTGCAGCGAGCCTGGTGGTCACTGGCGGCGCGCGCTGCTGCAAAGGCGGACAAGCCTTACGATGAAATACGCTACCTGGAACATGCCCTCGCTTTACGGCCTGACCCGGAGCTGGCGTTGCTGTTCCCGGAGGTCAATGCCGACAGCCTCTGGCAGAGATACCTGGCCCTGGGACAGCAGATTGGTAACAAGGAACAGCGCCTGCTCGGTAATGACGACGACTGGTATTTTCCCGCGACCGAGGCGATGGAAAAAGATCCGCTGCGGGCGAGAATTTTCTTTGCGGTACTGGCTGAATATGCGGGTAATAATCAGCGTCGTTCATTGGCGCACGAGTACCTGGTCGGTCTGCTGGACGAATTGCCGGAAGGCAAACAGCTGGTGCGCACCCTTTATCTCAACGCAACGCGTTATGCAGAGGCTGACCGTCTTCCTGCCATAGTACGGTATCGCCTCATCGATGAAGCGCTGGAAACAGGGGATCTCGACACAGCCTCACGGTTGATGGCCGGGCTGGCCGAGCCACCACGCGGACAGGATCGCTTTGAATGGACCCTGCGCCGTGCCCGGGTTGCGATTTATACGGGTGAAGTGTCGGCCGGAGTTGCCTTGTTACAGCAATTGCTGAGTACAGAAGAAGGCGCTGACTGGGACAGCAAACGTGTCGATCGTCTGCTGCAGATTCTGTTCGATCTGCAAACCGTGCAGCATCACCGTGAAGCACTGGAGCTGTTTGACGCTCTGCTGGAAAAGCCGTTGGAAGCCCAGCAACGCCGTGAATTACTGTTCTGGATGGCGGAGTCGTTGCAGGCACTGAAACAGTTTGACCAGGCCGCGTACCTGTACCTCAAATCAGCCACGCTCGTCGATCCACAGGCCATGGATCCCTGGGCACAGACCGCGCGTTACCGGGCGGCGAAAGCACTGGTCAAGGCCGGATTGCTGGATGATGCGCGGCGTATTTATTCCAGCCTCATGCGCGCAACGCGCGATGCCAGTCGCAAGGCCGTGCTGAACAGTGAAATACAGCGCCTGCGCCTGGTCGATGCGGTAAAAAAGGAGGATCAGTGATGACACAGTCCACGCGTTTTGATGCTGTGTTCGACAGCCGGGTCGGCCGTCTGGCTATTATACTCGGTGGTGACAGCCTGCGTGGTTTGCAGTTTGTTGATGGCCGTACTGCCCTCGTGGCGGCTGATTGTGCACCAGTACGCCGCATACAGCGGGCCATACTGCGTTATCTTGAGACACCGGCTGTTCTGCCATCGGTACCGCTCATGGTTGAGGGAACCCCGTTTCAGCAACGTGTGTGGGCGGCCCTGCAAGCTATTCCGGCAGGGCAGGTGATGACCTACGGTGAACTCGCGGTTCGGCTGCAAAGTGGTGCGCGGGCAGTGGGGAATGCCTGCCGGCACAATCCGGTCCCGCTGGCCATCCCCTGCCACCGGATTGTCCCGAGCCGGGGTCTTGGCGGATTCGCGGGCCAGACATCGGGGCGGCTGGTCGCAATAAAACGCCAATTGCTGGCGCGTGAGGGTGTTGAAATTCATTGAACGAATCCCCATGTGGTGTGCGGAGGGAACGCCGACCAGTGGGCTGTAGTCCCCGTCACTTTTTTGATTCAAATTAAAGGTTTTAGAACATGAGCGTAGAAACCCGGAAAGAAACTATGGAATTTCAGGCTGAAGTTCGTCAGCTGATGAAGTTGATGATCCATTCGCTGTACTCCAATAAGGAAATATTCCTGCGTGAACTGATATCCAACGCCTCCGATGCCTGCGACAAGCTGCGTTTCGAGGCGCTGTCCAATGATGCGTTGTACGACGGCGACAGTGATCTGAAAATCCGCGTCAGTTTTGACAAGGACGCACGCACGATCACCGTCAGCGACAACGGCATCGGTATGACCCGCGAGGAAGTCGTGGACAATATCGGCACCATTGCCAAGTCAGGTACGCGGCAGTTCTTTGAGTCCCTGACCGGTGACCAGACCCACGATATGGAACTGATCGGGCAGTTCGGTGTTGGTTTTTACTCCTGTTTTATTGTCGCCGACAAGGTGACGTTGACGACCCGGCGCGCAGGCGAGACCGCTGACCAGGCTGTGCAATGGGAGTCGGATGGTGAAGGCAGTTACAGCCTGACGAATATAACGAAAGACAACCGTGGCACTGAAATCATCCTGCACCTGCGCGAAGGCGAAGATGAGTTCCTTGATGCCTGGCGGTTGCGTTCCATTATTACCCGCTACTCCGACCACATCTCCTTGCCTATCGAAATGCCGTCCCAGGAAGAAGACAAGGAAGGTGAGTTCGAGGTTGTCAATAATGCTTCCGCCCTGTGGAAGCGCCCAAAGAAGGACATCAGCGACGAGGAATACAAGGAATTCTACAAGCACGTTGCGCATGACTTTGGCGAACCGATGGCGTGGACACACAATCAGGTAGAAGGTACGCAGTCCTATACCAGCCTTCTTTATATTCCCAAGACAGCGCCGTTTGATCTGTGGGATCGTGATCGTCGCCACGGCATTAAACTGTATGTCCGGCGTGTATTTATCATGGACGATGCCGAAAACCTGATGCCGCAGTACCTGCGTTTCGTTCGTGGCCTGGTGGATTCTGACGACCTGCCGCTTAATGTATCGCGCGAAATCCTTCAGAAGAACAAGTTTATTGACACGATTCGTGCCGCTTCGGTGAAGAAGGTTCTCGGTCTGCTGGAAAACATGGCAAAGAACGAGCCGACACAGTATGCCGAGTTGTGGAAACAGTTTGGTCAGGTGATGAAAGAAGGCCCAGCCGAGGACTTTGCCAACCGTGAACGGATTGCGAAACTGTTGCGCTTCTCCTCAACGCATACCGACAGCGAAGAGCAGACTGTTTCACTGGAGGACTATATCAGTCGTATGCCGGAAGGCCAGGACAAGATCTACTATGTCTCGGCGGATGGTTTCTCAGCAGCAAAAAACAGTCCGCACCTTGAAGTGTTCCGCAAGAAAGGTGTCGAAGTCCTGTTGTTAAGCGACCGTGTCGATGAATGGCTGGTCTCGCACCTGACCGAATTTGATGGCAAGCCACTGGTGTCAGTCGCCAAGGGTGATCTGGATCTTGGCAAGCTCGGTGGTGATGATGAGGAAAAGAAAGACGAGAAGACCGAAGAAGAATACAAGGCTTTCCTCGACAAGGTAAAAGCAGTGCTGACTGATGAAGTCAGCGAGGTACGCAGCAGCCAGCGTCTGACCGATTCGCCTTCCTGCCTGGTGCTCGGCGAGCAGGAAATGGCCATGCATATGCAGCAGATGCTCAAGCAGGCCGGGCACGATGTCCCAGACAGCAAACCCATGCTGGAGATTAATATGGCACATCCGCTGGTGGAGCGTTTGCGTGAGGAAAATGACGAGGCCCGTTTCTCGGACTGGTCACGCCTGCTGTTCGAGCAGGCAATGTTGAGCCAGGGTGGGCAGCTGGATGATCCTGCCGCCTTTGTGAAACGTTTGAACAGCATACTCGTCGAGATAGCGGACTAATCATGGCAGGCAAGCCGTTGCTGAAAGTAACGGTATTCAGCGACTACATCTGCCCATTTTGTTATATCGGGGAATTGCGCCTCAGTCGCCTGCGCGAGCATTTTGATCTCAGGGTGAACTGGTGCGCGATCGAGATCCACCCGGAGACCTCGGCTGAAGGTCGACCCATCGAGTCGCTGGGTTACGACAACGAACGCTGGCGGACCATGATGGCTACGCTGAATGAAATGGCTGTCAGTGAAGGTGTCACATTAAAAACGCGTGAATTTACCACCAATTCACGTTTGGCGCTGTTACTGGCAGAAGCGGCCAAGCCACTGGGTCGAGCGGTATTCTATCGTTTGCATAATGCGTTGTTTGAGGCATTTTTTGTTGAAGGTCAGAACATTGGCGATCGTACGGTTCTTGAAACGCTGGCACGTGCGGCGGGGATGAACGATGACCAGATTGCAGCAGCATGGGATGATACGGCGTCGGCAGAAAAGCTGGCGCAGTACCGACAGGCTGCACGTGACCTCAGTGTGCGGGCAACCCCGACCTTTTTTATCGGTGAGCAACGTCTGGATGGTGCAGTGCCTTACGCACAACTGCTTGATGCCGCCCATGCTGCCAGCACATGAGTGAACCGGTTCGTATTGACAAATGGCTGTGGGCAGCACGCTTTTACAAAACGCGCAGTATTGCTGCACATGCTGTTTCGGGTGGCAAGGTACGGCTTGGTGGTGCACGTGTGAAACCGGCGCGCATGGTCAGGGTCGGTGATAGCCTGGATATCCACAGAAACGGACTGACCTGGCAGATTGAGGTGCTAATCCTGTCTGCACGACGTGGCCCGGCCAGCGTAGCGCAAACACTGTATCGGGAATCAGAAGAAAGTATCCTTAAGCGCGAGGCTGTTACAGAACAGTTCCAGCTGGCTTCGGCCAGCACACCGCGGCCATTGAGCAAGCCGGACAAGAAATCCCGCCGTCAGTTGCGCAGTCTGAAGTGGTAGAACCCCAAGCCTTGCCTAGCAGTAGGCAGCCTCGTGGACGAACGCCGGACGACGCAGATTGTTGAGAATATTCAGCACAGGATCATTGTGTGGGTCCGTGTTGATCGCAAGCGGTTGATGACTTGTTAGTGTGTCCTGCCAGCTGACATTGGTTTGCGGGACATCGGTGCGGATCAATACCAGGTCGTATTCGCGTAACGCCATGGCGATCTGTGCTTCCTGTGCGGAGCGGGCGCGGAACAGCTGGGTCTGGTTGCCGATGGTGTTCTGTACCAGGTCAGCCAGGCTGTCATCGTCTTCGACATGGAGAATTTTCGGCGGGCGTCCGGCGGCACGCTGGCTGGCCTGTTTCAGGGCAAAAATCAGACGTGCGTAGTCGGTAGACCGCGTGAGCCAGTCGGGGCCGCTGTCGCCGCGTTCTGTTTCGCGCGTTGTGGAGATCACCAGCACAGAGGTGCGGGGATGTTCCTGACGCAGCTCCATGGCAAAGGAAATACCATCACGGTCAGCCAATAGCAGGTCAATGGCGATACCGTCATAGTGATGGTCCCACAGCAGTTGACGTGCCTCTTCGGCGTGCGTCACGCAGTCCACCTGGATACCGGCGGCATCAAAGCGTTTGCGAAGTGGTTCCAGTTTTCCCTTGTCTGAAGAGCAAAGCAAAAGGCGTTTAATACAACTGTCTTGTGAAAGCATGTAGCGTTTGTTTAGTTGTCTATTTGATAATATTCCGTAACGGCTGCGCGGGAAAAATATTGAGCCGATTTTTCACAGTACGACAGTCCTGAACGCCGGTGCGTTTAACCCTCTGTGTTCTGTTGTATTTTTACAGTGATCATGCATTTCGGTGTGGCTTTCAGTAACATGTGGCGCCTTTGTGGAGGTGTCTGAACGCCTTCGTTCAACTGGAGCAGACATGCGCCCATTACAGCTATTGACCATCCTTGAAACTGAATTCGGAAGTGTTCGGCACGGCCAGCACACGCCGGTCATGCTGTGGGGTCCACCCGGGGTGGGTAAATCACAGATCGTGGCCCAGATCGCTACCCGCCACCAGGTGCCGGTTATCGATATCCGCCTGTCGCAGATGGAACCGACTGACCTGCGCGGTATTCCGTTTCGTGTCGGTGACAGTGTCGAGTGGGCCGTGCCGGCCATGCTCCCGGACGCGGAACGCCACGGTGAACAGGGCATTCTGTTTCTTGACGAAATCACTTCGGTGCCACCGAGCGTATCGGCAGCGGCCTACCAGTTGATTCTGGATCGTCGGCTGGGTGCCTACGAGGTGCCGGATGGCTGGGCGATTTTTGCTGCCGGTAATCGGCAGGGCGACCGTGGCGTCACTTACAGTATGCCGGCGCCGCTGGCCAATCGCTTTTCACATTATGAACTGGACGTAAATCTCGATGACTGGGTGGCCTGGGCCTATGCCAACGGTATTGATGAACGCCTGATCGCCTTCCTGCGCTTTCGTCCGGAGTTGTTGTTTGAATTTGACCCGGCTCATAACCCGGTGGCGTTCCCTTCGCCGCGTTCCTGGGAGTTCGCTCACCGCGCGTTACAAAAATTCGACAGCCATTCCGCCGTGATGGTTGAAGCCCTGCAAGCCTGTGTGGGTCCTGCCGCCGGGATCGAGTTGCATGCTTTTGTCGATAATCTCGACAAACTGCCGGATATTGACGCCATTACCCGGGGAGAGAAGGTCGGTGTACCAAAGGAAACCGATCTCCAGTATGCCGTTGCTTCAGCACTGGTAGGCCGGGCAATTCGCGTTCGTGATGATGATGACGCACAGAACATATTCGGGCATATCATCGATTACGCCGGTACTTTCCCCCAACGCGAAATGGGTGTTATGTTGATTTCCGACATGCACCGTGCAATTGGCCAGGATCTGTTCCAGGTGCCGCAGTTTTCCCGTTGGGCCAAGACCGTCGCTGATGTGATGTTGTTCGATATGTAGCATGCCGGACGATATCGAAACCAAACTCAGTGCAGCACGCACCCGATTGATTCTTGACCGGCCGTTTCTCGGTGCGCTGGTGTTGCGTTTGCCTATGCAGGCGACAAAGCCGGAACGTTGCAGGACGATCGGTACCGATGTTCGTGCGCTTTATTACAACCCCGAATATATCAGTCACCTGTCCCTGGATGAAACCCAGTTTGTACTGGCGCACGAAGCCCTGCACTGTGCGCTATCGCACTTTGCGCGTCGTCAGCACCGTGTCAAACAACGCTGGGATGTGGCTTGCGACCTCGCAATCAACCCCCTGTTGATTCAGGACGGGCTAAAACCACCGCCCGGTATCCTGTTGAAAAGCGGGTTTGAAGGCATGATGGCCGAGGAAATCTACCCTTTTATTGAAGAAGATACCGAGGAAGAAACGCACGACGACCACTTCTATGACCAGGAGAACGCATCCGGAAAGTCTTCATCGGCGGGTCAGTCACAGGAGCCTGATCAAAATCAGGACAATGGACATGGCAGCACACAGGATGAAGACTCTGATCCGGGGCAGGACGGACAGCCGAGGCCACTGAGCGAATCCGAGCAGGAACAGCTCGCCGTACAGTGGCGGCAGCGGCTTGCGGGCGCAGCGCAACAGGCCAAACAGGCCGGCAAACTGGGAGCAGCCATGATGCGGCTGGTCGATCATCTGCTGCAACCCCAGCTGCCCTGGCGCATGTTGCTGGCGCGTTACATGACGGCAGTGGCGCGTGATGACTACAGTTACCAGCGGCCCTCGCGGTGCGAAGGGGACGCGATACTGCCGACGTTGAAGAGTACGCAGGTCAATGTCACAGTGGTGCTGGATACCAGCGGCTCTGTCAATGATACGGAAATGCGGGAATTCGTCAGTGAAATCGACGCCATCAAGGGGCAGATGCGCGCCCGGTTGGTACTGCATGGTTGTGATGCGGTGTTGTGCAGAAACGGGCCGTGGATCTATGAACCCTGGGAAACCTTCATCCTGCCTGAAGGTATTGAGGGACGTGGTGGCACGCGATTCACGCCGGTTTTCGAGTGGCTGGATCAATTGGCGCAACAGCCTGATTTACTGGTGTACTTTACTGATGCCCGGGGCGAGTTCCCCAAACGGGAACCCGGTTACCCGGTGCTGTGGCTGGTCAAGGGCCGGGGCAAGGTGCCCTGGGGACAGCGCATCCAGCTCAACTGAGCGGAACGCGCTTCCTGGTGGCTTCATAAATCTTCCGCATCCCCGTATATATTCTATTGTGTGTTGCTCATGCACCGGGCTGAGGATAATCGATACCCCTGTTATCGTACCGACAATAAAGGAGAAACCACCATGAGAATTATTTTGCTGGGCGGCCCCGGTGCGGGCAAGGGTACTCAGGCCAACTATATTAAGGAACGTTACGGTATACCGCAGATCTCCACGGGCGATATGTTGCGTGCAGCGGTCAAGGCGGGAACGCCACTCGGTATCGAAGCCAAAAAAGTGATGGATGCCGGCGGACTGGTTTCTGATGAAATTATCCTGGGCCTGGTCAAGGAACGCATCAGCGAGGATGACTGCAAAAACGGTTTCCTGTTTGACGGTTTTCCACGCACGTTCGCACAAGCCGAGGCGCTGCGTGAGCAGGGTGTCGATATTGATGCGGTGGTGGAGATCGATGTCGATGATGAGGAAATTATCAAACGCATGAGCGGGCGCCGTGTACATCCTGATTCAGGTCGTA
>CAZVBD010000002.1:29873-43653 GCA_964625255.1 uncultured Thiohalobacter sp. | reverse complement strand
TGTTTGTTCGCTCAAGCAGCATTTCGGCCATTTGGACCATTTTCTTGCGCCCGAAAATCAGTCCCGACCGCGTGCCACCGCACTGGCGCCACAACACAGCAGAACGCATGGCAGCAAGTAACAGGGCGCGTACCCGGTTGGCGACGATGGTATCTGTTAATCGTTCCGGCTGACCATTGACCATGATTCGTGGTTGCAAGGTGCTTACGGTGTTGGCATAGAGATCGGCAAGACTGGCAACCAGGTTGTTGTGTATGACATCGAAATGCTTTGCCTGAACCTGTGCACGCTCAATGCCTGTGCGCAGGCAATCGAGCAGGTCGGCACGTTGACTGAGCTTGCGCTCAAGATGCAGCAGCGTAATCAGGTAACGACCGAGTTCTGCATCGGGCTTGCCTCGTCCACTGATGAATTGTGTTTTCAGCAGAAGCAGGCCCATGTGCAGTTTTTCCACGCCGCCGTATACGGCTTCCACCGAGTCTGAGTCGACCACCAGAATACTGCCAAGGCTGGTCTGCATGGGCGCCAGGTCGCAGGGTTTGCCGTGGGCTGTCTGCTGTACCAGTTGCAGTGCCTGCAGGATACCGGCAAAGGCCAGTGTCTGGTCCTCGGTGTTATGTTTGCTCATTACAGTAGTATCCCTCCGCCGGGACTATTCCATGACTGCTTTGTAGCGGGTCAGGGAAGGATAGACTTTCCAGTTCTGCAACCATTCCTCGAACAAATCGGCTGTCATTGGTCTGGAAATAAAGTAGCCCTGCAGTTTGTCGCAGCAGAGAATTTCCAGCAGATCCCAGGTCTCCTGATCCTCTACACCCTCGGCCACGACAGCAAGTCCCAGGTTGTGGGACAGATCAATAGTCGAGCGAACGATTACCGCATCGTGATCATTCTTGCACATATCGATGACAAAGGACTTGTCGATTTTCAGTTCGTGAATAGGCAGTCTTTTCAGGTAAGACAGGGAGGAAAAGCCGGTGCCGAAGTCATCCACCGCCAGCCTGATACCCATTGCGGCGAGCCGGTCCATGGTTTCAATGGCATGCTCGGGGTCGGCCATCATGGCGCTTTCGGTGATTTCCAGAACCAGGTGTTGTGGGTCGATCGCATAGTGTTCAAATAATTCCTTGATGTAGTCAGCAAGTCGCGCATCCTGGATATCCCACATGGACAGATTGACCGCAACACTGAGTTCCAGCCCCTGTTGCTGCCAACTGGCGCACTGCCGCATGGCGGTTTTCAGCACCCAGCGAGTGAGGTCTTTTATCATTCCGGTCTGTTCAGCCAGCGGGATCAGCTCAGTCGGTGAAATAAAGCCATGCTCGGGGTGCTCCCAACGCAACAAGGCCTCGACGCCGATTACCTGGCCGGATTTAATGTCGACCTTGGGCTGGTAATACTGGCTGAACCCGTCGTTTTCCAGTGCATCATGGAAGTCACTGACCAGCGTAAGGCGGTTGATGCTGTTGGGGTCGTTGTCCGGGTCATAGGTGACGTAACCGCATGCCAGCCGTTTACTGTCGTACATGGCGACGTCCGCACAGCGAATCAGGGTGCCGGGGTCTTCACCGTGCAGGGGATACAGGGCTATACCGATACTACCACCGATGTGCAGCTGAAAATTGTCAACTTTCAGAGGTTTTTGCAGCGTTTGTACAACCCGTTGGGCCGCTTCTTCGGCATAGCTGATCGTGGTCCCGGATAGCAGCAAGGCAAATTCGTCACCACCCAGTCGGGCAACAAAATCCGTTTGCCGCAGACAGGAAAGAAGACGTTTCGACACCTCCTGGAGGACTTTGTCACCAAGCTGATGTCCCAGCGTGTCGTTGATTTCCTTAAAACGATCCAGGTCCAGTAACAGCAGGGCAAGCGGTAATTTTTGTGACCTGACGCGGATAATTTCCTTCTCAAGGTAATCCATGAGCTGGACCCGGTTGGGCAGGCGAGTCAGGGCATCATGCGTTGCCTGGTATTCCAGTTGACTTTGGCGTTCACGAATTTTCTGTGAGGTATCGGTAAATGCCTGGATCAGGTCATGAGTTTCTTCCAGCTGTGCCGAAAGCAGGTTTTCAATACCGGTGTCTTTCTCCCATATTTCCGACCTGAGTGCGCGTGTCACCGTGCTGACAGGTTGCAGAATTTTTCGCTGCAGGATGTAGTATCCGGCAAGGATGGCCAGCAACAACAATATGACCTGTCCCCAGAGTGTATAGGTACTACTCCTGGCGACCTGTGCCAGACTGTTCAGGTCCTCTGAAAAAGATTTCCCAAGAGACTGGTCAAGCTCCAGCAGGCGGCGCCAGATCTTGTCGTAAAGCGGTCTGATGGTGTTTTTTATAAACGGGATATCGGCGCGCCATTCGCCGGATGTGTGTGTGGCCCGTATTTTTTCATAGGCTTTCCACCAGTCATCAGCCGTTTGTTTCATGTCGTACAACGACTGACTGCCCTGTAACCCGAGCAATCTCCGCTGTTCCCTGGCGTCCAGTGTGTCCAGCATTTGCTGAATCTGCTGGTACTGTATATTGATATTATCGGCCTGCGTTTGCAGTCCGGTTTCCGGGTTACCAAAGATGCCCATGAGGTTTAACAGGTACAGGCGGAAGCTGCTGATCATGCGTACCCATTCATGTCGAGAGAGTGCGAACAGCTCGCGGGTTTCCAGGGCGGATTGATCCATGCTGCTACCACTGAATTCATTCAGCCCCAAAGTCGCTGCGGTATAGAACCCCTGGTTATCGGCAGACATGATATTTCGCAGGGTAGGGGTGGTCGGAAACAGGCGTTCGATGTTGCTGCGTATCCCGGCCAGTTCAGCGGATGCCTGTTTCAGTGTTTTGATGTTGGCGTAAAGTTCTTCGATATCATTTTCAAGCCCCGTATGACGGATCCAGGTTATTTCTTTCAGTACTGATGTATTGCGCAGGGCTGATTCAAAATTTTTATTGTAGGTGTACTGGTAGGTTTGCAGTGGCGTCAGCAGGAAGTCTTTCTGTGCATTTTCAGCCTGCCAGATGGCATTACGAATCCGGCGGCTGTACTCAATGACCTCATTGCGGATATTGATGTTGACGCGGCTCTGCGTTTCGGTGCGTGAAAGATAGAACTGGGCTGTCCAGGCGCTGCTGAGAATGACAAACGCAAGCGCGCCGGCAATCGCAAGATAGCGACCGCGCAGTGAATTGAGAAACCCGAAAGTCTTGTTTTGCTTATTAATTGGGTATTCCACAAGCCATCAAACTCGTTAGCAGGGCCATCAAGGCCCACTGAATTTCATCGGCTAAATGAAATGATTCTTTAAAAATTAGGCAGATAGCAATGTTTGCTCATTGCTGTATGGTTCCGCCACCGAAACAAAGGTCACCGCTGTAAAATACAATAGCCTGCCCCGGTGCGACGGCACGTTGCGGCACGTCAAATGTTACTTCGCAGTGATTATGTTCAAGCGTACAAATCCTGCAGGCCTGGTCTGCCTGGCGATAGCGAATGCGCGCCTGACAATCCAGTGGAATACCCGGTGGGGTGCCTGAAATCCAGTGCATGTCATTGGCTGTCAGTGCGGACTGGAACAGGGCGGGGTGGTCTTTGCCCTGGGCGACGATGAGTTGATTCCTGTCGATATCTTTTCCACAGACGTACCAGGGTTCGCTGTTGCTGCCCTGTATCCCACCGATTCCAAGCCCCTGCCGCTGGCCGATGGTATGGAACATTAATCCATCGTGGCGACCGATGACCTGTCCTTCGGTATCCACGATATCTCCCGGTTGGGCCGGAATGAAACGTTCCAGAAATGTCCTGAACTTTCGTTCACCGATAAAGCAGATGCCAGTGCTGTCTTTCTTGGCGAAGTTCGGAAAACCTTCGCGTTCTGCTATAGCGCGTACATCGGGTTTATGTAACTCACCCAGCGGGAACAGCGTGTGGTTCAGTGCATGCTGGCCAAGCCGGTAAAGGAAGTAACTTTGATCCTTGTCCGGATCAAGACCTTTCAGTAACTGACGTGCATCTGTCTCGCCTGCAATGCGTGCGTAGTGTCCGGTTGCAATCCAGTCCGCACCAAGACCCAGTGCGTAGTCGAGGAAGGCGCGGAATTTGATTTCCTGGTTACAGAGAATGTCGGGATTGGGTGTGCGTCCGGCACGGTACTCGGCAAGAAAATATTCGAATACATTATCCCAGTATTCGCTGGAAAAACTGATCGTATGCAGTTTGATGTCCAGTTGTTCGGCAACGGCGCGGGCATCGATCAGGTCTTGTTCTGCCGGACAATGACCCGCCTCGTCGTCTTCATCCCAGTTCTTCATAAACAGGGCTTCGACATCGTAGCCCTGCTGCTGGAGAAGGTAGGCGGCAACGGCGGAGTCCACACCACCTGACAGACCGACAATCACTCGGCGCCTGTTCATGGATGCCGACCTGCGCCGGCACGACGAGCCAGTCTAGACATCGACAAGGATCTCAAGCGGGTAACGTTTGCCGGCGAGGTAGTCTTGCAGGGAATGTAAAACCAGCGGGCTGCGGAGTTGCGCTTCACGCGAACGGATTTCATCGAGTGTCAGCCAGTGGGCCGCAATGATGTCGTCATCCAGTGCCTGTTCGGCATCCGCGTCGGTACAGTCGCCGCTGAAGGTTGCACGGAGATAAGTGTCGTTATTGCTGGTATTTCGCCAACGGTAAAGGCCGATCAGTGCACGGGGTTGAAAGAGACAGGCGGTTTCCTCGCGGCATTCGCGTATGGCGGCATCAATGAGACTTTCGTTGTCTTCAAGGTGGCCGGCGGGCTGGTTAAAACGGATTTGGCCATGGACGCGTTCCTCAACCATAAGAAAATGTCTGTTTCTTTCACAAATAACGGCAACGGTAGCGTGTGGTTTCCAGATCATGATGTTTGCAAAAAGCCTTGGTAAGGGGATGATTTAAAGTATAAACAATCAGTTATCACTTGTAATTGTATCGAGGCATGAAAATAATTGATCGGCAGATGCGTCATAGACTTGACATTACCTCCCGGCGACATAAAGTAACGACCATGACCGACGCTGATTTGCGCGGGTTCGCCTCCGGTTCCTCAGGAACGTGAGCAGGTTAACGAACTCGGGGAACCGGCAAAGAGGCGAAGGCCATAATAATAATACTGGAGTTGCCCCGCGCAGATTTCAGTAGAAACCTATAAAGCATATCACGACAAAACGTGAGGAGGAGTCATCATGCTCAAAGTCGTAAAACAGATAGTTCTGTCTGGCGCACTGGTTGCGCTTACATTCGGCAATGCCTTTGCCGAAGAAATCCTGAAACCGTTTGTACTGGGGTACAAGACCAACGGTGATATCCAGGCTGTGGCCGATGAAGTCAAGGGTAAGGTTGAAGCTGCCGGTTTTGAAATTGCCGGTTCCTACTCACCTTATGACGGCGCCATTGTCATGGCTTTCACTAACGATGAGCTGAAGAAAGCGGCTGCCAGTACTGAATTTGGTGGTTATATTGCTGGTCAGCGTGTCACAGTGACCAAAGTGGGGGATGAGATCCAGGTCAGCTATACCAACCCGTTATACCTTGCCAACACCTACCGTCTGGAAGATACGGCCGGACCGGCTGATGCCCTGAAAAAGCTTGAGTCTGCTCTGGGTAATGAAAAGACCTTCGGTACCGGTGAGAAGCAGTTGACCGCTGCCGACCTGCGCAAGTATCACTATATGTTCGGTATGGAATACTTCGACGACCCCAGCGAGCTGGCTGAATACGACACCTATGACGAAGCCGTAGCGGCTGTCGAGGAAGGTCTGGCACAGGGTCGTGGCGGTGCCACCAAGGTCTATCGCATCGATATCCCGGGTCGTAAGGAAACCGTGTTCGGTGTAGCACTGAACGACAGTGGTTGCAGTGGTGACGAGTACATCATGAGCCGCGTCGACAAGGGCGCTCTCCGTTCCACGGGTCACCTGCCTTATGAGATCCTGGTCTCCGACGGTGATGTCTATGCGCTGTATGCCCGTTTCCGCATTGCGATCAACTGGCCTAACCTGCCTATGATCCAGAGCGATACTGGCGCTACTTTCTTCAATATCATGTGTGCACCTAACGCGATTGAAGAAGCGCTGATCGACGCTGCTGGCGGCGATATCTAAAAACGACAGTTTAACGTCGTCCTGAACCCTCGTAGCCTCCGGTTACGGGGGTTTTTTATTTGTGTGGCCACAAGCCTCTGGTACAATCGCGCGATCTTTATCAGTCCAGTCAGGAATCCACATGGGATATCAGAACATTACCGTACCCGATCAGGGTGAGAAAATTACTGTCAACGCCGATCTGTCATTGAATGTGCCGGATCAGCCCATTGTGCCGTTTATCGAAGGCGACGGGATTGGTGTTGATATCACGCCAGTGATGCGTGATGTCGTGGATGCTGCGGTCGACAAGGCCTTTGGTGGAACGCGAAAAATCAGCTGGATGGAAATTTACGCCGGGGAGAAATCCAACGCAATCTATGGTGAAAATACCTGGTTACCCACGGAAACGATGGATGCTATCCGTGAGTTCAGTGTTGCCATCAAGGGTCCGTTGACCACGCCGGTCGGGGGCGGCATACGTTCACTCAATGTGGCGCTACGCCAGGATCTTGACCTGTACGTCTGCCAACGTCCGGTACGCTATTACGAAGGAACGCCAAGCCCGCTCAAGGCGCCTGAGAAGACCGATATGATTATCTTCCGTGAGAACTCGGAAGATATTTATGCCGGTATCGAGTGGGAAGCCGGTTCACCCGAAGTAAAAAAAGTTATCGACTTTCTGCAAAATGAAATGGGGGTCACCAAGATTCGTTTCCCGGAAACCTCTGGTATTGGCATCAAGCCGGTTTCAGAAGATGGCACCAAACGTCTGGTACGACGTGCAATTCAGTACACCATCGATCAGGACTGTGATTCGCTGACGTTGGTGCATAAAGGCAACATCATGAAATTCACCGAGGGTGCCTTCAAAAGCTGGGGTTACGAACTGGCGAAAGACGAGTTTGGCGCGAAAGAAATCGACGGTGGCCCCTGGTGCAGTTTTAAAAATCCGAAGACCGGTCAGGAAATTATCGTCAAGGACGTGATTGCCGATGCCTTCCTGCAACAAATTCTGTTGCGTCCGGCAGAATACAGTGTGATTGCAACCCTGAACCTGAACGGTGACTATATTTCCGATGCACTGGCTGCACAGGTTGGTGGTATTGGTATGGCGCCCGGTGCAAACCTTTCCGATACGGTGGCCCTGTTCGAGGCAACGCATGGCACTGCACCCAAGTATGCCGGCAAGGACCAGGTTAACCCCGCGTCATTGATTCTGTCAGCCGAAATGATGCTGCGGCATATGGGCTGGAATGAGGCGGCTGACCTTATTGTTAAGGGTATCTCGGGCGCGATTGCAGCGAAGACGGTGACTTATGATCTTGATCGCCTGATGGACGGTGCCACAAAGCTCAGTTGCTCAGGTTTCGGCAAGGCTATCGTCAATAATATGTAAGGCGCACCAGACCGTCGCGCGTTAGCGCTGGCTGTTCCGGGACTCGTCCGCAAACGATAAACTCTCGCAAAAACGCAAAGCACACCAGGACAGTTTGTTTCTTTGTGTGCTCTGCGTCGTTGTGAGAAAAAGATTAACGTTTAGATCTGGGCTTGGGCCGCAATCGCACCTGCGGCCAGCATTATCTTGCTGGCCTGCAAGCCTTTCGGGCCATCTGACACGTCAAATTCGACATGCTGGCCTTCCTTCAGACTCTTGTAACCTTCCATTTCGATAGACGAGAAATGGGCAAAAATATCGTCGCCCCCCTCGTCTGGTGAGATGAAACCGTAACCCTTTGCATTACTGAACCACTTAACAATTCCTGTCGCCATGGCTTGTATCCTCACTTCTGTTCTATGGTGGATTTCCCACCTTTCTTTTATGTCGAACGTGCTGCCTCACACCCCCCAGGCATGAAGTCAACCCCTCCTTTGATCCCTCACAGGGATCACGGTATTGTTAGTCTCCTGACAAAATTAGTCAAGTACCTGCAAAGCGGCAGATTTCCCGGTGATTTAGAGGGTTAGGCACGCGCTTTGCTAATGTATATTTCAGGTGTATTGTGTCAAAAAAGCGTTGATATTCTGACGCCGGGAATGGTCTAATCAGTTAAACTTGCTGTATATGGGAAAGGATACGCGACAATCAGGGGATCAGGGGCTTTCGGTACTGGAAGCCAGACCCAGGCTCAAGCAGCCGCCGATGTATAAAGTCGTGTTGCACAACGATGATTATACGCCGATGGAGTTTGTCGTTTTGTTGCTGGAACAGTTGTTTGGTATGCCCAGGGAGAAAGCAACACAGGTGATGCTTCATATACATACCCGGGGTAAGGGTGTCTGTGGTGTATTCACACGGGAAGTGGCGGAGACAAAAGTTGCGCAGGCCAATGAGTTTGCGAGCCAGAATGAACATCCGTTACTTTGTGCCATGGAGGAGGCCTAGAAGCGCAATGCAGTAGCAGTAATCGAGGTGGTCAAGATGTTAAGCAAAGAACTGGAGTTTACACTCAACCTGGCATTTAAAGATGCGCGTGAAAAGCGCCATGAGTTCATGACGGTCGAGCATTTGTTACTCGCGTTACTGGATAATCCTGCTGCTGCCGAGGTGCTTCGCTCAAGCGGTGCCGATCTCGACATATTAAAGAAAGAACTCAAGACATTCCTCGAAGAAACCACACCCTTACTTCCGCCCAATGATAACCGCGAAACCCAGCCGACCCTGGGGTTTCAGCGTGTACTGCAACGGGCTGTTTTCCACGTGCAGTCTTCCGGCAAGAAAGAGGTTACGGGCGCCAATGTACTGGTCGCCATTTTCAGCGAACAGGAATCCCAGGCCGCTTACTTCCTCAACAAGCAGGACGTCACACGACTGGATGTGGTGAACTACATTTCTCACGGCATCTCGAAAGTGTCCGGTGACGCGCATGAGGAAGAAGCTGCTCCCGAGACCGAAGCGCCCGGTAATGCTGAAGCACCACAAAAGAAGCCGCTGGAAAACTTTGCCAGCAACCTCAATGAAATGGCCATGAAAGGCAAGATCGACCCGCTTATCGGCCGTCGTCACGAGGTGGAGCGCACGATCCAGATTCTCTGCCGTCGCCGCAAGAACAACCCGCTGTATGTGGGTGAAGCCGGTGTCGGTAAAACTGCGCTGGCAGAAGGGCTGGCCAAGCTTATTGTTGATGGTGATGTCCCGGACGTGCTGCTTAATGCAACGATCTATTCGCTGGATCTTGGTGCACTGGTGGCCGGCACCAAGTATCGGGGTGATTTTGAAAAACGTCTGAAGAGTGTGCTGACCCAGTTGCGCAAGGAAGAAGGTTCGATTCTCTTCATTGACGAAATTCACACCATTATCGGTGCAGGCGCTGCCTCGGGTGGTGTGATGGATGCCTCCAACCTGATCAAACCGATGCTGGCGTCCGGTGAACTCAAGTGTGTTGGCTCGACCACCTACCAGGAGTATCGCGGCATCTTTGAAAAAGATCGTGCCCTGGCGCGGCGTTTCCAGAAGATCGATGTACCGGAGCCGACGATTGACGAGACAGTCAGTATCCTCAAGGGGTTGAAGTCGCGCTTTGAAGAACACCATGAGGTCAAGTATTCACTGAAAGCCCTGCGAACGGCGGTGGAGCTGTCATCACGTTACATTAATGACCGCTTCCTGCCGGACAAGGCCATTGATGTTATCGATGAGGCCGGCGCCAGTCAGCGGCTGCTGCCGCCATCACGGCGCAAGAAAACGATTGGTGTCAATGATATCGAGGCCATTGTTTCAAAGATCGCACGTATACCGCCCAAGACCGTGTCCTCTTCGGACAAGGATTCGTTACGCACCCTTGAGCGCGATCTCAAGATGGTGGTGTACGGTCAGGACGAAGCCATTGAGACCATGGCCAGCGCGATCAAGATGTCGCGCTCCGGGCTGGGCAATGAAGACAAGCCCATCGGGTCTTTCCTGTTCGCCGGACCAACCGGTGTTGGCAAGACCGAAGTAACCCGTCAGCTGTCCCTGATTCTGGGTATCGAGTTAATTCGTTTTGATATGTCCGAGTACATGGAGCGCCATACGGTGTCGCGTCTCATCGGTGCGCCGCCGGGCTATGTCGGGTTCGATCAGGGTGGCTTGCTGACCGAATCAATTAACAAGCACCCACACTCTGTGGTGCTGTTCGATGAAGTCGAGAAGGCACACCCGGATGTATTTAACCTGCTGTTGCAGGTGATGGATCACGGTACGCTCACCGATAATAATGGCCGCAAAGCGGACTTCCGCAACGTGGTGATTGTGATGACGACCAATGCCGGTGCCTCTGAAATGAGTCGCCCGTCTATTGGTTTCACGCACCAGGATCATTCCACCGATGGCATGGAAGCGATCAAGAAACTGTTCAGCCCCGAATTCCGCAACCGTCTCGACGCTATCATTCAGTTCCGCGCGCTCGACCCGGCGGTGATTACCCGTGTCGTGGACAAGTTTATCTACGAGCTGGAAGCGCAGTTACAGGAGAAGGGCGTGACCATCGAGTTTGAAGATTCAGCGCGCGAATGGCTCGCTGAGCACGGCTTTGATCCCAAAATGGGTGCCCGCCCCATGGCGCGTGTTATCCAGGAACACGTCAAGAAACCGCTGGCGGAAGAGCTGTTATTCGGACGGCTGGCGAACGGTGGGCAGCTGATCATCCGTTCGGAAGACGGTGAGCTGGTTCACGACATCAGGGAAAAAGAAGAGGCCTAGCGTGCCCGGTAGGTGATGCGGCCCTTGGTCAGGTCGTAGGGTGTCAGTTGAACCGTCACCTTGTCACCGGTCAGGATGCGGATGTAGTGCTTGCGCATTTTGCCGGAAATGTGTGCGGTCACGACGTGTCCGTTTTCGAGTTCTACCCGGAACATGGTGTTTGGAAGGGTCTCGATGACTGTGCCTTCCATTTCAATGTGATCTTCTTTGGCCACCTTTCCTCTCTTGTATACTGGCTGAATCAGCCGCTAAGTATAACTGAATTCCGTCCTGCGGGGGTATTTATCCTGTTGCTGTCAGTCAGGGCTGCTGGCTGACCGTTTCCGGCGGTGTGGCGTAGTTCACTTCCGGGTCGAAATCCTGCCAGCATCCGTCGCGGAACACCTGCAAGGGTCTGAAACGATTTTTGTATGCCATCTTCTGGCAATCCGGTATCCAGTAGCCCAGGTAGAGCCAGCTCAGCCCCAGCTGTTGGGCCGTTTCGATTTGTGTCAGGATGGCCAACGTTCCAGGGCTGCGCGCCGCGAAATCGGGGTCGAAGAAGGTGTAGACGGATGAGAGCGCATCCGGCAGGCAGTCCGTGACGGCGATACCCACCAGTGCGTCGTCTGCACGAAATTCCAGGAACAGGGTGTCGCTCCAGTCGCTGGTTAAAAATCCCAGGTATTCTTCCGGCTCCGGGTTCTCCATGCCGCCGCCGCTGTGCCGTAGCGACAGGTAGCGGCGATACAGCTCGAAATGTTCCTGCTGGAAATCGGCATCCAGTGGTGTACAGCTTACATCACGATTACGTCGCCAGACGCGTTGCTGGTTGCGACTGCGGCGGAATCGGTTTATGGCCACACGCGTGGGTATACACTGGTTGCAGGCGGGACAGGCAGGGAGATACAGGCTGTTGCCGCTGCGTCGGAAACCCAGTGGTGCGAGCTTGTGGTAAATGTGGGTTGACAGTGTCACGCCGGGATCCGCAAAGACGGAGATGGCATCGCGATCATCCAGGTAATTGCATCGCTGTGGTGCCGCCGCGTAAAAACGCAGGGTCTGGTGTGAATCATCGGGTTGGCTGTTGCGGTTCATGGGGTTTGCCAGGCCTCGGGAACGGGATCAAGCCTGCACAACACATTGAGCCGTTCCAGGAATTGTTCACGCGGAATAGGGCAGGCGCCAAGACTGGCCAGGTGAGAGGAATATACCTGGCAGTCGAGCAATCCGAACTGCCAGTCCACCAGTTGGCGGGAGAGCTGCACGAATGCCACTTTTGAGGCATCGCGAACCCGGCTGAACATGGATTCACCAAAAAACACCCGGCCGATCGATATGCCGTACAGGCCTCCCACCAGTTTTCCACCCTGCCAGCACTCGATGGAATGGGCGTGTCCGAGCTGGTGCAGTGTGATGTAGGCCTGCATCATGGCATCGGTGATCCAGGTGCCGGGCTGGTCATCGCGCGGTGCGGCGCAGGCCTTGATGACGGCTTCGAAATGGCTGTCATAGCGTATTTCAAAGCGTTGCTGCCGCAGCAGTTTGTGCAGGCTGTGTGATATTTTCGGTTGCTGTGGGTCGAGCACCATCCGTGGATCCGGTGACCACCACAGAATCGGTTGCCCATCACTGTACCAGGGGAAAATGCCGCGTTGGTAGGCGCTCAGGAGCCGTTCAGGTGAAAGGTCGCCACCGATGGCCAACAGGCCGTCCGGTTCGCTCAGTGCAAGACTGACATCCGGGAAGCCGGCATTGGCATCATCCGGTGGAATCCAGAAAGGCCCTTGCTGGTTCATGCCGGAACCGGTGCCCTGAAGGGTGAACGCTGACCCAGTTCTTCAATATATTCGTGCATGGCCCGGGTCTCCTGGTCAAGGAAACGTGCAATCAGTTCACGGAACTGTGTGTTGGCAATCCAGTGGGCCGACCAGGTGGGTGTCGGTAAAAACCCGCGGCTGATTTTGTGCTCACCCTGGGCGCCCGGCTGGAATATTTTAAGCCCGTGTTTAATGCAGTAATCAATACCCTGGTAGTAGCAGGCTTCAAAATGCAGGCTGTGGTAATCCTCATAGCAGCCCCAGTGACGACCATAGAGTGTATCGTCACCCCGGAAACAGATGGCGCCGGCAACCATTTTTTGCTGTTTTTCAGCAATAAAAAACACCAGCTGCTCACCCATGGTCTCGGCAATTTCGCGGAAAAAATTCAGCGACAAGGTGGCGTACCCCCATTTTTTCTCAAAGGTGATTCGGTAGAAATCGTACAGGGTCTGTAGCTGTAAATCCGTGGCCTCGTGACCGTGTACAGTGAGGATATCGATATTCTGTTCCTGAACATAACGCCGTTCCCGGCGTACCTTCTTGCGTTTTCGGGCATTGAAGCCGGACAGGTAGTCCTCAAAATCGCGATAACCGGCATTCTCCCAGTGGAACTGGCAGCCGAGCCGCAATAAAAAGCCTTGCTTATGGAGTTGTTCTGTATCCGTTTTGTCGGTAAACAGCCAGTGCAATGATGACAGTTCTTCATGCTGTGACCAGCGTCGTGCCAGGTCGATCAACTGTGTTGATACGGTATCGCGACAGGCTTGTGGATGTACCAGGATGCGCGGTCCAGGCGTTGGCGTGTAGGGAATGGCGACGACGGATTTCGGGTAGTAGGGCAGTCCTGCCCGCTGGTAGGCGTCGGCCCAGGTTGTATCGAATACGAATTCGCCGTAGGAATTATCCTTGAGGTACATCGGTACCACACCGATCAGCTCTGCATCATCATTACAGGCGACAAGGTGACGGGGAAGCCAGCCATGCTGTTCCCCGACACAGCCGTGGCGCTCCAGGGCGACCAGAAACTCGTGGCGGAGAAAGGGATTGCCGGTACCGGACACGGCATTCCATCGGGCTGCCGGGATTTCGTCAATACTGTTGAATATGTCCAGCTTCATACCAGCATTGTAACGGACATTTCAGTCTGATTGATCCGTATCCGTCACACCTGCTGCCCCGCCATACCAGCTAAT
>CAZVBD010000002.1:0-29773 GCA_964625255.1 uncultured Thiohalobacter sp. | reverse complement strand
GCTAATCCGTCATACCGGCGAAGGCCGGTATCCAGAGGTGTTGAATGGCATGGATTCCGGCATTCGCCGGAATGACGGGAGAGGTGCTGAAATGATGGAAAATGAATTACCCTGAATTACCCTGGTTTTTCTTTTGCGCCAGCGCATCCAGGTAACGTTCTGCATCGAGTGCAGCCATGCAACCGGAACCGGCCGAGGTAACTGCCTGTCGGTAGATGTGGTCGGCAACATCACCGGCGGCAAAAACACCCTCGATACTACAGGCGGTCGCATCGCTTTCCAGCCCGCTTTTGACGTCGAGGTAACCGCCCTGGTGCATCTCCAGCTGGCCCGCAAACAGGTCGGTGTTGGGCTTGTGGCCGATGGCGATGAACACACCATCCAGTGTGATGTCTTTGGTCGTATCATCTTTCACATTTTTGATGCGCATACCGGTGACACCGGTATCATCACCAAGCACTTCATCCAGTACATGATTCCATTCAATGGTGACCTTGCCTTCTTTTTCGCGTTCAAACAGGCGGTCCTGCAGGATTTTTTCAGCGCGTAGTGCATCGCGGCGATGAACCAGCGTGACGTGCGAGGTGATGTTGGCCAGGTACAGGGCTTCTTCAACGGCGGTATTACCTCCGCCAATGACAGCAACCGGCTTCTCGCGGTAGAAGAACCCGTCACAGGTCGCGCAGGCGGAAACACCGCGTCCCTTGAAGGTTTCTTCCGAAGGCAGGCCGAGGTACTGTGCCGAGGCGCCGGTGCAGATGATCAGGGCATCACAGGTATAGGTGGCCGCATCACCTTTCAGTAACATGGGTTTTTGTTTCAGGTCAACTTCGTTAATGAGGTCAAAGACGATATCGGTGTCAAAGCGCGCGGCGTGCTCGCGCATGTTTTCCATCAGCTCAGGGCCTTGCAAACCTTCCGCACCTCCCGGCCAGTTTTCGATGTCGGTGGTGGTCATGAGCTGGCCACCCTGTTCCAGTCCGGTCACCAGTACCGGGTTCAGGTTGGCACGCGCAGCGTAGATGGCGGCGGTGTAACCGGCCGGGCCGGAGCCGAGTATCAGAAGACGGCTGTGTCTGGTTTCGCTCATGTATAATTACTCCGAACAACGACGGGGGTTCAGTCTGATCAGCCGCGTATGGTACGGAATGCCCCGGACAGGGTAAAGGAGAAGCAATGCACATCGGGGTCCCCCGTGAAATCAAACCGCTGGAAGGGCGTGTTGGCCTGGTGCCGGATGCGTGTTCCGAACTGGTCGCAGCAGGACATGAGTTGTTCATCGAAACCGGTGCCGGCGTTCCATCCGGTTACCCGGATGCGCAATATCGCAGCGCCGGGGTAACGATCTGTGATTCGGCGAAGTCGCTTTACGAATCCGCCGAGCTGATCGTCAAGGTCAAGGAACCGGTAGAAGGGGACCTGGCTTTTCTGCGCCGTGAGCATATTCTTTTTAGTTATCTTCACCTTGCTGCTGCACCGGAATTGATGCAGCAGTTGTTGTCGATCGGACTCACGGCCATTGCATTTGAAACCGTGCAGGATGATAGCGGCTTTTTGCCGCTGCTGGCGCCCATGAGCGATATTGCCGGTCGGCTGGCGATACAGTTGGGTACGGGGCTGTTACATGCGCCTCAGGGTGGGAAAGGCCTGCTGCTCGGCGGCACGCCCGGTGCAGAGCGTGGCCGGGTGGTGGTTATTGGCGCTGGCGTGGCGGGCGGTGCTGCGGTGTGTGTGGCCGCCGGACTGGGCGCACAGGTCACGGTATTTGATCGCAAACGTGAACGCCTGGAAGCCATGCGTGAGGTGGGCAACAATGTGACGGCCCTGTATGCCTGGCCTGACCGGATCGAGTCGGCCGTGCTGGAAGCCGACCTGGTGGTGGGCGCCGTGCTGATCCCGGGCGCACGGGCGCCACATGTCGTATCCGCAGAACAGGTATCCCGCATGTCAGCCGGCAGTGTCATTGTGGACATTTCTGTGGACCAGGGCGGCTGTATTGAAACCACCCGTCCCACGGATTACGTCCACCCAACCTATCGTGTGGATAACGTGGTTCATCTGGCCGTCACCAACCTGCCCGGTGCCGTGCCCGGAACGGCCTCACAGGCGCTTTCCGCCGCGTTGTCGCCATTCCTGTTACCCTTGGCGAACGGCGCGCTGAATGAGCACGGGGCGTTGCAGCGGGGGATTAATGTCAGGGCCGGTAAGGTCTGCCATCCTGCCTTGCTATCTTCTCTCAAAGAGAAGTAAAATCGCTCTATCTTTTAATATCTTAAATACTATACTTAGCGAAGATTCTTACCTTGGCCCAAGCGCGTCGCAAAAAAGCTGAAACGCCCAAAATCAACCCACAGGTCAGCAAGGGGCTACGCGAGGGCATGCTGTTTATCTTCTCTGCGCTCGCGGTGTATTTTTTCCTGTCCCTGGTGACTTATAACCCGGACGATCCCGGCTGGTCGCACCGTGGCCCGAGCGACGTGGTGCAAAACTTTGGCGGAGTGGTCGGTGCCTGGTTTGCCGATATCTTTTTGTACCTGTTCGGGGTGATGGCTTACCTGTTCCCGCTGATGGTGGGTTTCAGTGGCTGGCTGGTCTACCGCGGTCGCACACCAACGGGAGGCATCGATGTTCATGTGCTGAGTATCCGCTGGGCCGGATTCCTGCTGACGGTCGCTTCCGGTTGCGGGCTGGCAACACTGCATTTCTACGTCGAGCCAGGCAGCCTGCCGCTGGATGCCGGTGGTGTATTCGGTAATCTGGTCGGACAAAATCTCGCCTCGCTGTTCAGTTTTCTTGGTGCGACGCTGTTCCTGCTGGCACTGTTTCTGACTGGTGTGACACTGTTCACGGGGTTGTCGTGGCTCAGCCTGATGGACTGGACCGGCCGTTTGGCGCTGACTTTCATCGCCTGGCTGGGCAAGCGCGTGACCCTATTGCGGGAGCAGCGCGAGGCGCGACGTGCGCGCAAACTGCGTGAAGAACCGTCGGAAACTAAACGCAGGAAACAGAAGATCGCAAAGCGCAAGGCGCCACGCATTGAACCTGTTATCCGCAAAGTCGAACCCAGTGAGCGGGTCGAGCGAGAGCGACAGGTCAAACTGTTCGATGCGCCACCCAACACTGAACTGCCGCCCCTGTCGCTACTGGACGATGCCCGTGAGCATGTTGACGGGTATTCGGAAGCAGCACTGGAAGCCTTGTCCCGGCTGGTGGAAATGAAGCTTGCAGACTTTGGCATCGAGGTCGAAGTGGTGGCTGTACAGCCAGGGCCGGTGATTACCCGTTTTGAGCTGCAACCGGGTTCGGGCGTCAAGGTCAGCCAGATCAGTAATCTTGCCAAGGACATTGCCCGTGGTCTGTCGGCCATCAGCGTGCGTGTTGTAGATGTTATTCCGGGCAAATCGGTGATCGGCCTGGAAATCCCCAACGAAAGCCGCGAGATTGTGGCGTTGAGTGAAATCCTGTCTTCCAGTGACTACGACGAGGCAGCATCACCGTTGACACTCGCCCTCGGCAAGGATATTGGCGGGCATCCCATTGTTGCCGACCTGGCACGCATGCCGCATCTGCTGGTAGCGGGCACCACCGGTTCCGGTAAATCGGTCGCCATCAATGCGATGGTGCTGAGTCTGCTCTACAAGGCATTACCGAAAGATGTGCGGGTCATTATGATTGATCCGAAGATGCTGGAGTTGTCTGTCTACGAAGGCATTCCACACCTGTTGACGCCGGTCGTTACTGACATGAAAGAAGCGGCCAATGCATTGCGTTGGTGTGTTGGTGAAATGGAACGGCGTTATAAATTAATGGCGTCACTGGGTGTTCGTAATATTGGTGGTTATAACAAGAAGGTGAGGGAGGCTATCGACAAGGGTGAGCCGATTCCGGACCCGTTGTTCAACCCGGAAGAGGTGCTGGAGGAAAACCCGCAGGCACCGATGCTCGAACCTTTACCGTTTATTGTCATCATTATCGATGAGCTGGCCGATATGATGATGGTCGTCGGCAAAAAGGTGGAAGAGCTGATTGCACGGCTGGCGCAAAAAGCCCGTGCTGCCGGTGTACACCTGGTTCTCGCGACACAGCGCCCGTCAGTGGATGTGATTACCGGCCTGATCAAGGCCAATATCCCGACGCGTATTGCGTTCCAGGTTTCCTCCAAGATTGATTCCCGTACCATTCTCGATCAGAGCGGTGCCGAGCAGTTGCTCGGGCATGGCGATATGCTCTACCTGCCACCCGGTACAGCTATCCCCACGCGTGTTCACGGTGCCTTTGTGGACGATGCGGAAGTGCATCGCGTGGTCGCTCATCTGAAAGGTATTGGCAAGCCGGATTATGTTGAAGAGATCCTGCAAACCACGGCGGACTTCCTGCCAGGCGGCGGTGGATTGCCGACGGGTGATGATGCAGAGAGCGATCCTCTGTTCGATGAAGCGGTGCGTATTGTCACCGAGACGCGTCGGGCATCTATTTCCGGCGTTCAACGTCGCCTGAAGATCGGCTATAACCGGGCGGCACGCATGATCGAGCAAATGGAGAGCATCGGTATCGTCGGACCACAGCAATCCAACGGGAACCGTGAAGTGCTTGCGCCACCGCCACCCGAGGCGTGAAGGCATGAAAGACAACCGGGCAGAATGATGATGACAATGCTATATCAGCGCTATACTTCCAGCGGCTGTTTCAGATGTTTACACAAGCTCGTTATGCTGTGTGTATTGTTACCGTTTGCGGCCAGTGCCGATCCGGTCAGTGATTACTTCAGTGCGCTGAAAACCTTCGAGGCAACATTCACCCAACGTGTTGTTGATGCCAATGGTGATCCCGTGCAGGATGCCAGAGGTGAAGTATGGATCAGCAAACCGGGGCATTTCCGCTGGAACTATCTGAAGCCCTACCAGCAGGTCATCGTCGCTGATGGCAAGCGGCTGTGGAACTATGATGCCGACCTTGAACAGGCCAGTGTCAGTCCCGTCGACGATACCCTGGCAAACACGCCGGCCATGCTGTTGAGTGGCCTGCGGCCCCTGTCCGAAGTGATGAATACCACACCGCTGGGTAGTGAAGCCGGTATGGACTGGTTTCAGCTGACACCGAAAGGGCAGGACAGCGCCGTTGAACATGTCAAAATCGGTCTGCGCAAGGGCCGGCTGGAAGTGATCGAGGTACGCGACAGTTTTGGCAACCAGACACAGATTCGCTTTACCGATATCCGCTTGAATCAGCCAATCGACCCGGCCTTGTTCACACTGACACTGCCGCCCGGCACGGATGTGATCGGCGACCTCCCATGAGTCAGGCACTGGCCGCATTCAGGCCACTGGCGGATCGTATACGACCGACCAGGCTTGCTGAGTTTATCGGTCAGACGCATATCCTCGGTTCCGGCAAGCCGCTGCGCCTTGCGGTGGAAAGCGGCCAGTTGCACTCGATGATCTTCTGGGGACCGCCCGGCACCGGCAAGACCACGCTGGCACACCTGCTGGCAAAAACTTCCGGTGCTGAATTTGTCGCGATTTCTGCCGTACTGGCCGGTGTCAAGGATGTACGCCAGGTGGTTGAAATTGCCAAACAGCGCCAGGCTGTCGAGAAACGCCAGACGCTGTTGTTTGTTGATGAAGTCCATCGCTTTAACAAGGCACAGCAGGATGCCTTCCTGCCTTTTGTTGAAGACGGTACATTGCTGTTTGTCGGTGCCACCACCGAGAACCCGTCGTTCGAATTAAACAATGCACTGTTGTCGCGGGCACGCACCTATGTCCTGCGACGCCTGGATGAACAGGACCTTCTCAACGTATTGCAACAGGCTCTCGGGGATCATGAGCGTGGTCTGGGCGCATTGGGCCTTACGGTAGAGGACACACAACTGGAACAACTGGCGCGTGCAGCGGACGGTGACGCAAGACGGGCGCTGGGCCTGCTGGAAATCGCCAGTGATCTTGCCGATGAACAAGGTCATATTGACGCATCGGTGCTGGCGGAAGTGATTGGAGGCGGGTTGCGCCGTTTCGATAAAGGTGGCGAAGCGTTCTACGACCAGATCTCCGCCTTGCACAAAGCGGTACGCGGCTCGGCACCGGATGCCGCCCTGTACTGGCTGGCGCGTATGATTGACGGCGGATGTGATGCGCTTTATATCGCCCGGCGGGTGGTACGCATGGCCTCTGAAGATATCGGCAATGCTGACCCGCGCGCACTGGCACTGGCGCTCGATGCCTGGGAAACACAGGAACGACTGGGCAGTCCGGAAGGTGAGCTGGCCATCGCCCAGGCCGTGGTCTATCTCGCCTGTGCCGCCAAGAGTAATGCGGTTTACATGGCGTGGAAAGCGGCCATGAAAGATGCCCGCGAACAGGGCTCACTGGATGTCCCCCTGCATTTGCGTAATGCGCCGACAAAATTGATGAAGGAACTGGGTTACGGCAAGACCTACCGTTATGCCCATGACGAGCCGGACGCCTATGCCGCCAACGAAAACTATTTCCCTGAGGAACTGGCGGGCCGACGTTACTACCAGCCCGTTGATCGGGGTCTTGAAATAAAAATTGCCGAAAAACTGACCCGCCTGCACGAACGTGACCGTCGCGAGGCCGACAAATGAATGCGTACCGGCAAGGCTTCCGGTATCCTTCACGCTCATGAGTCAGGTACTTGCTATTGCTGGCGGTGGCGCACTTGGTGCTGTGTTGCGCTACTGGATGTCCACTGCGGTTTACACCATGGCAGGGCGTGAATTTCCGTATGGCACACTGGCAGTCAATGTGCTGGGCAGCCTGGTGATGGGCTTCCTGTATATCTGGCTTCTGGAACGTTCACTGGAAAGCACCGCAGTGCGGGCCTTCCTGCTGATCGGCCTGCTTGGTGCTTTCACCACCTTCTCGACCTTTTCCATCGAGACACTGTTGCTCATGGAAGGCGGGCAATATATCCGTGCCCTCGTGAACACACTGCTTAGTGTGGTGTTGTGTATCACGGCCGCAGGGTTCGGTGTTATTTTAGCGAGGCAGTTATGAACTGGGAAACCGTTACTTTCGTTCGTGTATACCTTACCGAAGCAGACAAGACACTGAAACCCTTGCTGAAGCGACTTCACAATGAGGAGAAAGTGCGCGGGGTTACCGTCTTCCGTGCCGTGAGTGGCTTTGGTGGCAGTGGCCGGTTGCATACGTCATCGCTGGTTGATCTGTCGCTGGACTTGCCGGTTACGGTGGAATTCTTCGACAGCCCTGAAAAAGTTGAGCATATTCTGAAGCACCTCACTGATTTGATCGGTGAGGGTCATATTGTCCGCTGGCAAGCGGAAATGAACGACTGAACCCGAACAAGAGAGCATCATGCTGGATCCGAAATACGTTCGAAATGAACTCGACGCCGTTGCCGAACAACTCGAACGGCGCGGTTTTGTGCTGGACAAGCAAAACATCGAAGCGCTGGAAACACGCCGCAAGGCGATTCAGGTTAAAACTGAATCCCTGCAGGCTGAACGAAACAGCCGTTCAAAGGCGATCGGCAAGGCCAAGGCCGCTGGTGAAGACATTCAGCCACTGCTGGATGAAGTGGCCGGGCTTGGTGAACAGCTTGATAGCGCGCGGCATGAACTTGAAACGGTACAGAATGAGCTGGATGCGCTGCTCATGTCGATACCCAACATTCCGCACGAATCCGTGCCGGAAGGTCGTGATGAGGCGGACAATCTGGAAGTCCGGCGCTGGGGTGAGGTGCCGACGTTTGATTTTGAGGTAAAAGATCATGTCGATATCGGCGAACAGCTGTGCGGCATGGAATTCGATACGGCGGTCAAGTTGTCCGGTTCCCGCTTTGCCGTGTTACGCGGACCGCTTGCACGCCTGCACCGCGCACTGACACAATTTATGCTCGATACACATACCGGGGAGCACGGTTACCAGGAATGTTACGTCCCGTACCTGGTTAATGCAGACAGCCTGCGCGGTACCGGACAGTTGCCGAAGTTCGAGGAAGACCTGTTCGCCACGCGTGGCGATGATCCGCTTTACCTGATTCCGACCGCCGAGGTTCCGTTGACCAATCTTGTGCGTGACGAAATTGTGGAAGCTGACAAAATGCCATTGCGCCTCACAGCGCATACGCCGTGCTTTCGCTCGGAAGCCGGTTCTTACGGCAAGGATACCCGTGGCCTGATTCGGCAACACCAGTTTGAAAAAGTTGAAATGGTACAGATCGTGCGCCCGGAAGATTCTTACGCCGTGCTGGAAGAACTGACCGGGCATGCAGAAACCATTCTGCAGAAACTGGCTTTACCTTACCGCGTGGTCAACCTGTGCAGTGGTGATATCGGCTTTTCTGCCGCCAAGACCTACGACCTGGAAGTCTGGCTGCCCGGCCAGCAGGCCTACCGGGAAATTTCTTCCTGCAGTAACTTCGAAGCCTTTCAGGCCAGGCGCATGAAAGCACGCTGGCGTAATCCCGACACCGGCAAACCGGAACTGGTGCATACCGTGAATGGCTCCGGGTTGGCGGTTGGACGCACACTGGTGGCGGTGCTCGAAAACTGCCAGCAAGCGGATGGTTCGGTACGTGTCCCAGCTGTTTTACAAAGCTATATGGGTGGCTTGACCTGTATTAAATAGTCACTCGATCATGAATGCGATGATAACCCGCTGAAAAAAATCAATATCACACTGGCACCATGCTGCGTGGTGTCAGGCAGCGCGTGAACGAAATCTTGACTTCAAGCGCTGTTCATCCTATACACTGACGCAATAGTAAGCAGGACGATTCTTTCCGGATAACGCTGGGGGCGCCGGTGGTCATGGATGTACACTATGTGGCATGACGTAAGATCATGCCTGGATTTATTTTCATCTAAATGGCGTAGGATGTTGCTGCCTTTGGTGTCGGCTGCACTTTTCGTCGCGTCCGGCGTTCAGATAACAGATTATTTCCACCGACTTGAATGGCTCAACATCGATACACTGAGAATGGCCCGGGCTGTTTTGCCTCTTACTGGGTCGGTTGGTTCGCTGAGTAGTGGTGAAATAGAAAATCGACCGATAAAGGTTGTGGTCATCACCAATGAAATGTTTGAACGTGACTTTGACCAGGCTTCACCGCTGGATCGCACTAAACTGACGCTGCTGTTCAACGACCTGCTTGCAGCAAAGAATGCCCCGGCAGTACTTGCCGTTGACCTGGATCTTTCTCCCTCTCCATCCCCTTCCCAGGCAGAGAAGCAGTTCACGGCTGATTTAATCACAGCAGTAAAAAATTCTGCAACACAGCTGATATTAATTACGCCCATGCCGACGATGTTGCCGGCTTCAATCAATACCAAGCTCGACTGGATGCACAAAATATGTGCAAGCGGGATCCGTTTTGCCCTGCCGGACATAGTGGGTACCCAGAACACCACCATGAACATGCCTGTCGGCACGCCAATTCTGGGATATGAGGCTTACCGGGTTGCCAAAGGACTGGGCGACGATTATCTCCATCGCCAGTTTCGCAAACCTGTTAATCCTCTCAAAGATGACTATGTTCCACGAATCTGCGATTTTTCTGATCAGGAACTAAAAAGTCTTTTACAGATTCTGGGCTTACGCATACCTGCCATAGAAGTCAAAGACTACCAGCGCATCAATTTCAAATTTCCTGAATCAATTGATTTGATCCGGTTATCGTCGCTCAAATCCCTCGGCAGCGGTTCGGAAGATCTGTCAGGTCTGAAAGATCGTGTTGTATTTCTCGGTGGAGACTATGGCTCTGGTGATAAATATCAGACACCCGTTGGCCAACTTTCCGGATTATATCTCCACGTTGCTGCTTATTATTCGTATGCCTTCAAGATATCCGCTCTTTCAAAGCCGGTCGCACTCATTGTCGATTTTATAGCGGCTATACTGTTTTTTATACTGTTTGTATGCGTGCGCAATCAGATTTCGGGCACCCATGAACTGATGCTCAGGTTTGTGAAGGTTTTTTTACCCGCCGCTTTGTCATTTCTAGCCATTTTGTTCGCCGCATTTGCCCTGGGTTGGTGGAATGTCTGGCTACACCCTGCGGCAGTTATTACCGGGATGGGCGCTTACATCACAGTTGTTCATCCATCAGGTTTTTCTAAAAATACTGAAGATCCTAAAAGGATTAACAATGACCAGTATTTGCACATAGATCGTTTTCTCAAACATGTTATTTACTTCCTGGTGGTTTTTGGAGGGCTATACATAGTCTTGATTTAATAGATTTCTACAGGAGAATAAAATGAAGCAAGGACGTATTTTTATAGTGATGGCAGCATTATTTCTTATGCAGCCTTTATTAGCGGGGGTGTGTGCCGTTCAGTCCGGTCAGAAAGGCTGTATAACGTCGGGGGGTACATCCTATATGGCGGGGGACTCTATCGATAATTGTGAATCAGCAACCGTCAGTTGTCCCGTTGTTTTGTGTTTTGTTAACAAAGTTGGCCAGACCCTGTGTAAACGTGTGGAAAAAACCGACCATGTGAATATCGATAATCTGAGCAACAAGGAAGAATCAAGACAATTCCTGCAAATCGTCAAGGCTATTTTCAGTTCGTCACCACAGACATATTACGGGGGTAAACGCCTTAAAAGTACTGAACGCATCCCGGGCTTTCCTTATGGCGAGATGCTGATGCCGGAAGTCGCATTCAGCATTTCATTACAGAGTCCCAAAGTGGGTGTGTTGAACAGCTTTGAACTCAAGGATGGATCCGGCAGCACTTTGGCCAGGCTGGCCCCGGAAGGGAATAATAAAGTAATCCGGGTGCCTTCAAAATATTTACTACCGGGTAAAAATTACCAATGGTCGGCACAGACTGGCAAAAAGACATACACGGGTAAATTCAGCATCGCAAGCAAGTCTGATCAGCAAGCATTCGAGCAGGAGCTTAATGATGCCTTGTCCCAAAGTGATGCCAGCCCGTCAACCCGTTATATGTTACGTGCCGCGCTTGCGAAAGATTATGGTTTTACATTTGATATGCGCCAGGCTGTAAAAAGCGCGAAAGAAACAATGGGGAAAGGAGGAAAGAAATGAAAACGCATAAAAAGGGACTCGTATTCACTACACTTGCCATGCTTGTGTTGGCAGCACCGGTTTATGCCCAGGAGCAGGAAACTGATCAAACCGGTTCGTCAGGTGGAGGAAAGGTTACAGAAAGTCTGAGCAAAGGCTTGGGGAAAGTTAAGGGCTTGTTCAGCTCTTTCGGAAAAAGCATCAAAAATGTGATTACGACTGATGAAACAGCGACATCAGACAAGCGTGAAGCTGAGCAAGCGTCATTTGAAGTACGTAAGCCTGTAGAAAAACCTGAGCTTTCAGCCAGGAAAAGCCTTGTGGCAAATATTCAACGGCAACTGGCACGCATCGGTATCCCCCCCGGGCCTGCTGACGGACTGATGGGGCTCAGAACCCAGCAAGCCATAAAACAATTCCAGAAACGAACCGGTCTTGAGGCCAATGGAAACCCTACCCGGAATTTGCTTGCTGCGTTACGCAAAGCACCTGCTTTACCGGGACGGGCGCTGGCTAAAAAAGGGCAGAAAATCCTCAATATTGAAAATACCTACTATGGCGAAAGTAACGAAATTAACAGCTATGAAGGTGCGTTAACAGCCGATGATCTTGTTTGCAAAAATGTCGTTGATACCTTCAAAATAACAGGGAACCTTGCGGTAATTGGTCGTGATCTTATAAAGAATGCCGGCCAGAGTTTCAAGAATCTGTTCAACAAGGACAAGACGAAGCAGGATGTTGATGACTTGTTAAAAGCCGCAAAAAACAAAGCTAAAAAGCTCAACTGGATGCCGATGAGTATGGAGCGTAAATATGGATCTGTTTTGCATAAACAAAGAGAAAAAGCGGATGACCTCATTCCACGCAACAAACGCCCGAGAAATAAGCGTCTCTATGGGAAGGCAGACAAGCTTCTTGAAAAAGTGCTCTCTCAGGTAACAGAAGAGCATGAGTACAAGTTTAAACTGTATTTGACAAACGATGACGAAGCCCAGGCAGAAGCCTTGCCAGGGGGATATCTGTATGTCAGCAAAGGTGCGCTAGGCTCAGGATATGGAGAATTGGTACTGGGGCATGAAATTGCGCATGTCCTGAAACGCCATCAAACCAGAGAACTTCAGGCCCGGTTAATTGACTCCATTGAGACCACCAAGGACTTGAAGCGCTTGATGTCTGAGCACAATCCGGATCTGGTTGAAGTCGGTAACAAGGCAGCCCTGTTGCACGGTTTGTTCCTGAACTTTTCCCGTCAGCAGGAGTTACAGGCAGACGCCTGTTCTGTGCGGATTGTCTCTCGTATATCCGATGTTAATGTTATTTCAATGATCGACAGGTTTGCGGCAGACTTGTCGGATGACACTGTTCCCGATGCTACAAAAATGCGTTCATCCGTCCACCCCCGATCAGAGGAACGGTATAAACGTATGAAAGAAGCCAGTAATGCCATGGAAAGCCCGAGTCAGGCCAGTAGAGAATAAACCGGTATGCACATACAGAGGCGATGCTCTCGCCGGGATAAGTGAAGTATCACTGAACGGTTTTCTTGCGGAGGTCGATAACTTCCAGTTGCGCACCCTCCACTGATTGTGATTTATCACGATAATTTTCCAGTGCGCGACGCCCACGTAAACGAAAGGCTTCCTCGACAATTTCTGCATACGAGCGACTGATGACAGCCTTCCCGGATGCTTTGCCCGAAGCAAAACGTTCGCGCGCCTCCCGGGTTCCGGTAAAGGTGTACACGACACCCTGGCAGGGGCCGCTCACGATGCCTGTCGAGACATCTATGCGTTGGTAATTTTTCTCACGTTGTTCAAGCCTGGCCAGCTCCACATCACTGACACGTGCCAGTACACCAATGACTTCATCGTTTTCAGAAGGTTCGATATTGAGAAAGGTGACGAATATTTCCGGGCATTCATTGCTGTCCGACCTGTAGTACTGTTTGTATCCTGGGATAGCAAGGCTGTTGTCCATTGCGACATCCCATACCCGCCGGTAGCCCTTAAGGGTTGCAAGGGGAAAATCGTCCATCGTCCAGTCATTTCGGCCAAGTGTTCTGGCGAATGATGCCGGGTTGACGAGTGAACCATAGCCAAATATGTAGTGTGCTTCTTCGTCAGGCAGTACAGGCGCTCCGTTCTGGTCAAAGCGTTTCGTGATCTGTTGTGGTGGTTTACGCTTGCTCCAGCCCGAGTTGCAGCGCGCATGTTCATAGTCGGGGTCTACCGAGGCAAATTCACCAAAAAAGAGTGCCTGTTCGGATAATCTGTACCAGTGTTCTCCGAAAACACTTTGTTCGACATTGCCCATGACACCGGTCATGTCAACATAGAACTCCTCGATTTCCAGCGCTTTGCTGTCGACAGTGGCGCGGTGGCTCATCCGTTCAACATAGCCATTTTCATCCACGGCGGTAATGGTGATGCCTTTATCCTTCAGGTCCGCGAAAATCCGTAAGGGAATATAAGGCTCTGCCAGCGGCTGTTTGGGTGGCCCGTTTCTGATCACGACATTTTTGAGGGTATTGCTGTCGATACGAACACGGGCAATGATACGAATATTCAGACCGGTCACGGTGACCGGTGCGGCATAAACACTGCAAACCAGCCTGTCACAACCCGATGTGTCGCGACGGATGTTAAGCGTTGATTTGAAGTGGAAGAGTTTCTTTGGCCTGAGAACAAGCGCCGTAAAGTAGGCCACGATGGCTGCAAAGAAGAACAGTGCTATCAGTAGCTGGAATGCTTCCCACAGGGTATCCGGAATTTGTAAATTTCCGGGGCAGATATTCTCCACCCTGGACAGGGTGATGAATGCCAGAAAAGAGCGCTCGATGCATGGCCAGAAGGATGTATCCGAAATATCGGACAGATGTGTCAGTGACAGGCTGTAGTAGCCAAGCGCAAACAGCATCACAATGCCTGTGATGGCAACCAGCACCAGTACAAAAAATGCGATGAATCCACGCCCGGCCCACTGATGGATCAACCAGTGGGTAATACTTGAAGACCATGAATGTTGTCCGGCCTGTTTGCCCTTCAACCGCATCAAGTACCAATCTCGATCAAGGTCTCATCCGGGTTCACACTGTCCCCTTTGGCAACATACACGGTCTTGATTGTACCCGCGATGGGTGCCTGAATTTCTGTTTCCATCTTCATGGCTTCGGTAATCAATACCGGGTCACCGGCTTCGACCCTGTCACCGACCTTGACCAGTACGTCGATGACGGTACCGGGCATAGAGGTGGCCACATCACCGGGATGGGTGGCGCGTGGGCGCTTGCTGCCCTTGATGGAGGTGGTGTCGCTATCCTGTGTTTCCAGTTCCGACAGGGTTTCGACCAGGACTTCCTCGGGCACACCGTCGACGGTCATATAGAAGGGCCGTTCCTGCTGGCCGGGGTGACCGGTGCCGGTGATCTGGATGTGGTAGGTCTCACCATGCAGGGTAACGTTGAACTCGGTGGGCCGGGGTTGTGAACCGGTATTGCTGTCGGCCGGTTCCAGCGGCTCCGGCGCCAGAATATTAGCGTTGCGTTCTGTGAGGAACTCACGGCCCAGTTCGGGGAACATGGCGCAGGTCAGCACGTCTTCCTCGCTGTTGGCAATGTCTGCGGTTTCCTCACGCAGGCGATCCATTTCATCGCCGAGCAGGTCGGCGGGACGCACGTCGATAACATCCTCGTTGCCGATAGCCTGTTGTCTGACCATGGCGTTGACATGTCCTGGTGCACGGCCATAGCGTCCCTGAAGGTAGAATTTTACTTCGTTGCTGATGGTCTTGTAGCGCTCACCGGTCAATACATTCAGTACGGCCTGGGCGCCGACAATCTGCGAGGTTGGCGTCACCAGCGGTGGATAGCCGAGGTCTTCACGCACGCGGGGTATTTCCTGTAACACTTCCTCGATACGATTCAGTGAACCCTGTTCGCGCAGCTGGGTATGCAGGTTGGATATCATGCCGCCGGGCACCTGGTAAACCTGTACGCGTGTATCCAGCCCGGTCATGTCACTTTCGAACTGGTGATACTTTTTGCGCACCTCACGGAAGTAGAAGCCGATTTCCTGCAGGGCTTTCAGGTCCAGGCCGGTTTCCCAGGGCGTGTTACGCAGAGCGGCGACCATACTTTCTGTCGGTGGATGCGAAGCGCCACAGGCGAAGGCCGAGATGGCGGTATCAATATGGCAGCAGCCATTCTCGATCGCTTTCAGGTGACACATTTCCGCTACCCCTGCGGTCGCGTGCATGTGCAGGTGTAGGGGCAGGGAAACGGCTGAGGTCAGTGCCCCGAACAGTTCGGCGGTGACCATCGGCGTGAGCAATCCGGCCATGTCTTTAACAACAATACTGTGGCAACCAAGCTCTTCCAGCTGTTTTGCCAGGGTGACGAACTGCTCGATACCGTGTACCGGGCTGGTGGTGTAGCAGATCGTCCCCTGGGCGTGCTTGTCGGCCTTGCATACCGCCTCGATGGATGTCTCCAGATTGCGCACATCGTTCAGTGCATCAAAGATGCGGAACACGTCCATACCGTTGTCGGCAGCGCGTGCCACAAAGGCGCGTACCACGTCGTCGGAGTAGTGCCGGTAACCGAGCAGGTTCTGGCCACGCAACAACATTTGCAGCTGTGTTTTGGGCAGTGCGGCACGCAGTTTTCGCAACCGCTCCCAGGGGTCTTCCTTCAGGTAGCGAATGCAGGCATCAAAGGTGGCACCACCCCAGACTTCCAGTGACCAGTAACCAATACGGTCCAGTCGTTCGCAGACCGGCAGCATGTCTTCTGTACGCATACGGGTGGCGATCAGCGACTGGTGTGCATCGCGCAGAATGACGTCGGTAATGTTGATCTTGCTCATATCGTTATCAGTATCCTGCATTGGCGGCGATTGTCGCTGCGATCACAGCAGCGAGTTCCCGCGTCGGACGACTGGCTTTGTAATTGACCAGTTCGGGGTGGTCTTCGACAAAGCTGGTGTTGAAACACGCGGCCTGGAATTCCTCGGCATCCAGTACGGCAAGATAGTAGGGGATGGTTGTCTTGACACCATATACCCCGGTGTCATGCAGGGCGCGTCGGGCACGATTGATCAGCTCATCCCATTCCAGCGCCCAGACGGTAATTTTTGCACACATCGAGTCGTAATAGGGCGGGATGGTGTAGCCGCTGTACATGGCGGCATCGGTGCGTACGCCCGGGCCGCCTGGCGCAAAATAGCGGGTAATGCGCCCGAAACTGGGCAGGAAATCGTTTTTCGGGTCTTCAGCATTGATGCGGAACTGCATGGCATAGCCACGGCGTTTGATTTCTGACTGGGTGAAGCGCAATGGCTGGCCATCGGCAATGCGAATCTGTTCGCGGACAATGTCAACGCCGGTAATGCTTTCCGTCACCGTGTGTTCAACCTGGAGGCGGGTGTTCATTTCCATAAAATAGAACTGCCCGTCATCAGTCATCAGGAACTCGACCGTGCCGGCATTTTCATATTCGGCCGCTTCGGCGGCTTTTATCGCCCACTGGCCGAGCATGTCGCGCTGTTCATCGCTGATCTGGGGGGAGGGTGCAATTTCGATCAGTTTCTGGTGGCGACGCTGAATGGAGCAATCGCGTTCAAACAGGTGGATGGTATTGCCGTGGCTGTCGGCCAGTATCTGTACCTCGATATGGCGGGGTCGATCGATACATTTTTCCAGAAAGATATCCGCGCTGCCGAACGCTTTGGTGGCTTCCGAGAGCACGCGCTCGTAGTTCTTGCGCAGTGCTATTTCATTATTACAGCGCCGGATGCCGCGACCACCACCGCCCGAGGTCGCCTTGAGCATCACGGGGTAACCCATGTCGTTAGCCAGCGCGACAGCTTCGTCGAGACCGGTGAGGTTTTCATCGCTACCCGGTACCACCGGTACACCGGCTGACTGCATCAGGCGCCGCGCCTCGATTTTGTTGCCCATGTGACGGATAACATCGGCCGATGGCCCGATAAAACGGATGCCACGACGTTGGCAAATATGTGCCAGCTGGGGATTTTCAGACAGGAAACCGTAACCCGGGTGCAGCGCATCACAGCCGGTCGAGACGGCGAGGTTGACGATACGGTGTGCGTTCAGATAACCGGCCAGCGGGTCCTGGCCGACGGAATAGGCTTCGCTGGCCTTTTTGACGTGCAGCGCATGACGATCCGGTTCGGCGTAGATGGCGACTGATTCGATATTGGCTTCCTGACAGGCACGCACAATACGGACGGCAATTTCACCCCGGTTAGCAATAAGGATTTTCCTGATCAAGCATCCCCCGTTTTTGTCCGTGCCCCGGACGGCAGTTCCCAGAGCATAGCGGTATTTCCTGTCGTCGGCTGTGAAATACGCCAAAGAGGTTGTTTTTCTACGTAAAATCTGTTCGCCTGTCAACTATACGGGAAAGGTCGGGCAGGTTGCTAACATACCGGTTTTCAGCATGTTAGCTTTGACACCGGGGTCGGCCAGCGGGTATGATTGCGCGCTTATGTTGGATCGTCTACCGGAGCAAATTGAGCCCATGGGGCTCGCTGATGTGGGTCGCTCCTTTCGCGGTGTGGTGCCAGTGGATCAATTAGGTCGGCTTGCGCCATTACTGGCATCGAAGGAAGGCGAACTTGGCGTCGAGTTGCAGTTTGATCTTGACGAGCGACGGATCCGTACATTGAAGGGCAGAATCAGGGGTGAAGTCAGCCTGGTTTGCCAGCGTTGTCTCGGTACGTTGAGCTTTCCGCTCGACCTGGGTTTCAGTCTTGCCATTGTCAATATTGATGACGAGATTGATCAGTTGCCGGAGGGTTACGAGCCTATGCTGGTCACCGGTGATCCGCTGAAAACCTTCGATGTTATTGAAGACGAGGTCTTGCTGGCCGTACCGTCTATCCCGATACACGAGGGAGCGGATCATTGCCAGGCAGATCATGTGAATCAGCCAGCAGCGGAAAAGGAAAATCCTTTTGCAGTGCTGGGAAAATTGAAACGCTGAAAGAAACTTCAGCAAGCAGGAGATAGACTCATGGCAGTACAAAAGAGCCGCAAAACCCCTTCCCGGCGTGGTATGCGCCGTTCGCACGACAGCCTGAAGGGCGCGGCACTGTCTGTCGAGCAGACCACGGGTGAAACTCATCTGCGCCATCACGTCAGCCCCGACGGTTATTACCGCGGACGCAAGGTTGTTAATAAAGACCTTGACTGATCCGCGTTGCGGGTTCCGGGTATTCGTTATAACGACAGGACACGCTGCTTCCCGGTTACCGGGGCAGCGTGTGTTTTTTAGTGCATGACTGAAAAAATTATTATTGCCGTGGATGTCATGGGTGGTGACCATGGTGTCGATGTCATATTGCCGGCTGCGAAATCCGTACTGGAAAAACGTAACGACATCACATTATTGCTGGTCGGTGATGAGCCGATCATCAAACGTTCACTTGACAACCTGGGCCTGGCCGATCATCCCGATCTGACCATCCAGCATGCTTCACAGCATGTTGAAATGGACGAACTGGCATCACGCGCCCTGCGCTTCAAGAAAGACTCCTCCATGCGCGTGGCGATTAATATGGTCAAGGAAGGGCGTGCACAAGCGTGTGTCAGTGCAGGCAATACCGGTGCCCTGATGGCAACGGCCCGCTACGTGCTGAAAACCCTGCCCGGCATTGACCGTCCTGCGATCTGTGCCTCCCTGCCTTCCATGCATGGCCATACCTGGATGCTGGATCTGGGCGCCAATATCGACAGCACACCAGAGCAGCTGTTTCAGTTTGCCGTGATGGGTTCTGTACTTGCCAGCGCACTGGATCACAACACATCGCCGCGTGTTGGATTACTCAATGTTGGCGAAGAAGAAATGAAAGGCAATGTCACCGTCAAGGGAGCCGCCAGTCTGTTGTCATCCGATACGCTGAACTATATCGGCTTTGTCGAGGGTACGGATATTTACTGCGGCGACGTGGACGTGGTGGTGTGTGATGGTTTTGTGGGTAACATTTCGTTGAAGACCACCGAAGGTGTAGCGAAAATGATTTCCCACTTCATCAGGAAAGAATTTACCCGCAATATTTTTACCCGCATCGCTGCCCTGTTTGCCTTGCCGGTGTTGAAGGCATTTCGTCAGCAGATCGACCCACGGCGCTATAACGGGGCCAGCTTGCTCGGCCTGCGTGGTTCGGTGATCAAGAGTCACGGTGGTGCCGATGTACTGGCCTTCAGCAATGCCATTAATGTGGCGGCCGAAGTCGTCGAACAGAATGTGCCGGAACGTATCAAGTCCCGGTTACAGGTCATTCTTTCTGAAAGGCAGGCAGGCTGATGTATTCACGGATTACAGGGACGGGTGGCTATCTTCCGGACAAGGTGCTGACCAACAAGGATCTTGAAAAGATCGTCGATACGACGGATCAATGGATACGCGAGCGTACCGGGATCAGCAAGCGCCATGTTGCTGTCGAAGGACAGAACACGGTTGATCTGGCGGAGCACGCTGCGCGTCGTGCACTGGAAGCGGCTGGCCGCGACATACAGGATATCGATCTGATTATTGTTGCCACGACCACGGCGGATCGTGTATTTCCCAGCACAGCCTGTCTGTTGCAGAAGCGACTCGACCGGCACGGATGTGCGGCATTCGATATTCAGGCCGTGTGTACCGGTTTTGTTTATGCGCTGAGTGTTGCGGACAAGTTTATTCGTACCGGCTCGGCCAAATGTGCGCTGGTGGTCGGCGCAGAAACGCTTTCCCGGTTACTGGACTGGAGCGATCGCAGTACCTGTGTGCTGTTTGGCGATGGCGCGGGTGCGGTGATACTGGAAGCCAGTGATGAACCCGGCATTCTCTCCACGCACCTGCACGCTGACGGCGCTTACGAACATTTGTTGACAGTCCCCGGTGGCATTAGCCAGGGTTATGACAGTTTCAAGGATGGCAACGGTTTTGTCACCATGAAAGGCAACGAGGTCTTCAAGGTTGCGGTGAATACACTGGGGCGCATTGTTGACGAGACACTTGAAGCCAATAACCTGGAAAAGTCCGATATCGACTGGTTGATTCCACACCAGGCCAATATCCGTATTATCCAGGCGACTGCAAAGAAACTCGGCATGTCGATGGATAAAGTGGTGGTGACCGTGGATGAACACGGTAACACCTCCAGTGCATCGGTACCGCTTGCCCTGGACGTCGCGGTACGCGACGGTCGTATCAAATCAGGTGAAACGCTGCTGATGGAAGCATTTGGCGGTGGCTTTACCTGGGGTTCCATTCTCCTCAAATTCTGATTTATTCATCGACTATGACAACGTCAAATACCCTATCAACACTTGCCATGGTGTTCCCTGGTCAGGGGTCACAATCAGTCGGCATGCTGTCGTCCCTGGCGAAAACATTTCCACAAGTGGGTGAGACTTTTGCCGAAGCATCGTCCGTATTGGGTTATGACCTCTGGGACCGGGTGCAGAATGGCCCGGCGGAAGCACTGAACCAGACGGCCTGCACACAACCGGCGATGTTGGCAGCGGGTGTTGCAACCTGGCGTTGCTGGCAGGCGAAAACAGACGCGCTTCCTGCGTTGATGGCAGGACACAGTCTGGGGGAATACACGGCACTGGTGTGCGCCGGTGCAATACACTTTGCCGATGCGGTGGCGCTGGTGGAAAAACGTGGTGAATATATGCAGAACGCTGTGCCGGCCGGCGTCGGTGCAATGGCAGCGATTCTCGGTCTTGATGATGCACAGGTTGAGGCGGTGTGTGTTGAAGCCGCACAAGGTGAGGTCGTCAGTGCGGTCAACTACAATTCGCCGGGTCAGGTCGTGATTGCAGGCAATACCTCAGCCGTTGAACGCGCCATGGAGCTTGCCAAATCAGCAGGCGCCAAACGTGCGTTACCCCTGCCGGTTTCAGTTCCGTCACATTGCAGTCTTATGCGACCTGCTGCGGAACGGCTTGCGGAACAACTGTCCGGCATTGATATTCAGACACCGGTGATACCTGTGATTCACAATGTCGATGCGGTGTCGCATGATGACCCTGCGGCTATTCGTGCGGTCCTCGCCGCACAACTGTACCAGCCCGTACGCTGGGTCGGTTGCGTGCGTGTCATGCATGCACAAGCGATAAGCACTCTGGTAGAAGCCGGTCCGGGCAAAGTATTGGCCGGGTTAACCAAACGCATTGAAAAATCACTGGTCGGGATACCGGTCCAGACCGTAGAGGATCTGGACAAGGCTATCGATTCAGTGAACTGAACACTCGGGAGTATTTATATGTCGTTGGATGAACAAATTGCGCTGGTAACCGGCGCAAGCCGTGGTATAGGCCAGGCGATTGCACGCACACTGGGCAAGCAGGGTGCAAACATTATCGGCACGGCGACAACAGACAAGGGCGCAGCCGCCATTCAGGCGGATTTCGAGGCACAGGGTATTACCGGTGTCGGCCTTGCGCTGAATGTAACCGAAACAGATTCCATTGATGCTGTCATGTCAGCGATCAAGGACAAGTTTGGTAGTACACCGACGATTCTGGTGAATAATGCCGGCATCACGCGCGATAACTTGCTCATGCGCATGAAAGAAGACGAATGGAATGATGTCATCAATACCAACCTGACCTCGGTATTCCGTCTCAGCAAGGCGGTATTGCGTGGAATGATGAAAGCGAAGCAGGGCCGGATCATCAATATCGCTTCGGTCGTAGGCTCTACGGGTAATCCCGGGCAAGCCAACTACTGTGCGGCCAAGGCAGGTATCCTTGGTTTTACCAAATCACTGGCACGCGAAGTTGGATCGCGCGGTATTACGGTCAACGCAGTTGCACCCGGCTTCATTGATACGGATATGACACGCACCTTGCCGGACGAACAACGCAAGATGCTGATCGGCCAGGTGCCACTGGCACATCTGGGTGATGTTGAGGATATTGCAGCTGCTGTTGCCTTCCTGGCGTCATCACAAGCCGGGTATATTACTGGCGAAACGCTGCATGTAAATGGCGGAATGTTTATGGCTTAATGATGTAGAATTGAGATATATTACGTAACATTTTGTTAAATAAATATATTATTATTTGTAATTTGTTATCTTGAAAGCATTGGCAACACCATTAATTAACGATAAATTAATGATGACTGGATGACTGGCGTGGCTATGACCTTTTCACTAAAATACGCGCGCAGTCAGGAATGAATATAAATTATTAACTGAGGAACTTTCAGCGATGAGTAATGTTGAAGAACGCGTCAAGAAGATAGTCGTCGAGCAGTTGGATGTCAGCGAGGATTCTGTCACCAATGAAGCGTCATTTGTTGATGACCTGGGCGCGGACTCCCTGGATACCGTGGAGCTGGTCATGGCACTTGAAGAAGAATTTGAGTGTGAGATTCCCGATGATGAGGCAGAGAAGATCGGCACTGTCCAGCAAGCGATTGACTACGTCAGCGCTCACCTCGGTTAAACACCGCCTTTATCGAGTACAGAACGCTGGTTGCCCGCCAGGGTGCCGGCGTTCTGGTCTTTTTGTCACCACCGTTAATTCAACAGACTGGAGTAACGCACTGTGTCCAAGCGCCGTGTAGTGGTTACGGGTCTGGGCGCTGTCACGCCGGTTGGTTTGACAGCACCTGAAACCTGGAAAAATATTGTCTCTGGCAAGAGCGGTATTCGGCCGATTACCTCGTTTGATGTCTCCGCATTCCCGGTGCGTTTCGGGGGCAGTGTCGAGAACTTCGATATTACGGAATATGTGTCGAAAAAAGAGGCTCGCAAAATGGATACCTTTATCCACTACGGAGTCGCCGCAGGTGCACAGGCCATTCGTGATGCAGGCCTGGAGATCGATGACACCAACGCCGAGCGCATAGGCGTTTCGATGGGTGCAGGTATTGGCGGCTTGCCCGGCATTGAAAAGAATTACCACGCCTATCTTAATGGCGGCCCACGAAAAATCTCACCCTTTTTTGTACCGTCCAACATCATCAACATGATTTCCGGCAATCTGTCGATCATGTTTGGCCTGAAAGGACCCAACATGGCGATGGTGACAGCCTGCTCAACCGGTACTCACAGTATTGGAGAGGCAGCACGCATCATTGCCTATGGCGACGCCGATGCGATGCTGGCCGGCGGTGCTGAAATGGCCACCACACATACCGGTCTGGGTGGCTTTGCTGCCGCCAAGGCCTTGTCCACGCGCAATGATGACCCGCAGGCGGCAAGCCGTCCCTGGGACCTTGAGCGCGATGGTTTCGTGCTCGGTGACGGTGCCGGTGTGCTGGTACTGGAAGAATATGAATACGCCCGGGCACGTGGCGCCAGTATTTATGCCGAGGTGGTCGGTTATGGCATGAGTGGTGATGCCTATCACATGACGCAGCCTTCACCGAATGGTGAAGGTGCAGCACGTTGCATGCGCAATGCACTGCGTGATGCGGGACTCAACCCGGAAGATGTGGATTACATTAATGCGCACGGCACCTCGACACCGGCGGGTGATCTGGCCGAGGTCAGTGCGATCCGGATCGCGATGGGTGAGCATGCCAACCACGTTGCTGTCAGCTCCACGAAATCCATGACGGGCCACTTACTCGGTGCCGCCGGTGGAATCGAGGCCTTATTCTCCGTGCTGGCCATTCGTGACCAGGTTGCACCACCCACCATTAACCAGTTTACGCCCGACCCGGCCTGTGACCTTGATTTTGTGCCCAACGAAGCCCGTGACATGAAGGTTGATGTTGCTATCTCCAACTCATTCGGGTTTGGTGGTACCAATGGGACACTTGTTTTCTCAAAACTCCGGTGAACCGGCGGCCGGTCTGTTGTACCGATGAATTCTGAGGCCTGTCACACGATGCATACCTGTACTGCCGGATCAAAATCCGCTGCAGGCATCTGGCACTTTCCTTTGGCGGGTAACCCTGACCTTCTGACGTTGCACGAGGCGTTTCCGAAGCGCTATCCACACCTGCTGGAAAGTGCCGCCGGTAGCCGTCAGGGGCGTTACGACATCCTGTTTGCCTTCCCCGGGGACTCTATCGAACTGCGTAAACCGGACGACTTTGATTTCCTTTCTGCACTGGATGATGCCTGGCGTGCAGAACGGGTGACAGATCAATCCAGGCAGTCTATTGAGTTTCCGTTCTGCGGTGGCTGGTTTCTGTACCTGTCCTACGAACTGGTCGGCCAGATTGAACCACGGGTCAAACTACCGGCTGATGAAAGCGTATTGCCGATCGCCTGTGCAACACGATTTCCTGCGGCTATTATTTTCGACCATGTCAGTGGACAGTCATCACTGGTCTCCGAACAGGACGCATTACTGGATGTCATGCTTGAGGATATAGATCAGCTACCTGACCACAAGGTCTGTCCGGAAGCCTTTCCCATAAGGCTGCGCGAGGAACCGGAGGGGGACTATATACGTGCTGTAGAACGTGTACTTGACTACATCCGTGATGGCGATGTCTTTCAGGTGAATCTGTCACGTGCCTGGACAGGTGGCTGGCCGGCACACATCACTACCGCCTGGTTGTATCGCCGTCTGCGTGCCGCTAACCCGGGGCCGTTCAACGGACTGGCCACCTTTGGCGATAACGCCGTATTAAGTTCATCACCGGAACGACTGGTCGAAGTGCGTGACAGGCAGGTGCAAACCCGGCCCATTGCCGGAACGCGCCCGCGTGCGGGTAATGCACAGGAAGATGAAGCACTGTCGCGTGAACTGATGGCGCACCCCAAGGAACGTGCCGAGCATATTATGCTGATCGACCTGGAACGAAATGATCTCGGGCGCATTGCAGTGCCCGGCAGCGTCAAGGTTAATGAACTGATGGTGCTTGAATCCTATGCCAGCGTACATCACATCGTTTCCAATGTGTGCGCTGTACAACGGCCTGACGTGACGCCGGGTGATACGATTCGCGCGGTGTTCCCGGGTGGTACCATCACCGGCTGCCCGAAAGTTCGCTGCATGGAAATCATTGCTGCGCTGGAAGGAACCGGGCGCGGAGCCTATACCGGCTCCATGGGTTATCTGAATCGTGATGGCAGTCTGGACCTTAATATTCTGATCCGCACACTGGTGCGTAGTGGTGACCGTCTCGGTTTTCGGGCCGGTGCCGGTATTGTTGCCGACTCGAATCCGCAGCGTGAGCTGGAGGAAACCCGCGCCAAGGCAGACGCCATGTTGCACGCCCTGAAGGGAGAACAGAGGTAATGCATTGCCTTGTTGATGGTGAACCTGCAAGCTCGCTTCCACTGGATGACCGTGGTCTGCAGTTCGGTGACGGATTATTTGAAACACTGGCTGTGCAGTCGGGAGAGGTCCGGTTCCTCGCGCGTCATATCGCACGGCTTGCCGCAGGTTGTGAACGCCTGGGGTTCCCCGCCATCGATTGGCAGTTGATTCGTGATGAAATCAAGGCGCTCATCGCAGACCGGCACACAGGTGTTGTCAAACTCATCGTGACGCGCGGCAGCAGCCAGCGGGGTTACGCCGGTAATAGCAACGCACCGGTACGTCGCATACTTTGCTTTTCAGATTTTCCTCAATGGCCCGGGAACCCCGCCTCCCGGGGTATACGGGCACGGCTCTGCCGTACACAATTGGCCATCCAGCCACAACTGGCCGGTTTGAAACACCTGAACCGTCTCGAACAGGTGCTGGCACGACGGGAATGGCAGGATGAAACGGTTCGTGAAGGTCTGTTGTGTGATACACAAGGACAGATGATTGAAGGTACCATGAGCAACCTTTTTCTGGTCAATGACGGTGTGTTACAAACCCCGCGCCTTGATGCCTGTGGTGTTGCCGGTATTATGCGTTCGGTCATCATCGATGTAGCCACAGCGACATCCATACCCGTTGAAACCGGTTCTTTTTCCAGGCAGGACGTTCAGCAGGCCGATGAAGTTTTTGTCTGCAACAGTCTGATCGGTATCTGGCCGGTCGTGGTAATCGATAATGTGGGGGAATACCCTGTCGGCACAGTAACCCGCCGCCTGCAAACGCTGGTGCAAAATCACGACGACCACCATAGCAATCACTGGTACGCGATGTGACGAAACTGAACCCTGCCAAACCACGTCTGACAGATCGTCTGTTCCGGCTGGCGGGTTTGCTCCTGTTGTTTGGCAGTTTTGCCGGCACCTGGCTGGCGATGGATTTTGACGATTTTCGTACCACGCCCCTGGTAACAGGCGATGACCCCGTCCCGTTACTGGTTAAACCCGGCAGTTCATTCAAATCGGTGGCTGCCGAGCTGCATGAACGTGGTGTATTGAAGCATCCGACTTACCTGGTCATGCTGGCTCGCTGGCAGGATGTCGATGGGAAAATCAAGGCGGGTGAATATGCACTGCGCCCCGGTCTTGTCCCGGAACAGTTGCTGCAACAACTTACCGAAGGACAGGTGTTGCACTATGCACTGACCCTGATCGAAGGTGAAACCTTTCAGGAAATGATGCGGCGCATTGCTGAAGCCCCTGTACTTGAACAAACGCTGGTCGACCACCAGGGTAAAACCGTGATGCAGGCTATCGGTTATCCCGGTCTGCACCCGGAAGGACGGTTTCTGCCGGAGACTTACCATTACCCGCGCGGTACCCGCGATGTCGATGTGTTGCGGCGCGCATTTCGTGACATGGAAACCTTTCTGGAGGCAGAGTGGGTTAAACGTGAAGCAGATTTACCACTGAAGACACCTTATGAAGCATTGATCCTGGCATCCATCGTTGAAAAGGAAACCGGACTCGCTTCAGAGCGCCCGCAGATCGCCGGTGTTTTCATCCGGCGACTGCGAAAGGGCATGCGCCTGCAAACCGATCCCACGGTCATCTATGGTATGGGGGAGACGTTTGATGGCGATATCCGTTTCCGTGACTTGCGCAGGGATACACCGTATAACACCTACACACGTGCAGGGCTGCCGCCGACGCCTATTGCCATGCCGGGCAAGGAGGCCATACGGGCTGTTTTGCATCCGATGCCCGGTAACAGCCTGTACTTTGTCGCACGGGGTGACGGCAGCCATCAGTTTTCCGCCACACTCCGTGCACACAATCGCGCCGTGGATAAATACCAGAGAAAAAGACACTGATGCCATGAATACCAGGACACATACAGGGCGTTTCATCACCCTTGAAGGTGGTGAAGGTGCAGGCAAGTCCACCAATGCCGCCTATTTTGCCAAACGCCTCGAAGCTGCCGGCATCAAGCTGTGCGTGACACGCGAACCGGGCGGAACAAAGCTGGGGGAACAGATTCGCGAACTGCTGCTCGATCCTTCGAGCAAAGACATGCATGCGGATACCGAATTGTTGTTGATGTTTGCAGCGCGCGCACAACACCTCAATGAAATCATCCTGCCTGCCTTGCACGCGGGTGACTGGGTGTTGTGCGATCGCTTTACCGATGCCACCTACGCTTACCAGGGGGGTGGACGCGGTATCGACATGCAGCGTATTGCCGAACTGGAAGCCTGGGTACAACAAGGCTTCCAGCCGGATATGACAATACTGTTTGATCTGCCGGTCGAAACCGGGCTGGCGCGTGCCGGCAAGCGAGGTGAACTGGATCGTTTCGAGCAGGAGCAACAATCTTTTTTTACGGCCGTGCGTAATACCTACCTGGCGCGCGCGAAACAAAATCCCGGGCGGTTCCGCGTTGTCGATGCAGCACAGGATTTGAATAGCGTTCAACGCCAGCTCGATGTGTTGCTTGAAGAACTGCTGGCAACACCACAAACCGGGATTAAACAGCGTGACAGCTGAGACACCCTGGCTGGAACCCGTCTGGCAACAGATTAACCGGGTGCGCCTGCAATCCCGGTTACCGCATGCCCTGTTGCTGGTAGGCAGTGAAGGGGTTGGCAAACAGCTGTTGGCTGACCGCCTTGTTCATGCACTGTTGTGTGAGGCGCCGGACGAGCAGGGTACAGCCTGTGGAAAATGCGCTGCCTGTGGCTGGTTACGGGCCGGCACCCATCCCGACTTACTGGTCCTGGAGCCGGAGGAAGCGGGCAAGGCCATCAAGGTTGACCAGGTACGCGCGCTGACTACCGGGTTAAGTATTACCAGTCATGGCGGGCGCTACAAAATTGCTATTGTCAGACCGGCAGAATCCATGAATATCAATGCCGCAAACGGTCTGCTGAAAACACTGGAAGAACCGACCGCCAATACGTTGCTGATCCTTGCGAGTGCTACGCCGGGCAGATTGATGGCAACGGTGCGCAGTCGCTGTCAGCAGATGCAAATTCCGCCACCCTCGCAGGAACAGGCGCTTGCCTGGCTTGCCGTTCATGGCCTGAAGGGGGATGCCGCCCTGCGCAGCCTGTTACTCGCTGATGGGGCACCGTTACATGCATTGACGCTACACGAGAGCGGTGCAGAAGCGCTGATGGCTGACTGCCTGGACCAGTTACAGGGCGTCAGCGAAGGTCGCCTTGACCCGCTGACAGTAGCCAGTGAATGGAAAGGCGACGACATGGCGCTTCGGCTGACGGGTTGGCGTCAGTGGATGCAGTGGCTGATCCGTGCCCGATTACTTCCTGCTGACAAAACCACGGGCAAACTGGCGCAAAAGTTGCAGACCGTTGTAGAGTCGGTAGACTGTCAGGATCTATATACACTTATGGATCGGCTTGATAGCGCCTTGAATTCGCTGGGTTCTGGCCTGAACCGCCAGCTGGTGCTGGAAGACCTGTTGATACGCTGGGCGTCTATGCCGACAAGACGTCAAAATAATGTCGCACAAGGCACGTAAACTATGGCAATGAAACCCGGTGGCGGAGCCAGGCAAGGCATACTGTCCCTGACAATCAAGGACAAGAGCGCGCTGTATGCCGCCTACATGCCTTTCGTCAAGAACGGGGGGCTGTTCATTCCTACCAATAAAACCTATCAACTCGGTGACGAGGTCTTCATGCTGTTGACGCTGATGGACGAACCGGAAAAAATCCCGGTGGCAGGCAAAATTATCTGGATTACGCCCAAGGGTGCCCAGGGTGCACGCGCGGCAGGCATTGGCGTGCAGTTCAGCGACAGCGATGGTGGTGCGGCACAAAAGAAGATTGAAACCTACCTCGCGGGTGCGCTGACAGCAGATCGCCCCACGCATACCATGTAGTCCCCAACATGCTGGTTGATTCTCATTGCCACCTCGACGTACTGCGACTGGATGGCGAAACACTCGACGATGTTGTTTCCGAAGCACAGGCTGTCGGTGTGCAGCAAATGCTGTGTGCATCGATAAGCCTCGAACGTTTTCCGGCCATGATGGATCTGATCGCTCCGTACCCGCAGATTGTGGCCTCGGTCGGCGTGCATCCGGACGGTGTTGATGGTGAAGACCCCGATGAAGACCGGCTGGTCGCACTTGCCGACAATGCACGTATTGTCGCCATCGGTGAAACCGGGCTGGATTATTTTCGTATAGAAGGCGATACAGGCTGGCAGCGTGAACGTTTCCGCCGGCATATCCGTGCAGCCCGTGCGGTCAACAAGCCACTCATCGTACACACGCGTGCCGCAAAAGAAGACACCCTGCGTATTCTGGAAGAGGAAAAAGCACGGGATGTCGGTGGTGTACTGCATTGCTTTACCGAAGACTGGGACATGGCCAGGGCGGCCATGGACCTGAATTTCCATATTTCATTTTCCGGAATTGTGACCTTCAAAAATGCCGTCGAACTGAAAGCGGTGGCGAAACAGGTTCCGTCTGATCGCATCCTGGTCGAGACCGATTC
>CAZVBD010000001.1:31940-50212 GCA_964625255.1 uncultured Thiohalobacter sp. | reverse complement strand
TAACAGTCCAATGTAACGACGCCATACCATTGAGTGATAGGCCGCGTCGGCCTATCGCATAAATAACCAATTACCCATATCACAGAATATAGCCCGTTCGTCGCCGATACTGGTCTTATCTTGACCTGTTATCGCTAAATTCCTTACCTGAAATCAAAAACACAGCCCTGTTAATAACGCGTACGCCTCTTTCTTGTAAGCAAATGCTTACAACGTTCTCCGCAATCAGCTTGCTGCCTTGAACGTATCCCGCAATAGCGCTATCCGTTCAAGCACGGATTCAGACAGCTTTTGTGCTGCCAGCATGACCGCTTCATCGTCGGTGTGTGTCACTATGGCATCGTAGAAAGCAAAGCAGCGGTCACTGTCCGCACGCAGGCGCTGCAACAAGGCTTCCGGGTTATCACTTATTGAGGCAATTTTTCTTTTGTAGTTCTCGATTGATTCCAGTGCGCTGATAACGTCCTTACCCGGTTTGCCGGCATTGTTAAGCTGGGCTTCGGTGTCTGCCAGTATCCTGCGCATGGCTGTACCGACTTTTTTCAGTTCGGGATGGCTGGCTGTGAGAGCTGCCAGGTTGTCAGCAAGGCAACGCTCGGCACTGCTGGCGACTGCCAGCAGATCGGCCAATGTGTTTATGATGGCAGGATCAATATTCGGTTCATCATGGCTGGCGTCGCGCTCGGCTCGCCAGGCACGGCGGCGCAGGGTGCGCAGCAGCGCGGCATGACCGAGTTCTTCCCGGGCCAGGGTTTCGGCATAGTCCCGCACGGTTTCATCGTCCGCTGTGGCGGCTACCTGGGCATAAAAATGAAAGGCGCGCTCCTCGTTATGCACGGCGAAAGCCAGCGCCCGGTACGGCGTGCTGTACACGGGATTAATGGCCTCACTGTCATAGTCGGTGGCGACCTGGGGGTCTTCCCATTTCACTCGCCCTATATCGGGGAGCAGCTGGATGTCTTCGAGTTTGACCCATTCCTCGATCAGGCGCTCATGCACCTGTTCTTCTTTGACCATGCGTTCGAAAGCAGATGCCGTTTCCGGGTTACCGTGCCTGCGCATGTCCTCGGCCAGACCGGCATAACGTCGGATGGCTTCATGCTCCGCACGTAACGCAATGGACATAAGTTCACTGACTGTCTGGATATCAGTTGTTAACATCTCACAAGTCTCGCATACATTACGTTGGCTCTGAAACGCTTTCCTGTGTGATTTGATACAGATCAAGTCAAACCCTTCCGGGGATTGGCTATACTGTTTTTGCACGTCTGGATGATACGCTTAAAAAAATTAGGTGAATAGTTTGAAGCATGGTGGCACGACGATACTGCGCTTTACCTGTTGTGCTGCGAGCACACAACAGCGTAAAGCTGCCGGCACATTCTGGCTGTTTGCGTGTCTTTTGCTGTTGGCGTTACTGGCCAGCGGCTCTGCCGTGGCCAGCGAGCTGCCACGCTTTCTGGCAGGCCTCGACCCGCAGGTGGTTTTCCCCGGGGCTGACCGCATCGCCAAACCGGAAGGTAATCCCCCTGTTGCATCGGCCTTCCGCGGGAATGAGCAGCTGGGCTTCGTGTTCCTCACCAGTGATTACGTCAATACCACCGGTTATTCCGGGAAACCGATTCACCAACTGGTTGCCATTGACCTTAAGGCTGTGATTCGCAAGGTTCTATTGGTCGAGCACCATGAACCGATCATCCTCATCGGCATCCCGGAAAAGCGCATTATTGCTGTGCTTGACGACTATAAGGGTCTGGATATCGGTGCGCTGGTGCGCGGCGAGACCAAGAACAAGAAGGTCGATGTGGTCAGTGGCGCCACGGTCACGGTGATGGTCATGGATAACACCATCTTGCGCAGTGCCATTAAAGTGGCGCGTGCCCACCGTCTCGGTGGCCTGGCACCGGAGCCGAAGCACACCGGCCCCCGTGCTGTTATCAACGCCGAAGCCGGCAAAGTCGAGGACTGGTCGGCACTGCTCGCCGATGGTTCGGTACAAAAACTGACACTGACACTCAAGCAGGTCAATGCGACCTTTGATGCCATGGACGATCCACTGGCGACGAAACGGCCCGAACAGGGTGATCCTGATGCGGTATTTATTGAACTGTATGCCGCAGTCGTCACCATCCCGGCTATCGGCCGCAGCCTGCTGGGGGAGGCCGAGTACAAGAACCTGATGCAGCGCCTGGAACCGGGTCAGCAAGCCATTCTGCTGGCCGGTGATGGTCGCTATTCCTTCAAGGGGTCGGGCTATGTACGCGGCGGCATTTTTGACCGTTTCCAGCTCTTGCAGGGCGATGCTTCAATCCGTTTCCATGATTTTCAGCACAAGCGCTTGCGCCATATTGCGGCTGAAGGCGCACCGGCTATCAAGGACGTGGATCTGTTCCTGGTACCCCCCGACCAGGGGTTTGATCCGGCAGTGCCCTGGAAGCTGGAACTGCTGGTGGGGCGTGCCACCGGGCCAAGGAAAAAAGCCTTTCAGACGTTTGACCTGACGTACAAACCACCGGAAAAATACCTGACGTTTATCGCCCCCGAGGCATCGGCTGACCAAGGGCTGCTGTCGTGGTTTAACGCCGATGCCCCGGACGCGCCACTGTGGAAGAAAATGTGGGTGATCAAGTTGCCCGAGGTCATCGTTCTGCTGGTCGCGCTGGGTGTGCTGACACTGATCTTTTTCTTCCAGGACTGGCTGGTGAAGCGCCCGAAACTGACCGACCGGGTGCGTGTCGGCTTCCTGGTGTTTACCTTGTTCGGTATCGGCTGGTACGCGAATGCCCAGCTGTCAGTGGTTAATATTCTTGCGGTATTCAATGCCCTCCTCAGCGGTTTCGACTGGAGCTATTTCCTCATGGAACCGCTGATATTCCTTATCTGGGGGTCGGTGGCGGTGTCGCTGTTGTTCTGGGGACGGGGCGCCTACTGCGGCTGGCTGTGTCCTTTTGGTGCACTGCAGGAATTGCTTAACCGGATCGCCAAATGGGTCAAAATTCCGCAGCTTCCCCTGCCCTGGGGGCTGCACGAACGCCTGTGGCCTTTGAAGTATCTGATTTTCCTGGTGCTGTTCGGTTTTTCCCTGCATTCCCTGGGCGTGGCCGAACGCCTTGCTGAAGTCGAGCCATTCAAAACGGCCATTATTCTGAAATTCGTACGCGACTGGCCTTTTGTACTGTTCGCTGTCGCCGTGCTGATACCCGGTTTGTTTATCGAGCGTTTCTATTGCCGTTACCTGTGTCCGCTCGGCGCGGCACTGGCAATTCCCGGCCGGATGCGCATGTTCGAATGGCTCAAGCGCTACAAGGAATGCGGTGCGCCGTGCCAGCGTTGTGCGAACGAATGTATGGTCCAGGCGATTCACCCGGAAGGCAACATCAATGTTAATGAATGTCTGTATTGCCTGCATTGCCAGGTGGTGTATTCCGATAATCATGCCTGTCCGGTACTGATTCAGAAACGCCTGAAGCGGGAACGACAGACGAACAGATCCCATGGTGACAAGACAGCTGTCGCCATGAAAGTGGATGCGATAAGGAAAAAAGCGAAGACAGATGCAGGTGCTGAGATGACCTCTGAGCAGGATACAGGAAGCTCTGCCTGACGTGGCTTGTGATTACGAGTCTGTATCCCGTACGGATACAGGTAAACCAGAGTAGCAATATCTAGAGGAGAAATATGATGTCAAAATCTGATGACAAAAAGTCGGGGATTACCCGCAGGGAGCTTCTGGGTGGCTCTGCCAAACTGGCCGCACTGGCCGGGGCAGGTGGTGTCGCAGGACTCGCCGGTGGTTCCATGCTGTATTCCGATAACGCACGAGCAGCCGCAAAAGGCAAAGCCGAGGTGGCCCCCGGGGACCTGGACGATTACTACGGTTTCTGGAGCGGTGGCCAGAGTGGTGAACTGCGTATTATAGGTGTCCCCTCCATGCGTGAACTGATGCGGGTGCCGGTGTTCAATCACGACAGCGCCACCGGCTGGGGCCGAACCAATGAGAGCCGTAAAATCCTGACCGAAGGATTACTGCCCGACACCCGGAATTTCCTGGAAAGCCGTGGTGGAACCTGGATGAACGGTGACCTTCACCACCCGCATATGTCGTTCACCGATGGCACCTATGATGGCCGCTACATATTCGTGAATGACAAGGCCAACACGCGTGTCGCCCGTATCCGCTGCGATGTCATGAAGTGCGACAAGATCATTGAAATCCCGAATGCGGCGGATATACACGGCCTGCGCCCACAGAAATACCCGCGTACCGGTTATGTGTTTGCCAACGGTGAACACCGGGTACCGATACCCAATGACGGCCGTGATCTTGATGACCCGAAAAAATATCATGCGATTTTCACCGCCGTCGATGGTGATTCCATGAAGGTCGCCTGGCAGGTGATGGTTGACGGTAATCTGGATAACTGTGATACCGACTACCAGGGCAAGTATGCCTTCTCCACCTGTTATAACGGTGAAGAGGGTGTGAACCTGGCAGAGATGACCGCCAACGAGCAGGACTGGGTGGTGGTGTTCGATATCAAGCGCATCGAAGCTGCTGTCAAGAACGGTGATTTTAAAATGATCGCCGGTGTGCCGGTGGTCGATGGTCGTAAAGGCTCGAAATATACCCGTTATATCCCGGTATCCAACAGCCCGCACGGTTGTAATACAGCACCCGACGGCCACTATGTTGTGATTAATGGCAAGCTGTCACCCACTGTGACCGTCCTGGACGTGCGCCGTTTCCCTGATCTGTTTAATGACAAGATCAAACCACGCGATGCCGTTGCTGCCGAACCGGAACTGGGTCTGGGACCGTTGCACACGGCCTTTGACGGCAAGGGTAATGCCTTTACCACGCTATTCCTCGACAGCCAGATTGCAAAATGGAATATCCAGAAGGCAGTCGATGCTTATAGTGACAAGGATATTAACCCGATCCTGGAAAAGATCGATGTGCATTATCAGCCAGGTCACAACCACACCTCCATGGGTGAAACAAAAGAAGCCGATGGACAGTGGCTGGTAACGCTTAACAAGTTCTCCAAGGACCGTTTCATCAATGCCGGTCCTTTAAAACCGGAGAATGACCAGCTGATCGATATTACCGGCAAGAAAATGGCCATTGTGCATGATGGCCCAACCTTCGCGGAACCCCATGACTGCATTATGGTTCGTACCGACATCGTCAACCCACGGTCACTATGGAAAAAAGATGACCCGATGTGGGCCGACGCAGCCGCCCAGGCAAAGAAAGATGGTGTCACGCTGTACACAGACTCCAAAGTGATCCGGGACGGTAACAAGGTACGTGTCTATATGTGGTCGATGGCGCCTAACTTCAGCATGGAGAAATTCAAGGTCAAGCAAGGTGACGAGGTTACCGTCTATGTCAGTAACGCTGACCAGATCGATGACCTGACACATGGCTTTACCCTGGCCAACTACGGCATCGCCATGGAAATCGGGCCACAGGCTACGTCGTCGGTAACCTTCAAGGCAGACCGACCGGGCGTGCACTGGTTCTACTGCCAGTGGTTCTGTCACGCACTGCATATGGAAATGCGTGGCCGTATGCTGGTTGAACCGGCGTAGAACGGTAACGTTTTGCGTCAGGGAGGCTCTGATTAAATCTTTATCTGTTTACCGTTTGATCAGGGCCTCTCTAACCTTAACCAGCGGGTTCCTGCTGTTACTGGGTATCGGTCTGTCTGTGCCGGTTATGGCCCGGGACTGGACCGTAACACCCGGTACAGGATCGCTGCAGAAGGCCATTAACCAGGCTGATACCGGTGACCGTTTACGGCTTTTGGCCGGTATATATACCGGCTCAATTATTATCGACCGGCCACTGGAACTGATCGGTTCGACCGCCAGTGTTATTGATGGCCAGGGTGTGGGCACGGTCATTACCGTGACAGCGCCGGATGTGCTGGTACGTGGCATAACGGTGCAGAACTCAGGTACCAGTCTGGAGACTGAGGACAGCGGTATTTTTATCACGGACGAGGCAGACCGCACGCTGATTGACAGTAACCGGCTGGAGCACAACCTGATCGGGGTCTATCTGAAAGGCCCGGATAACGCTGTAGTTCGGCGTAATATCATTATTGGCAGCACCAATCCACGTGTGAATGATCGGGGTAACGGTGTTCAGCTCTGGAACACCCCTGGCTCTGTCGTCGAGGACAATGATATCCGCTATGGCCGTGACGGTATCTTTGTCACGACCAGTCGCAACAACGTTTTTCACGGCAACCATCTGCGGGATTTACGCTTTGCCATTCATTATATGTATACCAATGACAGCGAGGTCAGCGCCAACCGCTCGACCGGTAACCACGTCGGTTACGCGCTGATGTTTTCAAATAATTTGCAGGTTATCGATAATGTATCCGACGGTGATCGTGACCGCGGCCTGTTTTTTAATGCTGCCAACAACTCCACTATCCAGGGTAACCGGGTGACGGGTGGCGCGGAGAAATGCGTTTTTATTTACAACTCCAATATCAACCGTATTCACGGGAATTATTTTGCCGACTGCCAGATCGGTATTCACTTTACCGCCGGGTCCGAACGCAACAAGATCTATGAAAATGCATTTGTGAACAATCGTACCCAGGTAAAATATGTCGGCACTCGTCATATTGAATGGTCTTTCAACGGACGTGGTAATTACTGGAGTGACAACCTGGCGTTTGATCTTGATGGCGACGGTATCGCAGACCAACCCTACCACCCGAATGACCTCGTAGACCAGATCATCTGGCTTCACCCCATGGCAAAACTGTTGCTCAACAGCCCGGCCGTACAGGTGCTCAAGTGGGCACAGTCCGAGTTTCCTACGTTGCATCCCGGTGGTGTGACCGACAGCGCCCCGTTGATGCACAGCCCGCCACAAACGGTGTTCTCCAATGGCTGAAGACAAACACGTGAACAACGCAATCGAGGTCACCGACATAGTCAAGCGCTATGGCGACAAAACCGTAGTGTGCAATGTTGATCTTTCCGTACGTGCCGGTGAACACATGGTGCTGATCGGTCACAACGGAGCCGGCAAGACAACGCTGATGAAACTGATGCTGGGTCTGACACACCCCGATGCAGGCCGTGTACGCGTACTCGGCAATAATCCGGCAACAGTCGCCGCCACACAACGCCATGCGATCGGCTACCTGCCGGAAAGCGTGGCCTTTCACAGCGCCATGAAAGGCCGGGAAGTCCTGGCGTTCTATGCCAGGCTCAAGGATGTATCAGCGGATGAATGCCACGCCATCCTGACACAGGTTGGACTGGACCATGCGGCTGACCGGCGCGTGAGCACCTATTCCAAGGGCATGCGCCAGCGACTCGGTCTTGCACAGGCCATGCTCGGCAACCCTCGGCTGCTGTTCCTGGATGAACCGACCAGTGGCCTGGACCCTTCACTGCGCAGACAGTTCTATGACCTGATCAATACCCTGGGTCTGTCAGGAACCACCTCGCTGACATCGTCTCATTCACTGAACGAAGTCGAGGCACGTGCTGACCGTATTGCCATTATGAAAAGCGGTGTCATCGTAGCCTGCGGGACACTGGCGGACCTGACGCAACAGACCGGTCTGCCGATCGTGGTGCGGCTCAAGGTTGCGGCCGGCCATACGTCCAGTGTCGCTGAACAGCTTGCACCGATGGGTGAGATACAGCGGGTCAATGACCACGGCATTGACCTGTCCTGCCAGGGAACCAGCAAAATGCTGCTGTTCCGGCATATCGCCGGTCTGGGTGAAGTCATCGAAGACATGAACGTAGCACCGCCGCGACTGGACGATATCTATAATCACTACATGGAGACCCCGTCCCCGACATGAAAGCAATAGGGATACTGGCCATCAATGAATTTCTCGACGGTCTGCGTAACCGCTGGGTGGCCGCGGCTATTATTCTGCTCGGCACCACGGCACTGGCCTTGTTACTGGTGGGGTCCGCCCCTACAGGTACAACGCGTGTCGGTGCGCTGGATATCAGCGTGGTCAGCCTCACCAGCCTGAGTGTCTACCTGCTGCCACTGATCGCCCTGTTACTGTCATACGACACACTGGTCGGTGAATTTGAACGCGGTACGATGTTATTGCTGCTGACCTACCCCATCGCACGCTGGCAGGTCGTGATGGGGAAGTTTTTCGGCCATATGATGATCCTGCTGGCAGCAATTGTAATCGGTTATGGTGGCGCCGCTGTGATCACAGTGCTGTTTACCGACAACGGCATTGAGGGCTGGCAGGCCTATGTCACCATGATGGGCAGTTCATTGTTGCTTGGTGCCGTATTTCTCGGGCTTGGTTACCTGGTGAGTATACTGGTTCGGGAGCGCAGTACGGCGGCTGGTGCTGCCATTGTGTTATGGCTGATTTTTGTGGTGTTGTACGACCTTGCCCTGCTCGGCCTGTTGCTCGCTGATCATGAACAGCGTATCAGCCAGACGCTGTTTTCAGCCCTGATGCTGGTCAGTCCGTCAGATACCTACCGCCTGCTGAACCTGACGGCTTTTGAAAGCGTGGGACAGGCCGCCGGCATCGCCGGTGTCGCGGCCCGCTCCGGCTTTGGCCTGTCCCTGTTGCTGGGTCTCATGGTGACGTGGGTGGTGCTGCCACTGGCAGCCACCATGGCGGTATTCCATCGACGGGAACTATAAAGCTATCAATGGCATGGGGCAATCGAGAACATCAGAAAAAGCGCTCAATAATTCAATTTCAACCGGCAGTACTTTCTGGTCATTCGCAATACTGGCCACACAGGCTTTCAGTATTCGTGGTTTTACCAGGGGTTTCAGTCTGGCCAGTTTATCCAGCGCACGGTCCAGATCTGCAAGGTTGATTTTATCCTTCGCCAATAATTCAAGACCACTCAACGCCAGCATTTCTGTCGCGGCCTTAAACGCTTTTTCAACATCATCCTGATTCTGTTGGCCCGCATGGGCCATGACCGAGAGAATCAGTCCGATTTCTTTTTTGAGCTGTTTCGGATGCGCATAACGGGCTTTCGGTGGCGTCAGTTTGAAGAAATGCCCTTCCAGGTGATTAAACAGGATTTTCTGTAATGACCATTCCAGCAGATCGATCCTGGAATCCATTTCAATCAACGCAACCAGGTTTTTCCTGAATACCTTGTACTGATCGATCGAGAGTTGTTTTAACGCCGGCACGGCGATATTGATGATCGGTAAACGGTATTTAATATCCAGACCATCCAGCTCCGGAATCAACCGGCGTGTTACCGCATAGACATCCGGATCGGCATAGTCCTGCAATTGTTTTAATTGCCTGTCCCGAACCGCTTCATCCTTATCAAGCACCATGGCATACATAAGCGCCCGGGCACCATAGGGTTCACGAGCCGCTTCACCAATGACGGGCGGTAACGTTGCCATCAGGGTACGGGCATGATCGATTGTTTCCTGCCCGGGGTTGCCGACTTGATCAATCGCATGCGCGACATCGGCCACTGCCGCGCCGGTGGTGATGACCGTAGCAACCTTTTGGGCGAACGCTTCGCGCGTCATGGTGTCTTTTTTATCAGCCTGTTTCTCATCCGGGGGTGGTTCGGGTTTGTCGGAAACGGCAAATTTTCCATCCCAGTGGGGATCGATGCGCAGGATACGTTTTCCCAGTGGCGGGTGTGTCGCAGACAATGATTGCATGAACCCCGAAATACCCTGGGCAAAAAAGGCATGGCTGACTTCAGGTGCGCCAGGATTTTCCACTTTTGAGCCAAATTCAAGCCCGCCGATTCGTTTCAGGGCACCGGCTATCCCGTCCGGGTTGCGGGTAAACTGGACTGCTGAAGCATCCGCCAGGTATTCCCGCTGTCGACTCACTGCGGCCTTGATCAAGCCACCGAAGAAAGTACCGGCAAAACCGATAACCATCAGCCCGATACCCAGTGCCAGGATTCCTCCCGCACTTTTATTGTTACTCCGCGAACGCCCGGAAAAGGAGGCGGAATACAATATGTAATAACCGATTATACCGAGAACCAGGATGCCATTGAGTATGCCTATCAAGCGGATATTGAGCCGCATGTCACCATTAAAAATATGACTGAACTCATGGGCAATAACCCCTTGCAGTTGATCGCGGCTTAAATGATCGATGGTTCCCCGAGTGACACCGATAACGGCATCGCGTGGCGAGAAACCGGCCGCAAAGGCATTAATACCCGGCTCATCGGCCAACAGGTAAACCGGTGGTGCCGGCGTGCCGGAAGCGATGGACATTTCCTCCACCACATTCAACAGTTTGCGCTGATTCAGATCTTCGGTATTGCGTGGAATCAATTGCCCACCCAGCGCTTCGGCAACCACCTTGCCACCGGCCGACAGGGCCATGATCTTGTAGAGACTGCCGACCAGCACGACTATACCAACCCCGACACTGACAGCAGCAAATATCTGCCAGTCTATTTGCTGGAAGAATGTTCCGCTGTCCTGTATTTGCTGGCTGTTGATAAACCCGAACGCCACCATGACCAGCAGATTGGTCATGGCGATTAAAGTGACGACCGCCAGAACAAACAGCAAGACAAGCCGAGCGGTGTGTTTGTGGACACGGTCTTGTGATTCAAAGAAATTCATTTAAATACCAGGCGACAACAGCGGCTAGAAAGACACTTTTGGCGCATCTTGCATGGCCTCACTGTCCTTGAATTCCAGCAGGGTGGCATCCTGTGCATGGCCAAACCGTTCTGCAAAGAATACCGGGGGGAAGGTCTGTTTATAGGTATTGTATTCCATGACCTGGTCATTAAAGGCCTGCCGGGCAAAAGAGACTTTATTTTCGGTGGAGATAAGTTCCTCGCTTAACTGCATCATGTTCTGGTTGGCCTTGAGATCCGGGTAGGCCTCCATCACCATATTAAAATTCATCATGGCTCCGGCCAGCTTGCCTTCAGCACTGCTGAGATCCTTTATCGCATCGGCATTACCCGGATCGGCGGCTGCCGTTGAGAGCATATTTTGTGCCGCATTACGTGCATTAACCACCGCCTCCAGGGTTTCGCGCTCGTGCTTGATATAACCCTTGGCGGTCTCGATAAGATTGGGTATCAGGTCATAACGCCGTTTTAATTGCACTTCGATCTGTGCAAAGGCATTTTTATAGCGGTTCTGCAGTGTAACCAGTTTGTTGAATATCCCGATCACATAAAAAACGACCAGTGCGATAACAACCAGGATGACTATTAATGTGGTACCCATATCACTCGTCCTTTTCCAGACCGTTGAACCAACAGAGATACTATCATTCTTTCACCTTGAATACGGGAAGTAAACGAAAGGACAAGTCCCCGCCCGACCGGGAACAAACGAGTAGAATATGCGGTCTGACACAACAACAATGAGCATGATGCCGTGACTAATGCCTTTCTTCCCCTTGTCACCGAACCGGAACAACTCGAAGCCGTGCTCGGCAGCGACAAACTGGTGGTCGTACACATTTCCAAACCGGAACGTTATGCCGAGTTTCACGTACCGGGTGCCATCTATTTACAAGGCGCACAGTTCGTGCGCGTGGAAAAACCCCTCATGGGCCTGTTGCCCCATGCCGGGGATCTTCAACAACTTCTGGAAGCCAGCGGCATCAGCCCGGACACCCATGTTGTCGCCTGTGACGATGAAGGTGGCGGCTGGGCCAGTCGCCTGTTATGGACGCTGGACTGTATCGGCCACAAACATTTTTCACTGCTGAACGGGGGCCTGGTGAGCTGGGGCAACGAAGGCTTCCCGGTCAGTCGGGACGAGGTACACCCCGGTACAGGCAATTACCCGGTCACCTACCAGGACGGACCGGTGGCCGACGCTGAATATATCCTCAGCCGCCTCGGTGACAGTGACTTCGTGCTCCTGGACAGCCGCACCCCGCAGGAATACAGCGGCAAGAAAAAGCTGGCTGCCCGCGGTGGACATATCCCCGGCGCACAGCTGCTGAACTGGATAGACACCATGGATCGACATCGCAACCTGCGCTTCAAACCGGAAACAGAACTCCGCGCCATGCTCGAACAACGGGGCATTACGCCCGACAGGGAAGTCTTGTGCTATTGCCAGTCGCACCACCGCTCATCGCACAGCTATATCATGCTCAAATCACTGGGTTACGCGCGCGTAAAAGGCTACCCGGGCGCCTGGTCTGACTGGGGGAACCGGCCTGATACACCAATAGAATAAACCCGCCCGGGTAAAGTATCCGGGTAGTCGGACGATATGTGCCATAAGACACGAAAACAGAATGCATCATTTTTATTCATATCAATAAATAAGAAAGGGTACAGCTTATGTCTGAAGTACTAATCAAAGCGGATTCCGAAGTCGACGCACGTGGTCTTAATTGCCCTATGCCTATTCTACAAACCAAGAAAGGTATACGAAATCTTAGCCCCGGGCAGATCCTTCACGTCATCACAACTGACTCTGGCTCCGCCAATGACCTGCCACTTTTTTGCAAGCAATCGGGAGATGAATTGATCGAAACTTCCGAGGGAAATGGCGAATACCACTTCTATATTCGTAAATGCTAAGGCTATAGAACGCTGAATTGAATAAAAAGCGGCCCCCTCCGGGGGGCCGCAGTTACCGTTATATCTTGCTGAATTCTGCCCCACCACAGCCTGCCTGGGCCTGACCGCATATACCGCATATACCGCCAGAGCATGGCGCATCTATTTGTTTTTCATCTGTTTTTATACTTTCCTCGTAAAAAACGCGGGGCTACTTTGTGAGCCGCTATTGCCCCCCTCCCCTATAGCTGCCAACATTCTTGACTAAATAATAACAAGGACAACACCCTCGGTGGATTTGTCATGGCACTAACGCTTGCAAAACTGACACGGCCTGATACCGGCAAGGCACTACTGAGAGAACGTTTGTTTGCGCAACTGGACGCCGCGCGAAACCACCCTCTCGTCTGGATCAGTGCCCCGGCAGGAGCAGGTAAAACGACCCTGGTTTCGTCCTATATCGAGTCAATAAACCAGAAGGGCCTGTGGTACCAGGTGGATGCCGGTGATGCCGACATGGCCACCTTCTTTCATTACCTGGGCCAGGCGGTAAAAAACACCAGCCGAAGCCGGAAAAAACTGCCCACCCTGACCCCGGAATACCAGTTGGGTGTACCGGAGTTTACCCGCAGTTACTTTCGCGAGATTTTCCAGCGCCTCAATACCCCGGGGTTACTGGTGCTGGATAACTTCCAGGACGCCGGGCCTGAGGCCGACTTCTATGACATGCTGGCCAGTGCCTTTGATGAAATCCCCAAAGGCATCAACGTCATTGTTATCAGCCGTACCGATCCACCCCGGTCATTCGCCCGCCTGATCGCCAACCGGAAACTGGGCTTGCTTGGCTGGGAGGATTTACGCTTCACGGAGGAAGAAGAACTGGCAATTGCCCAGCAACTTTATCCCGCCCGCCATATCACCCAGCAACATTTACAGCACCTGAACAAGCATATCCAGGGCTGGGTAACGGGGCTGATCCTGTGGCTGGAACAAGGAACAGAACTGGACGAAATCGCGTTTGACAGCGATGAAATGAACCAGGAATACCTGTTCGATTATTTTTTCACCGAAATCTTTCACAAGCTCGAACCGGAACTTCAGCAGTTCCTGATCAAAACCGCCCTGCTACCCAGAATGACCGTATCGATATGCAAGCGCTTAACCGGTAACAATAACGCCAGGAAAATCCTGCAGGAGCTGGTGCGCAAACAACACTTCACGGTGCGCCATGGCGTATTAAAACCCGGCTATGAATACCACCCCCTGTTCCGTGAATTCCTGCGCAATCAGGCACAGGAATATTTCGATGAATCAGACTACAAACAGTTACAAAGCCATGCAGGTTTGTTGCTGGCCGACGCAGGCGAGATTGATGTCGCCGCCAACCTGCTGATACGCGGTGAAAACTGGTCCGCCCTGAGCGAACTGATCCTGAAGCATGCCAAAAAACAGATTGAACACGGCCGCAACCAGCAGGTGACACGCTGGATAGCGGTTTTGCCCCCGGAAACCGTCGACCAACAACCCTGGCTGACCTACTGGTATGGCATGTCGCGCCTCCAGTATGAAAACAATGCGGCCCGCGATGTGTTTGAAAAGGCTTACCAGCGCTTCAAGGAAGAAAAAGATGTGTTGGGCCTGTATATGAGCTGGTGTGGTATCGCCGACTCCTACACCTTTGCCCACGATTCCTTTGCCGGTGCCAACCAGTGGATAGACGAACTGGAATGGCTGCAACACACCTATCCCAAACCACCCGGCATGGAGGCGCGCGGCCACCTGATATTTTCCGCCGGTCAATTGATTTTCTGGATTCAGCCGGACCATCCCTCACTGCCTGGCTGGATGGCAAAAATGGAAACGATTTACCGGTTTGTGCCCAACAAGTTCCTGGTCGTCATGTCGAGCGTACAGCTCAGTATTTATTACGGACAGATGGGCGAAACCTCGAAAGTGCTCAGCATCAGCAAACGCATCGAGAAACTCGCTTCATCGGTTGACGATAACCTGCTGCTGAAAGCACTGTTACTTATGACCCGTTACGCCAACGACTGGATGACGGCCAGGTTTGAATTGAGTTATGAGTATATTGATGACTCGCAACGAAAAATAAAAGATGCAGGGGTCAAGGTATTTTCCGGCCTGATGCTGGCTCATGCACTCTACCATTCAGCCTGTCAGCATGACCTGCCAAGAATGAAAAAGCTGCTCGAACTGTATGGAGAGAGTGTCTGCAGCGACAGCCTGCTGGACAAGGGGCATTACCAGTTACACCTCAGCTATTACGAAATGCTCTGTGGTGATTTTGAGCGCGCCATTCAACACGGCACGATAGCCGTTGAGCTGGTCGAGCAGGCCAATGCCCCGCTTCCGCTGTGGGTGAGCCACAGCATGCTGGCCTGCGCCTGTATTGAAAGCCGTCAGTTTGAACTCGCCGGGGAACATCTTGAGCGTGTACGTTGTGTGGCCGATGCCATCAAAACCCATGCAGCCATCTGGGTGTATCACATGATCCGCAGCTATCTGGCATTCAGGCTGGATGACCGGCAGCTTATGTTGAAACACCTTGAGACGAGCTTCCGACTGGGGCGCGAAAAGGGTATGAAGGCTTCTGCCATCTGGCCACCAACAATGGTCAGCACCCTGTGTGGTATTGCCCTGGAACACGATATCGAACCGGACTATGCCCGCAAAATCATCAGCATTTATCACTATACACCGCAGGATTCCTTGCACGTGGGCGAGCACTGGCCCTGGCCGGTACGGATTTACACCCTGGGACGCTTTGGTCTTCTGTTAAACAACCAGGCCGTGGATGCGGACAGCCGACCGTTTGAGTTGTTAAAAGCCTTGCTCGCCTTTGGCGGTCGTGATGTGCATATCGACAAGATCATGGACGCCCTGTGGCCGGATGCTGAAGGCGACCAGGCGCGGGCCAGTTTCAAAACAACCCTGCACCGCTTACGCAAGGCGCTGGGGGATCTGGATGTGCTGGTATTAAGGAATCACCGGCTGAGTCTGAATGAACACTATGCCTGGGTTGACACCTGGGCCATGACACGCCTGTTCAAGCGTGCGGAACAAAGCATCCCGGCAAAACAGACCGAACAAAACGCTCACCTGGCAACCCGGCTTATACAACACTACCGCGGCTATTTTCTCGCCAATGAATCCGCCAGCTGGGCGATATCACAACGGGAAGGTCTGCACGCTCGTTTTATTCGCCATACCGCCGCCCTGGCCCACTCGATTGAACACGAAGACAGACAGGCTGCAATCCAGTGTTATCAACATTTGCTGGAAATCGACTCGCTGGCAGAAGAGGGCTACCAGGGTCTTATCCGCTGTTACCAGGCGCAGGGCCGGTATACCGAAGCCCGGGCCAGCTATGAAAAATGCGTCAATACCCTTGCTTCCAGCCATGGAGCTGCGCCTTCCCGGGCAACAACCGCTTTAATAGAATCCCGGGTACAGGCTACCAACTCCGGCTCAGCCTGACATGCAAGGTAAACACTTCCCCCACCACCCTGGCATTTGATCCAAACGGGAGTTGCGGGTTGGTATAGGTCTCGTCGCTACGGATACTCCATTCAAGCGCACCATCGACGCGCCAGGTGGCATCCGGTGCATAACCAAACCCGACTGTCAGATGGTGCTTGTCAATGATGTTGAACAGGGGGCTGAGGTTCTCGTTGGGGATAGGATTGCGTCCATAGTTATAACCGGCACGCAACACCGTTCTGGCATTCCAGTCATAGGCCGCACCCACGGCAAAAACATACTGGTCACGCCAGTTGTTGTTAATACCGTTTTCCAGCGTCGGTGGAGCGGCGGCGTTATCCGGACGACTCGCCCGTGTAATGCCACGGGTAACGGCTTTTGACCATTCGATCCAGGTCAGTTCCAGGGACAGTAACAACTTGTCCGTCGCCTGGATCGCCGCCCCTGCACCCAGCTCCCGTGGCTGATCGATGTTGATTGCCTCGGCATTGCGGTAGCTCACCTTGCCCAGACCCAGTGCCGAAAAATCTACCGCCATCCGTCCCTTGAGTTTGATATCCACCTTGCTGTTATACGCGGCGCCCAATGTCAGCCAGTCATTGGGTTTGTACATGACTCCCAGCTTGATGCCGGCATTGAAGTCATTCATGTCCTTGAGTTTGAATCCGAAGAAAGACCGGGACGGGTCAACAGGATTGACGAATGAGGTATTGGGAAAAACTTCCTGTTCAAGGTCCGCATAAGTACCGATCACGCTGGCACCAATCGACAGTGCGTTATTTACCTGCCAGGCCAGCCCGGGTGTGATGCGCGCGACACGGAACAGGATTGACAGATCATCCCGTGTACCAAAGGCAGTGTTGAGATTGTTGTACACATTACCCGTACCACCCTGGGCAAACAGCCCCAGTCCAATGGTGACCGGATATCCCTTCAGGCGCCTGGCATAGGAAATATTCCCCAGCCGTGGATATTTGTTGTCATTATTACGGTCGTTCCCGAACTCGTCCCGGTGCCTGATACGCCCGGTGTCGGCAACCGCAAGGTTCATGTCCAGCCGGGCGCCTTTAATCTGGGTAAGTCCGGCCGGATTGGTATTAAGTGCCGAAGTATCCCGCGCGACAGCCAGATCCGCACCCCCCATAGCAATCGATTCTGCCCCGAAACCGATCTGGTTGAAGCCATTGGTCGCGACTGCGTCTGACGGACGCAACAGGCCAATGAGCAGGCACAGTGCGAACGTTCCGGGGTATGCAGGGTTCTTCATGGCAGATTTCCTTATATTTTATGGCTGCCTACAAATAACGCCATGTTTTTTTGTCTGGTTTGTTTAAAAAATACTATCACGCTTCATATCACGCCTGTTACCTGTCTGTAACCCTCTCCTGAATAAACTCGGGGTCGTGTTTTTCAAAAACAAAATTGCGAGAGGAAGATCTCAGTGAAAAAATTATCTGTCACACGATCCACCATGCTCATTGGGGCGTTATTGGTGTCCGGCACCAGTCAGGCCATAACGGTTGATTTCAACGGCGTTCTTGACCAGTTCAATGTTGCGCCTTTTACCAACGGTGATGCATTCACTGGTTCATTTAACCTGGATGAGGTCATCGTACCCACGGGTACTAGCGCGAAAACCTTTACCGGGGTGGTCGATAATTTCACACTCGATGTCGCCGGCAACCTCTTTACCGGCCAGAATGGCAGGGTTCAGCAATTTACGGGCTCAGGTGGTGGCACTGACTTTTTTTCACTCTCGCTCGGTGGCAATAACGGCAGCATCAGCGGGGCGGTTGGTGTAAACACCATTACAAAATTCACCGTCGACTGGCGCGGGCCGGCATTGTTCACCGATCCGGCTGTACTGGCGCAGAACCTGACCACCGGTGATTTCTCCTTCCGAAGGATCACAATGCGCTTTTCCGATGGCTCAACGGCGACCACCACCATCGATAATGCCTCACAGATAACCTTCGGCAGCGCATCGGTGGTACCGGTACCGGCGGCGGTCTGGTTGTTCGGTTCCGGTTTACTGGGGTTGCTTGGAATAGCCCGCCGTAAAGCGCAGGAGGCATCATGAAATCACCCTTACTGGGCGCCGTCAGCGCCTGCATCATTGCGATCCTTTCACCGAACACACAAGCAGTGCCCGTCAGTGGCCAGGGCACGTGGGAAACCACACTGCAAGGCCGTGACCTGGACGGCAACGCAGCAACCTTTGAGGCCTACTACGACACGGC
>CAZVBD010000001.1:0-31840 GCA_964625255.1 uncultured Thiohalobacter sp. | reverse complement strand
AAGGCCGTGACCTGGACGGCAACGCAGCAACCTTTGAGGCCTACTACGACACGGCGCTGGACATTACCTGGCTGGCCACTGCGAGTAACAGGCAAATGGACTGGCGAACAGCTAACAGCTGGGCCACTTTGCAGAACCCCTTTGGCAGCGGTATCAGGGGCTGGCGATTACCAACGGTAAACCCTGTTGATGGAACCACTGCAGATGACAGAACCGCCGCTTCGACTATTGGCACAGAAGACCGTGGTCACAATATCAGTGCTCCCGGCACTCTGTATGCCGGCAGTACGGCCAGTGAATTGGCACATCTGTTCTACAACACACTTGGCAACAAGGCTAACTGCGACCCATTAACTTCGACGGCGGCCACCTGTGCCCCTCAGGCAGGTTATGGCCTGACTAACACTGGCCCCCTCAGAAATCTCCGCGCCACCGGATACTGGACCGAAACCATTCCTTTCACCAACGCTGCCTGGGTATTTGGCTTCAACCTGGGTGCCCAGGATTTCCGCATCCAGAGTGAAACAAAATTTGCACTGGCGGTTCGCTCCGGCGATATCAGTACGGTGCCGGTACCTGCCGCCCTGTGGTTGTTTGGTAGCGGTTTAATGGGGCTGGTCGGTGTAGCCATAAACAAGACGAAGCGACTGTCAACATGACAGGCATAACAAAACCGAAGAGGATTTAAACATGATCAAATCAGCTATCAACACACTCCTGATACTTGCCGCCACAGTATTTTCCACCTATACAACCGCTGGCACGGTTCTCACGGGTGGCAATATCACCGTCACCGAGGCAGTCAATGGCACTGGCAGCGGTGTTTACAACGTCGACAACGGAAGCAATCTGACTCTTTTCAGTTTTGCCGTTTCCAACAACACGACAACGGCTGTTTCCAGCAATGGAGCGAACGCCAGTGATGGTGCGTTTATTTTCTGGGAAGCCAATATCATCGATATAAACACCTGGAATACCTTCGACATCCAGGATCCCTTCGCCGGGTTTGTTCCACTGACAACCTTCGGTGCCTTTACCGATTACTTTGATGCGGCTGACTCGGTAAACATCTACTGGGCTGCAGAATCACAGCTCATTAATGCCGGCGCATCCGTCTCTGATGCCTTCCTGTTTTCACCAGCTATTCTTCAGTCTGCCGGTGTGGCCTTTGCCTTCGACAGCCTCACTGGCACGAGTAGCGGTATTCCCCTGACCAGTGCGGTACCGGTACCGGCGGCTGTCTGGCTGATGGGATCAGGGCTACTGGGGCTTATCGGTGTAGCCAGGCGCCGGAAAGCCGCATAACAGCACGTATCAAACAAGGGATTGAGGAGGCATTTTATGACCGGAAAACCATTGATCATTACCACCAGTCTTATCACTCTGCTGGCGGCAGCCATGCAGGTTGAAGCCAGGGATGGAAATACTGGCGAGGGATTGATTCCCGCAGAAAATTACTTTGACGGGGCACCGCTTAACAACAAACGGGCACGCCGGATTGCCCAACGGGCAGGCGACAGGTTTCTGGCTGTCAAACAATGTACGGATGGCAGGGATAGGAAAATAAGAGGCTGCATAGACCTGTCCGTGAAGAAAGACAATGGCCGTCGTTTCGATTACCGGATCACCGATCAGGTATGTACCCCGGATAACCCCGTGGACCAACGCCCGGGTTCCGGCACGAACAGCAATACCGAAAAACAGGGGGGCGGCATCAAGCCGATCAGGGAAAAAGCACATTGTTATGATAAATACACGCTGCTGTTTCGTGCACGGCGTAATGTCACCACGGAAGTGAGAAAGAATGGCGCATCGCTGTACAGTACCTCATCATTGCAGGTTCCGGCTCTTGCGGGGAAAGAGCGATGGGTAACAGTAGGGAATATGGAACGTTCTGTAACCTTCAGAAATCTGACCGGGATACCGACAAGGATGAACTGGCGTCTGGAGGTGTCAGACGCTTCCGGCACTGCGCTGGATTCCGACAACGGTTCGGAAAATATCTCCCTGTCCGGAAGCAAGGCTGACATGGTCCGTTCCGAAAAACAGATTCGCATGATACCACCTGGCAAGAAGGACAAATGCAGAAATGGCGCCGATAAGATCGTATCCGGACTTGATGCCATAGCCCACAAGGCCGCTTCACTGTGTACCGCATCGTCGTTCGGTCTCGAAAACTTCGAAATCGGCTATTTCTCATCACGCCGCGGTGACAAACGCTACACGGGTCGTTCATTAGCCAGCGTCTGTCATATGCTGGCAACGGGCTACCAGCAGGAAGGAAGTCTGAGTGATGAGTACTTCAGGTATTGCATATACGAAAAACCATCACCGAACCCGCCCGATGAGCCACCGGAACCCCCACCGGTCAGGGAACCCATGAAGCCCATCTGCCCGCCCAAGAGTTCAAATGTACCCGAGAAATCCACACAGTATGAGGGGGGCAGATTGTGTGAAGTCATAACCCAGGAAGAATGCAGCATCGACGAGGAAATGAATACCTGTAGCTGTGAAAGCGTCCAGATTGAAGAATCCGTCTGTGAGGAAGGGGGGAACCCTCTTGTCATGGAACCCAATTGACAACTGTAATCAGACCATGCTAGTGAGTACTATGGGCCATTAAGGAACCCGCCACACTCAGTCAAAGCTCCGGAACAGGTGTTCCCGGTAATACCTGAGTTCATTGATCGAGTCGCGGGTGTCGTCCATCGCCAGGTGTGCGGAGTCTTTTTTGAAACCACTGGTCAACTGTGGTGCCCAGCGCTTGCCCAGTTCCTTGATGGTACTGACATCCAGATTGCGGTAGTGGAAGAAAGCTTCCAGCTCCGGCATCAACCGCGCCATGAAACGGCGGTCCTGGCAAATGGAATTGCCACACATCGGCGAGGCACCCTTGTCGACGTGCTTTTCCAGAAACTCAAGGGTTGTGCGTTCAACATCCCGTACACTCAGCGTACTGTCCCTGACGCGCTGCGTAAGGCCGGATTTGCCGTGCTGTTTAGTGTTCCATTCATCCATGGCGCCCATGATCTCGTCCGGCTGGTGAACCGCCAGCATCGGCCCTTCGGCAATGATCTCCAGCTGCGAATCGGTCACGATGGTGGCAATTTCAATAATCCGGTCATTAAAGGTATCCAGACCGGTCATTTCCAGATCGATCCAGATAAGATTGGTTTTTCTGTCTGACATTCCTGATACTCCCCGAGGTTGTGCTGCATTGTAGCAAAGGCTAACCTTCAACGATTCCCGAATGACGATGAACTTTTAACCCATGAATACTTTCAGCTGGATCTTTGTTATCGCCCTCGCGGCCTCGCTGGGCATCAAACTGTGGCTGGCACAACGCCAGATACGTGCTGTCAGCCGTAACCGCGACAAGGTGCCGGATGCCTTTGCCGACAAAATCCCGCTCGAAGCCCACCAGAAAGCCGCTAACTACACGCTGGCCAACACCCGCCTCGGCCGCCTGGAGCTGGTCTGGGGCAGTCTGTTGCTGCTGGGATGGACACTGGGTGGCGGCCTGCAATGGCTCGGCGAGCTGTGGCAGACCTTTGGCTGGAGCACCATCCCGACCGGTGTCGCCCTGTTGATCAGTGCGTTTGTGATTATGGCGCTGCTGGATTTGCCGTTCTCGCTCTATCACACCTTTGTACTTGAAGAGCGCTTCGGTTTTAACAAGACAACGCTTGCCACCTGGCTGGGAGACATCGTCAAGCAGACGCTGCTGATGCTGATACTCGGGGTTCCACTGGCCTGGGCTGCGCTGTGGCTGATGCAGGAATCCGGGCATCTGTGGTGGCTATGGCTGTGGCTGTTGTGGAGTGGTTTCAGCCTGCTGATGATGTGGGCCTACCCGGCCGTGATCGCCCCGTTGTTCAACAAATTCACCCTGCTTGACGATGAAAAACTGCAACAGCGCATCCAGTCGTTGCTTAACCGGTGCGGTTTCAAAAGCAAAGGTGTCTATGTCATGGACGGCTCACGCCGCTCCGGTCACGGCAACGCCTATTTCACCGGCATGGGCCAGAACAAGCGCATTGTCTTTTTTGATACCCTGCTGGAAACCCTGGACACGGACGAAATCGAAGCAGTGCTGGCCCACGAACTGGGGCACTTCAAGCGCAAGCACGTACAAAAACGTATCGCTACCATGATGCTGATGAGCCTGGCCGGACTCGCCGTGCTGGGCTGGCTAATTCAGCAGCCCTGGTTCTATCAGGGGCTGGGTGTGCAGACGCCATCCAACGTACTCGCGCTGTTGCTGTTCATGATGGTTTCCCCGGTGTTCACTTTTTTTATGCAGCCACTGTCTTCGTGGTTCTCGCGCAAACACGAGTTCGAGGCGGATGACTACGCGGCACAACAGGCCAGCGCCAGCGACCTGATTCATGCACTGGTTAAAATGTATAAGGAAAATGCCAGCACGCTCACGCCGGACCCGCTGTATTCGGCTTTTTATGATTCACATCCACCGGCACCGGTACGCGTCGCGCACCTGTCCGGCAAGACGGGATAAGGAAGATATAATTATGAGAATGATACTGAGCACAGGCCTGTTGCTGGCCTTGACAACCGGCATTGCACTGGCAGATGCTGCCAAGGGTAAACAGCTGCACGACAAACAATGTATGAAATGCCACGACACCAGCGTCTACACCCGCTCTGACCGGTTTATCAAAAGTCGCGAAGCGCTGGCAAAACAGGTCAACCGCTGCGCGTTAAATGTCGGGGCACAGTGGTTTGATGAAGACAAGGCGGACGTTGTGCAATACCTCAACGAATCCTTCTACAAGTTCAAATAGGCCTGCACCACACTTGGCCAACCGCCGTCCCAAATCCCGCCCGCCAGTAAAAGCGCCCGACGTGCAGGGCCAGCCGGGCCTGGTGCTTGCCCACTACGGGCAAGCCAGCCTGGTGGAATCCGAAACGGGCGATGTCATCCGCTGCATTACCCGCAAGAACCTGCCGCGTACGGTATGCGGTGACCGGGTGCTGTGGACCAGCAGTAACCCACGCGAAGGCATTATTACCCGTCTGCTGGATCGTGACAGCACGCTGGTTCGTCCCGATCACAACAACCGGCCACGACCGGTAGCCGCCAACATGGACCAGATCGTGGTCGTCATCGCCAGCAAACCCAGTTTTGAATACGGCATGCTCGATCGCTACCTGGCAGCGGCAGAACTGCTCGGCGTCACCCCTGCCATCGTGGTCAATAAGTGTGACCTGCTGGATGAGGAAAGCCGCGAACGACTGGAACAACGCCTGTCACTGTACCGCGATATTGGCTATACCCTGCTGTTTACCAGTACGCGAACAACGGATGGCATGAAAGCGCTGTACACCGCGTTGAAGACACACACCAGTATTCTTGTCGGTCAATCCGGCGTGGGTAAATCCTCGCTGGTACAGACACTGCTGCCCGATCTTGATATCCGTGTCGGCAATCTCTCCCAGGTCACCGGCCTTGGGCGGCACACCACGACGGTGGCGATGCTTTACCACCTGCCGGATGGCGGTAATCTGATCGACTCACCGGGTGTACGTGACTTTACGCTGTGCAATGTTGAACCCGGGGATCTGGCACACGGTTTCCGCGAATTTTTACCTTTTTCCGGTCAGTGCCGTTTTCATAACTGCCGGCACGTCAGCGAGCCAGGCTGTGCTGTGAGCGATGCGGTTCGCGGTAACGCTATTCATCCTCAACGGCTGGAAAGCTACCGGGCGCTGGTCGAGTCCATGAAATCATCGGGCTGAAACAGCTGCAAAAAACCGCGCGCATGCGTCTTTGCCCGGACATGTTAGAATCCATTCTTTTTTATCTGAATGCAGGACAGTAGTATCCGTCATGGCGCTGATCAACGGCCTCCACTTCAACAACCTTCGTGGTGATATTTACGGGGGCCTGACCGCCGCAGTTGTCGCCCTGCCACTGGCTATGGCGATGGGCGTGGCAGCAGGTACGGGACCCGTCGCCGGCCTTTACGGCGCCATTTTTGTTGGCTTCTTTGCCGCCCTGTTCGGTGGCACCCCGGCGCAGGTCTCCGGACCAACCGGTCCAATGACCGTGGTCATGGCGGCCATCTTCCTGCAATACACGGGAATGTTTCCGGATGACCCGGCACGTGGTGTGTCACTGGCCTTTACCGTGGTCGCGTTCGGCGGCCTGTTCCAGATCGGGCTGGGTCTGTTGCGCTGGGGAAAGTACATTGAGCTGGTACCACACCCGGTGGTGTCCGGTTTCATGAGCGGCATTGGTGTGATTCTTATCCTGCTCCAGCTGGGTCCGATACTCGGACATACCGGCGCATCGAAACCGCTGGCGGCCGCACAGGCACTGCCGGAATACCTGGCTGATATTAACAACCCAGCACTGATGCTGGGACTGGCCACACTGGTGATCGTGTATGGCGTGCCAGCATTACTGCCACGTCTCAACCGGCTGATCCCCTCACCACTGCTGGCGCTGATTGCCGGTACGGCGGGTTATATCCTGTTCCTCGAACCCGGCAGCGCACCGGTCATCGGCGAAATACCCACCGGGATACCGGAATTCCGGGCGCCGGTTATCGACCTGTCGCTGGCGCTGCAAATGCTGGTGTCCTCTTTCACCCTGGCCGGTCTCGGTGCCATCGATTCACTGCTGACCTCGCTGGTGGCCGATAACATCACCCGCACCCAGCACAAGTCCAACCGGGAACTGATTGGCCAGGGCATCGGCAATACCATCGCGGGTCTGTTCGGTGGTCTGCCCGGCGCTGGTGCCACCATGCGCACCATGGTCAACGTTAAGGCCGGTGGCAGAACACCGATTTCCGGTGCTCTGCACGCGCTGGTACTGCTCGCCATTGTGCTCGGTGCCGGTCCGCTGGCCAGCAGCATCCCCAAGGCGGTGCTCGCGGGTATTCTTATCAAGGTGGGTACAGACATTATTGACTGGGACTATCTCATGCGTCTGAGGCATGTCCCCAGAGCAGGCGCGGCCATTATGCTGGTGGTGCTGACCGTCACCGTGACCATCGACCTGCTGCTGGCAGTCGGTGTCGGCATGGTGATGGCGAGCTTTCTGTTCATGCAGCGTATGACGGAACTGCAAATTCGTGGCATGTCCGCCATCACGCACCCCGAAGGCGAAACACCGCTGTCAGAAGAAGAAACAGAAATCATGCATCGGGCCAACGGGCATATCCTGCTGTTTCACCTCAGCGGCCCCATGAGTTTCTCATCGGCCAAGGCCATGGTGCGGCTGCACGCGGACGTCAACGACCATGACGTTATGCTGCTGGACCTGAGTGACACATCAGCCATCGACTACACCTCATCGCGTGCGATTGATGACATCATTGTGGATTCCACCCACGCAGGGCGCAGTGTTTTACTGGTCGGTGCACAAGCCGATGTTCTCACTATGCTGGAACGACAACGTGTCATCCGGCATTTTGATGAAAGCTGTATCTACAAAAATCGTATCGATGCCCTGCGGGCAGCCATGAAACATCTCGACAGCAATAACTGATACACCCGCTCAGCCCGGTGGCCAGTGCATGATCCGGCCACCCAGCAAATGCAGGTGGATATGAAATACTGTCTGGCCACCGTCGGCATTGCAATTCATCACCGTGCGATAGCCCTGCTCTGCAAAGCCTTCCTGCTCAGCAATGGCTGTCGCCGCCAGCATCATTTTGCCCACCAGGTGTATATTGCTTTTATCCAGATCATTCAGGGTGGCAACATGTTGTTTGGGGACCACCAGCACATGGGTGGGCGCCTGCGGATTGATATCCCGAAACGCCAGCACATCTTCATCTTCATAGACCGTGTCCGGTGTTATCTCACCAGTGACCATTTTGCAAAACAGACAGTCCGTCATGAAAGTTTCCTCATCCAGGGTTTCGTGCAAGCCTAACGCTCGCTGGCAGAACGATCAACGTGAAACGGGGGCTAGATGAAGTAGTTGACGCTGCGACCCTGTGTCAGGTCGGCAAGGGATTCCGGTCGAATATTGTTGGCGTATTGATAGATAGCTGAGCGTGACGTGAGCGAAGAAACCGCAGACTGATCTGCGGGGCGTGCCTGGTCAAGGTTGCGTTCATTCACAAACGCGCTGGTGGACTGATAACGGGTGCGCTGGCGGCCGAGCAGTTCGCCCTGCACAACGCGCGCGGGGCGCTCAGTACTGTCTGCATCATTTACCCCGCCCACAGACTCAACCGCGCTGCCCACGCCTACGCGCGCGCCGGTATTCGTCGGGGCTGTCACCGGGCGCGCAAATGGCGCTGACGGCAACCGGGTAATATCCATGATGCGTTCCTGTCTCTACCAGTAAAGACTCAGACTGCACAATCGGCAGATGAGTGCCTGAAGTTTATACTTATTTTGAGGATTGGTCTGCTGTCATAGAACCGTCAGGATGAGCTACATTCTGAAATGGTTATTTATTTTATAACAACAGGTTATAAAGGTTTTCTAAATCCGGGTATAACAGCCGATTGGCCTTACCTTTGTCAGAAAAGATCCCTGCGCCCGGAAAAGGCATGCAACAGGGTGCCGCTATCAATGTATTCCAGCTCTCCGCCCATCGGCACACCGTGCGCAATGCGCGTGGTACGAATGCCCTGCTCGCGGGCCATCTCGCCGATATATTGTGCCGTCGCTTCGCCTTCGACGGTCGGGTTGGTCGCGAGGATCACTTCCTGCAGACCACCTTTTACAAAACGCTCATTAAGTCTGCCCAGCCCCAGTTCTTCAGGCCCAATGCCATCCAGTGGTGACAGGTGACCCATCAGCACAAAGTAACGACCACGAAAATCCGTGGCCTGTTCCAGCGCCTCGACATCCATGGGGCTTTCCACCACGCACAGGATGGTGTTTTCACGGCGGTTACTGGCGCACAGCGAACAGGTCTCCGATTCACACAGGGTGCGGCAATCACTGCAACGCCCGATGCCATCCATCGCCTTCTGCAGCATCAGCGACAGTTGCCGGCCGCCTTCGCGGTCACGTTCAAGCAAGTGATAGGCCATGCGTTGCGCCGTCTTGTTACCCACACCGGGCAAGCAGCGTAACGCCTCCATCAATTGCTGGATAAGGGGAGAAACCGCCATTCAGATCAGAACGGCAGCTTCATGCCTGCCGGCAGATTGAGGCCGGCGGTCATACCCGCCATGTGCTCCTGTGTCAGGGTATCGATCTTGTGTGTGGCATCATTGATCGCGGCCGCGATCAGGTCTTCGAGCATGTCCTTGTCATCACCGATCAGACTGTCATCGATTTCTACACGGCGCGCTTCATGGCGCCCTGTCAATGTGACCTTGACCAGGCCACCACCGGACTCGCCCGTGGCTTCCATTAACGCCACTTCTTCCTGTGCCTTTTGTACATTGGCCTGCATCTGCTGGGCCTGCTTCATCAAGTTTCCAAGTCCACCTTTCATACTCGCCGTACCTCAATCATGTGTCGTGTTCAGTTGTCCCGGGGGTGTATGGTTTCATCGTGCAACGTTGCACCGAACGTTTTCTGGAAAGCCTTGACGTTCGGATCTGACGTAATCGCCTCCACAGCACCGGCCTGGCGCTGTTCTGCCTCACGCTGGCGCTGCTGTGCAGGGGTGTCAGCGCTTGCCGCCTCAAGCCGGATATCCAGGGTGATACTTTGACCCAGACATTCGCCGAGTCGTTCCTCCAGCTGCTGCTGGCGCGGCTTGCTCAACAGCTGTTGATGCTCACTGTTCAGCATCAGCTTCCAGCGGCCCTGTTCCCGTATCTGGACCGCGCAATTCATAGCCAGTTCCCGCAACATACCTTTGAGCTGCATACCCTCGACCAGCGCAGACCAGTCGCTATCCTCCGGCAGACAGGTGGCTGGAGCCACCACCGGTGTCGCAACCGGGGCAGGAGCACTGCCGCCCTCTGCACTGGCGGGCGGTGTCGCAGATCCCGTTGTTGCGCGTCCCTGAACAGGGCGCGTGTGGGTCGTTTCAACCTGCCCACCCGTCACAGGACGAAATGCCAGCATGCGCAACAGGATCATTTCCATGCCGCCACGTGGTTCGGGCGACAGGGGTAAATCACGCCGGCCAATCAGCCCGATCTGGTAATACAGTTGCACATCTTCCGGGTCCATGCGCTGTGCCAGTTCCAGCAGTGTGTCGCGCGCTTCAATATGCGCATCGACCGCATCGGCAGCCACCTGGGCGATGGCGATCTGTTGCAGATCAGTCAATAACTCCGCCAGCAACCCTTCATAGTCAGGTGCCTGCTGCGAAAGCTGTTCGACCACGGCCAGCAGGGCAGGCGCATCCGCATCCGCCAACGCCCGCAGGATATCAATCACATGGCTGCGTTCAATGGTACCGAGCATGGTGCGTACATCGGCTTCACTCACACCACCATCACCAAACGCGATGGCCTGGTCGAGCAGACTGAGCGCATCGCGCATACTGCCGTCAGCCGCGCGTGACAGCAGTTGCAGGGCCGAGGCCTCAGCAGGAACGGACTCGGCCTTCAACAAGGTTTCCAGGTGCCCGCTGATCATGGGCATTGTCAGGCGTTTGAGATTGAACTGCAGGCAGCGCGACAATACCGTGGCCGGCAACCGTTGCGGATCGGTGGTGGCGAGCAGAAATTTTACATGCGGCGGCGGCTCTTCCAGTGTTTTTAGCAGCGCATTGAAACTGTGCGCCGATAGCATGTGGACTTCGTCGATCAGATAGACCTTGTAACGACCACGGGTGGGCGCGTACTGCACGTTATCGAGCAGCTCACGGGTATCCTCAACCTTGGTCCGTGACGCGGCATCGACCTCGATCAGGTCCACGAACCGGCCTTCATCGATTTCCCTGCAGGCCGAACACGTGCCGCAGGGTTCCGCACTGACACCCGATTCACAATTCAGGGATTTGGCAAAAATACGCGCCACCGTGGTTTTGCCAACGCCGCGCGTGCCGGTAAACAGGTAAGCGTGATGCAGCCGGTCATTGTCCAGCGCATTGATCAGCGCACGCAGTACGTGCTCCTGCCCTACCATCTCGGCAAACTTTCGCGGTCGCCATTTACGCGCCAGAACCTGATAACTCATGAATGATCCGAAAGGCTTCCTGAAACCCGGCTCATTATACAGAAGCCGGACAAGGAGATGACGGAAGAATAGGTGGCGATCCGCACCAGCCACACCCCGGCGCCCAGGTCCACTGCTGCGGCTGCTCCCTTCCGGGCCTGACCGGGTCCACAGTCTACTGTCGCGAGGGGACCGGTACAGATCACCATAACGCTTTGTCCCGATAGCCGGCACGGTGCCGGAGGACGCGGCATTGTACCAACTGTTCGGCATTTTGCACCTGTCATCACCCCTCCTGCCAGCAGGGAAACGCCCGAAAACACATAAGTATTTCATCAAATAGTAATTATTGACAATACCTGATAAAATTAGTCAACTATTAACGAACACCATAATTTTGAATACGGGAAGGAGCACCAAACGATGCAAGCAGAGGTTAACGGTAAAATCATTGAGCTGAGCGAAGCCGGCTGGCTGAATAACCTGGACGAATGGAGTGAGGAACTCGCGCTGGAAATCGCCAAAAATGAACGGATTCCTGAGCTCACTGAAGAGCACTGGGACATCATCAAGATGGCGCGTGAATATTTCCAGGATAACGGCACCGTGTGCGAGCCTCGCCAGTTCTCGAAACTGATGAAGAAAAAATACGGCAAGGATCGCAGTGACCAGAAGTACATTTACTCACTGTTCCCGACCGGCCTGATCAAGTGCGCCAACAAGGTTGCCGGTCTGCCGCGACCCAAGGGTTGCAGTTAAACCTGCCGTGCCTTCATGACATGACAGTCCGCCCACTGGCCCTTGCCGGGCAACTGCTACTGGCCCTGCTTTATGCCCCTGTTGCCTGGAGTGCCTGTGAACCCGGTCATATGGTTTTGCAGGTACTGGGGTCGGGGGGACCGGAAATGGACGACAAGCGCACACTCGGCCGGGAGAAGCAGGCGACGGGATTTATCCGCAAGTCATGGCAAGGCCCTCTCCATTTTGCCAACGACCTGGATCGTTTTAACCCGTGAGCTTTCGACTCAACTGAAATCCAGGCGGAAGCACGTGCCCTGCCCCACCTTGCTGTCGAGGGAAACCTTCCAGCCATAGTTCTGACAAATGCGCCGCACCAGTGACAAGCCAATGCCTTCGCCACCCTGTGCGCTGTAAAAAGGCTTGAATACCTCATCAAGCTGTTCGGGTGGAATACCTTCTCCCGTATCCGTCACGGCAATACCGTTACCATCCAGGGTGATCTGTACACGCCCCTTGCGGGTATAGGAAAAAGCATTGCGGATCAGGTTTGCCAGCACAATACGTAACAGCGCACACTGAACCGGCAAGTGCCGGTGCGACACAATATCCAGCTCGATACTCACATCGCGTCGCTCCAGCAAATGCCGATGACTGTCTATAATCTCTTCAAGCAACGCCGCCACATCACAATCACCGGAGACCTGGTCCTTGCGTCGTTCCCGGGCAAGTTCAAGCAATGCGGCCGTGACCTCGGTCATTTCATGTGCCGCACGCGTGATACGCCTGATGCGGGTACGCTGTGACTCATCAAGCCCGCCATCTTCCTGCAAAACTTCTGCTGCACCTTCGATCACAGCCAGCGGTGTACGCAACTCGTGACTGACATCCGCAGTAAAATTCTGCTCGCGTTCGATAAAAGCGCGCAGACGTTTGTGATAGGCATCAAATTCAGAGGCCAGAAAGCCGACCTCATCGGGCGGGAAATCCTTGCCCAACTCATGTGGATCGCCCTCCGGCTCCAGCCTGCGTACGCGTCGGCCAAGCTCACTGACCGGTGACACGATACGTCCTGCCAGCCATAGCCCGAGCGCGGCTGATAACAACATCATGACGAGTACACCACCCACCAGGAACGCCTGGTACTGGACTTCACGGTGCCGTATCTGGGAATCATCGTAGAGTGCAACAAACTGCTGTTTGCCAAATTTACGCACTTCGACATAATAACTTTCATTGTCGAATGCGATCTTGTGCAGTCCCGAATCAAGACCGTACAACGCAGTGGTCACCTTGTCCTGTTTTTGCTTATCCAGTACACGGACCTGCATCAGCGTGCTGGATGGTGGAACCAGTACAGGATCCTGCTGGTAACGCACAATAAAATCTTCCAGCTCGGCTGACAAGGTTTCTGCGATCAGCCGCTCTTCCATATTGATGGTCAGCCAGTACAGCGCGGTGGCAAGCGCAAAGCTGACAATGCCGCCGATCAGCGCAAAGGCAAAAGTAATGCGATTACGAAGGCTAGCCCTGAATTTCATCCGGTTCCGCAATCTGGTATCCCATACCATGCACGGTCCTCAGCAGATGCGTCTCGAAAGGTTTATCGATCGCAGAACGCAGGACATGCAGATGCGTACGCAGCGAGTCACTGTCGGGACGTTCGTTGCCCCAGATGCGTCGTTCCAGCTCACGTCGGGGGACAACACGAGGCGACTGACGAATCAGCAAGGCAAGGATCTTCAGTGGAATCGGCGGCAAGGTGATCAACTGGCCGGCACGCTGCACTGTCAGTGTTTCCGGATCAAACTCCAGGTCTGCCACACTCAGTGTTTCATGCTCGTGATCACAACGCGCACGACGAACCAGGGCGCGTAAGCGGGCTTCCAGTTCCTGCAGGGCAAAAGGCTTGACCAGATAGTCATCAGCACCTGCGGCGAAACCTTCCAGCTTGGCATTCAGCGTATCACGCGCAGTCAGCATCAATACCGGCGTATGACTGCCGGAGTCACGCAACTGCCGGCACAACTCCAGACCATCAAGGCCCGGCAACGTCAAATCCAGCACAATCGCATCGAAACTTTTCTCGCTGGCGAATTGTAAACCTGTGCGTGCATCATAGGCTGCATCCAGGACGTAGCCTTTCGGTTCCAGGTAGTCGTACAGGTTCGCGACCAGATCCGGATTATCTTCTATAACCAGTATATACATTGTCTCTGTCAGGATTCCTCTTCTGGCGCCCGCTCAACTGACGCACATTCACGGAAAATACGCTTGTCGCAGGTACGACAGATATCTTTATCCAGTTTCTGGAAGATACCCGTCAATGCGGCAGATTTCGACTGGAATATATTATTCGGACCGATGTCATCGAGACCACCACAGGAGTCCAGCGACTCCCATAACCCTTTTTTCACTTTGATAAAGTACAGATCACCACCACGCGCCTTGCGCTTGCGCGCTTCCCCCACCAGTGCAGAGGCGCCCGCGACATCCACAAAGTTGATACCCTGAGCCACAATGGCAAGGTGTTTCTGTTCCGGATGTTTCTCTTCCAGTTCGGCAAAAGCCTCCTGGACATGGTTGACGGAACCGAAGAATATCGATCCGTCGATACGCAAAATGTGTAGCTGTGGACACTGGGGCAACCGCTCAACTGTATTGAATTTTCGCTTCGGCTGGTTGGGATCCGGTACACGGCTGATGATGCGTGGCTTTGACACCCGCATCAGGTACAACACCAGCGACAACATCACACCGGCAAAAATTGCCAGCTCCAGCTCCAGGAACAGCGCACCGAAAAAGGTAACACCCATAATACCGGTCTCGCGCCGGCTGGCCTTGAGAATATGACCGATCTCGTGGAAATCGATCAGCCCCCAGGCGACCAGGAACAGAATACCCGCCATCGCAGCATTCGGCAGATAGGCGGCATAGGGTGCGACCAGTAACACAATGATTATCAACAACAGGCCGGCAAACATCGCCGCCAGCGGTGTTTTTGCACCCGCCTGGTAATTCAGGCCACTGCGGTTGAAGGAACCCGTCGCGACATAACCTGAAAAGAAACTGCCGAATACATTCGACAGACCCTGTCCGATGAACTCCTGGTTACCATCGATACGTTGCCCGCTACGCGCGCCGAGCGAACGGCCAATGGATACGGCTTCGGTCAATGCCAGCAGGGTCACCGCCAGCGCCGGCGTCGCAAGCTGCTTGATGGTTTCAAGCGAAAAGTCCGGTGAGGACAGGGGCGGCAGCGACTGCGGCAAGGCCCCCACCGTGGTAATCTGCGTAACATCAATACCATAACGCTGGTTCAGCCATACACCCACCACACTGCCAAATATCATCGCGATAATCAGGTACGGCAACTTCGGCCAGAAGCGTTTAATGATAATACCGGACAGCAGCGTACAAGCTGACACCAGCAAAATGTAACCATTAATATTGGGGATCTGGTGCCAGAACTGCACCATGATATCGTTCAGGTGCCCGCCACGTTCGATGGGCACACCAAAGAAATTCTTCAACTGCTTGCTGGCAATGAGTATCGCTGCACCGGCGGTGAAACCGGTAATCACCGAGTGCGAAATGAAATTAACCAGCGCCCCCATGCGCGCGAACCCCAGTGTCAGTTCGATGACCCCCACCATGAATGTCAGGGTCAGCGCCAGTGAAACATACTCAGGGCTGCCGGGTGCAGCAAGCGCACTGAGCGCGGAAAACAGCACAATAGATGCTGCCGTGGTCGGCCCCGACACCAGGTGCCAGGATGAACCAAACAGAGCAGCAATCATCGCCGGCACCATACCGGCGTACAGACCGTATTCCGGCGGCATGCCGGCGATGGTGGCAAATGCCACGCCCTGTGGCAGCACAACAACAGCGCCCGTCAGCCCGGCAAGAAAGTCGTTGCGTAACACTTCCTTGTTGACCTTGGGTCCCCAGACCAGGAAGGGGAAAAACTGCCTGTATTTTTCGGATAAAAACTGCTGTTTCATCAATACTCCTGATATAACAAAACTAAAAATAAAATCGTTTATTCCAGCCAGAACCGGGGGCTTAATAACACCAGCAAAGTGAAAATTTCCAGCCGCCCCAGCAACATTGCAACCACTGCCAGCAGTTTGACCGGATCACTCACCGTCGCGAAGGTATACGCCACTTCACCCAACCCCGGTCCGAGGTTGTTAATACTGGTTGCCACCGCCGAAAATGCGCTGACCTGATCCAGACCCGCCGCCATCATCAGCAGGGTCAGGATCACAAATACAAACAAATACATCGAGAAAAATCCCCACACCGACTGTATGGTGCTGTTATTCACCACACGGCCACCAATCTTGATCGGCCTGATCGCATGCGGGTGCATTAAATGCCCGGCTTCACGTGTACCCTGCTTGAACAGCAACACGATACGCAGCACCTTGATACCACCGGCGGTGGAACCGCCACAACCGCCGATGAAGCTGGTAAACATCAACAGCATGGGCAAAAACAGCGGCCACTTTGAAAAATCCGCCTCACCAAACCCGGTACTGGTGATAACCGATACCACTTCAAACCCGGCATCCATCACCGCATGGCCAAAACTTTGATACACACCGGTTACTGTCAACGCCGAGAAAATAATCAGCAGCAGCGCCACAATAATCAGGAAGTAACTGCGCACCTCGGTATCCTGAAAATAATGCATCGGGTTGTGATCCCTCAGCACCATGTAATGCACACCAAAATTGATGCCGCCGAGCAGCATAAACAGCGTGGCGACCACTTCGATTGCCGCACTGTCAAAATAGCCCAGACTGGCGTCGTGGGTCGAAAACCCCCCTGTGGATACCGTCGAGAAACTGTGTGCCACTGCATCGAACAGTGGCATACCGGCCAACCAGTAGGCCGTCGCACACAACAGCGTCAGCCCGACATAAATCATCCACAGCGCCCGCGCACTCTGCACCAGCCGTGGGGTAATCTTTTCTTCCTTGCCCGGCCCTGGTGTTTCGGCGCGATACAGCTGCGCACCACCGATGCCGAGCATGGGCAGCACAGCAATTGCCAGTACCACCAGCCCCATACCACCCAGCCACTGCAACTGTTGCCGGTAATACAGGATAGAAGGGGGCAACCCGTCCAGCCCGACAATCACCGTCGCGCCGGTCGTGGTAAACCCTGACACCGCCTCAAACAACGCATCGACGAATGTCATGTGGGTACCAAGCATCAACGGAATCGCACCCAGCATGCTGAGTACCACCCAGAAGAACACCACCACGATAAAGCCGTCACGCCGTCGCAGACTCTTGTTTGCGCCACGCACGCCGGCCAACTGTATAATCAACACGCCCACCGCCGAGATAGCCAGCAGCGCAGCGCCAAAATGTTTTACTTCGCCGTCGTCATACCAGAGCGACACCAGCGCTGGCGGCAGCATGCTCATACTGTAGGCGAGTACCAGAATACCGACCACGCGCATGGAACGAAAAAGACCCACTACACACCGCCCTGAAGCCGGAATTAACGAAACATACCGCTGCCTTGACCGCCGGAGGCTGATCAGGCGCCTGACCCTGTATTAGGCAAGGCTAAAGTAGCATGACAAACATAAAGATTATGTTAACCCAGTGTGGGAAGCTACCGGATTAAGCCCTCCCCTGCCACTGGCAGGGAGCCATTGCGGAAACATAACTTCGCCGGTCAGACTGTCCGGCAAGTGACAGACAGCCCGACCAATACTCCGCTAGACTCGCGAAAACTTCACTGAAAGGCAACAGCTTATGGCACCGAACAAGAAACGCATCATCCAGATTCTGGTCCTGCTGCTCGTCATTGGTCTCGCCGCAGCCGCTTATCACTACTGGCGTCAGGGTAATGAAGACAACCCTGTGCTGACACTCTATGGAAATGTCGATATGCGGGAAATTCAGCTGGCATTCATGGTCCAGGACCGTATCGCGGAACTGAACGTCAATGAAGGTGAACATGTCACGCAGGGCCAGCCATTAGGGCGCCTCGATACCACGCGTTTCGAAAGCGTTGTACAGGAACTGGACGCACAGCTGGAGCAGGCACGCCAGAAACTCGACGAACTGAAAGCAGGCAGCCGCCCACAGGAAATCCGCAAGGCAAAAGCGGATGTTGCCGCCGCGCAGGCCAGTCTGGTCGATACCCTGCAAACCTACAAGCGTGTACAAAAGCTGGTGCGCGATAAAGTCTCGCCGCAACAGAACCTGGACGATGCCCGCAGCAAACGTGACGTGGCACAGGCGCGCCTGGATGCGGCTAAAGAAGCTCTTTCGCTGGTGCTGGAGGGACCGCGCAAACAGACTATTGCTGCTGCCCGTGCCAGTGTCGCCCGGATCGAAGCGCTGCTGAAGCGAGCACACAAGGATCTGGCCGACTGCCAGTTGCTCGCCCCCGCCAACGGTATTATCCGTTCACGCATACTGGAACCCGGTGATATCGCTTCACCGGCACGCCCGGTATTCACGCTGGCAAAACTGGAACCGGTCTGGATTCGCACCTATGTTCCGGAAACCCGGCTGGGTCGGGTTGTACCGGGCATGCCGGCACAGATCAGCAGCGACAGCTACCCGGACAAGAGCTACCCGGGCTGGGTGGGTTATATCTCGCCAACGGCCGAATTCACCCCCAGAAATGTCGAAACACCCGCGCTGCGTACACGACTGGTTTACCAGGTCTGGGTGTATGCCTGTAACCCCGACGATGAATTGCGACTCGGCATGCCTGCAACGGTGGTACTGGATACCGAAACACCACACACCGACACCCCCATGTCCGGTTGTGCGTCGGCACAATGACAGAAGCCATATCACCTGCCATCGAGCTTACGGGGCTGAGCAAAACCTTTGCCGGTACGCGCCCGGTTGTTGCGCTGGATAACCTGAGCCTGCAGGTTGGACGCGGCAAGGTGACCGGCCTGATCGGTCCCGATGGCGCCGGTAAAACAACATTAATGCGCGTGGCTGCCGGTCTGCTGTTACCCGATCAGGGTGACATCCAAGTGCTTGACGAGGACATGCGCGAAGCAGCCCTCACCATCCAGTCCCGTATCGGTTATATGCCGCAACGTTTCGGGCTCTATGAAGACCTCAGCGTGCAGGAAAATCTCGACCTGTATGCCGACCTGCAAGGTGTGCCGCCTGATGAGCGTGAATCACGCCACCAGGAACTGATGCACATGACCGGACTGGCGCCCTTCACCGCTCGCCTTGCCGGCCGCCTGTCGGGCGGCATGAAACAAAAACTGGGACTGGCCTGCACCCTGATCAGCTCACCTGAATTATTGCTGCTGGACGAACCGACTGTGGGTGTCGACCCGGTATCCCGTCGCGAACTGTGGGCTATCGTTTACCGCCTGGTGAAAGAGCAGCACATGAGTGTATTACTCAGCACCGCCTACCTCGACGAGGCAGAACGTTGTGATGATGTCATTCTGTTACACGAAGGCAAGCTGCTCGGTCAGCAGAAACCTGCTGAGTTCAGTGCACCCATGCAGGGACGTGTCTGGGAAATAAGCGCGGCATTGAGTAAACGTCGGCTGCAACAACAGCTCGACCTCAACCCGGCAGTGCTGGACGCACTAACGGAAGGCCGCCATGTTCGGGTTATCACGCACGACCGCCAGACGCCACCCGAAACACTCGTGGAAGGCCTGCCCGAAGCACACATTGAAGCCGTTACCCCACGCTTTGAAGATGCCTTTATTTCCCGCTTGCAACAAAACAGCCGCAAGCTGGCAACCCCCACCAGCACATCACCACAATCCGTATCCAGTGATGATAATGCGGTAATCCAGGCTCACGAACTAAGCCGTTGCTTCGGGGAGTTTGTCGCGGTTAACAAGGTCAGTTTCGATGTAAAGCGGGGTGAAATTTTTGGTCTGCTGGGTGCCAACGGTGCCGGCAAGTCAACCACCTTCCGCATGTTATGCGGGCTACTGCCGGTGTCTTCCGGCAGCGTACGTGTCGCCGGTGTGGACCTGCGCCGTGCGGCCGCACAGGCGCGTGCACGCATCGGTTACATGGCGCAACGCTTTTCCCTGTACGGCAATCTGTCTGTGCAGGAGAATCTCAACTTTTTTGCCAGCGCCTACGGTCTCTCCGGCAAGGCAAAACGCGAACGCATCCACTCCTCAATGGAAGATTTTGAACTGACCCCGTTTGCGAATACCGCTGCCCAGACCCTGCCACTGGGTTTCAAACAACGCCTCGCACTGGCTGCCGCACTCATGCACCGACCGGAGATCCTGTTCCTGGATGAACCCACTTCCGGCGTTGACCCGTTGGCACGGCGCGAGTTCTGGTGGCACATCAATGCACTGGCTGAATCCGGTGTTACCGTACTGGTCACCACACACTTTATGGACGAGGCCAACTATTGCGACCGGCTGGTCATCATGGCTGACGGCGAAGTACTGGCCGAGGATTCCCCGGAAAACCTGCGTGCGCGTTTCCATCAACCCGGTGAAGTGGAAGCCAGCATGGAAGATGCCTTTATTGCCCTGATCGAACAGCACCAGCAAAAGGCGGCCGCCTGATGTCAGCATCAGACTCACAACTTTCACACCGGCGCCTGATCGGTATGGTGCGCAAGGAAAGCCTGCAAATCCTGCGTGATCCCTCCAGCATTGCCATTGCCTTTATCCTGCCGGTGGTCATGTTATTTCTGTTTGGCTATGGCGTTTCACTGGATGCAAAAGGTGTGCGCATTGGTTTTGTCATCGAAACCCCGGACAGTATTACCAGTGATTTCCGCGCCGCCTTCGGCCAGTCCGATTATTTCGACCCGGTATCATTTCGCACCATACAAACGGCTGAACAGGCCCTGCGACAACATGAAATTGATGGCATTGTCTGGATGCAAAGTGATTTCAGCCAGCGCCTGCATAACGGTTCGGGTGCACCGATTGGCGTCATTGTTAATGGTGTGGATGCCAACCAGGCACGTATTACAGAAGGGTATATCCTCGGTGCCTGGCAGTCCTGGCTGACACACTACACCGAACGCCGTGGCCTGCCGCTGGCATTCCCCGTCAAACTGGAACAACGCGTCTGGTTTAACCCGGCCGTACGCAGCCGTGACTTCCTGGTGCCCGGCCTGGTTGCCGTCATCATGACACTCATTGGCGCACTGCTGACTGCACTGGTCGTGGCACGCGAATGGGAGCGCGGCACCATGGAAGCGCTGCTGGTAACCCCTATCCATATTCGTGAGCTGCTGATGGGCAAGCTCATCCCCTACTTTGTCCTCGGTATGGGCGGCATGCTGCTCACCGTTGCCATGGCCGTCTGGCAGTTCGACGTGCCACTGCGAGGTTCCTTTATGGTGTTGCTGGCCGCCTCGGCACTGTTCATGCTGGTGGCACTGGCGATGGGCCTGCTGATCTCCATTGTCTCGAAGAACCAGTTTGTGGCCGGACAGGTCGCCATCATCGTAACCTTCCTGCCTGCCTTCATCATGTCCGGCTTCATTTTTGACATCAACTCCATGCCCGTTGCCATCCAGTGGCTGACCTACATCATCCCTGCACGCTATTTCGTGGCCATTCTGCAAACCGTATTCCTGGCCGGGAATGTGTGGGCAGTTATCCTGCCAAACGCGGCAGCACTGGCATTGATGGCCTTTGTCTTTCTGATGCTGGTACGGCACAAAGCCAGCAAGCGGCTGGAGTAACGGCATGCTGCAACATATTCTTGCGCTGATCATCAAGGAATTCCTGGCCCTGCTGAAGGACAAGCGCAGCCGTTTTGTCATAATCGGCCCACCCATTGTTCAACTGGTGGTATTTGGTTATGCCGCCACCTATGATCTCAACCGGGTTCCGTTTGCGGTCTATGACGAAGACAACACGGCACTGTCACACCAGCTGATAGATCGTTTTGCCGGATCGGAAACCTTCGAACTGGTCGGCCACATCAAAAGTGATGCCGAAATCGCCCCGGCAATCGACCATAAACATGCCTTGATGGTGTTGCATATCAGCCCGCGCTTCAGTGACGACCTTGCCACCGGGAAAAGTGCATCCCTGCAGGTTATTGTTGATGGTCGTAATTCCAATACAGCGCTACTGGCACTGGGTTATGTCCGCAGCGTGCTGCTGGATTTTTCTGCCGAGTGGGCGCGCCAGCAACAGCATCCACCACCACCGGCCATCCTGGTCACCCGCGCCTGGTACAACAGCAACCTGGTATCACAATGGTTTATCGTACCCGGCATTATCGGGTTGCTGACGCTGGTGGTGTCACTGCTGGTCACAGCATTGTCCGTCGCGCGTGAACGAGAAGAAGGCACCTTTGACCAGCTGCTGGTTACACCGCTACGGCCGGTGGAAATACTGATCGGCAAGTCGGTACCCGGGTTGATTATTGGTCTGCTGGAATCCACCTTTATTGTACTGGTTACCGTATGGTGGTTCGATGTACCGCTACGCGGACAGATTGGTGCCCTGTACCTGGGGCTGGTTCTGTTCCTGCTGGCCAATATCGGCATCGGCCTGATGATTTCATCCATGGCGGTCACCCAGCAGCAGGGGTTACTGGGCGCATTCCTGTTCCTGGTACCGGCGGTTATCCTGTCCGGTTTCGCCACACCCATCGCCAACATGCCGGAAGCGGTGCAGTACCTGACACTGATTAACCCGATGCGCTATTTCCTGATTATCGTGCGCGGTGTCTTCCTGGAAGGCGCGGGATACGAACTGCTCGTGGCACAATACTGGCCAATGGCAGTCATTGCCCTGCTCAGCCTGTCGTCAGCCGGCTGGCTTTTCCGACGCCGGATGTACTGATGACGCCCCAGGCAGTAAGGAAACGTTATGCTCCAGGCCGTGCGCCCAGTCATCGACAAACTGGCGGATGGATTCTGCAAAATCCGGATCGGGCTGACGCCTGTTAATCGTACAGTGCACAACCACCTCTCCCGGCGTCTCCAGATTGACAGCCACCGTCCAGGCCAGGGCATTCGGACAACCCGGTAATGAAAACCGGACACCATCGCGGATAGCTTCACGGTTAACGATAAACTGCCCCCACAGACAATAAATCTCACCATGATGACCCTGATCGGTGAACACCTCATCGACCGAGGCGCAGAAAACCGGCAAGTTTGAAACAGTCAGTACCTCCTGTAACTTGGCGTTGTCAGCAGCAATTCTGGCAAAGGCAAAAAATTCCATAGGAAAACCCGGTGCATGAAAGACCGGGGTATTATACCTGTTCAGGTTCAGGCTTCAGGCGTATCGGCGCGAAGGTGGCCGCGTCGCTGTAATTGCTTCACGAGAGGTTCCAGAAGCGGTGCCTGCACGAACAATGAGAACACGACAACACCATAGGCGATCGATTGTACTGTCCACCACCCTTCCAGTTCCAGCGGCAGCGACAGGGCCAGCGCCAGGGTGATCGCACCACGCAAACCACCGGCGACCAGTAGCGTACGACTGGCGATAGAAATAGGTTGCTGGCCCGGTGTCAATGACGTCAATCCAGCTGTCAGCCACACAACCAGCAGGCGTGTGACCAGCACCGCGCCGATCCCCAGTAACATCGCCAACCAGCGTTCCTCAAACATGGTTACCGTAATGGTGACACCCGCCAGCAGAAACAAGGCGCTATTGGCTACCCAGCCGAGTTGCTCCCACCCGGCGACCAGCGATTCTGATACCGGGCCTAAATCACTGCGCAAGGCATGCCCGATCCACAGGCCGCACGCCAGCGTGGCCATCACCCCCGACACCCCCAGCCAGGTTTCAGCCACGAGATAACTCGCATACGCGGCCAGAAGACTCACAATCACCGCCCGCCCCAGCCAGCGAATCAACCAGCGGCCGGCCACACCGAACAGCAGACCAAGCGCAAGACCACCGAAAGATATTCTCAGGAATGCCAGCCCGGCAGCGGACAGATCAACATCGACCACTTGCTGTCCGACGACCACTGACAACAGCAACATAAACAGCACCACAGTAGTCGCATCATTGAGCAGGCTTTCGCCATTCATGAGCATGAGTAATCGTTTCGGTAGAGGCAGGCGCCGGGCCAGTTCGGTCACTGCCACCGGATCGGTTGCCGACAACAACACCCCGCTCACCAGTGCCGCAACCCAGGGGAACCCTTGCGGACGCCCGATACCAAAAAACAGCAATGCTGCTATCAGCAGTGAAGATAATAACAACAGCGGCAAAGCCAGCAGAAGGATCGGTAACAGATTACGCCACAGTAAACGCACATCCAGTGCCGCTGCAGACTCAAAAATCAATACCGGCAGGAACAGGAAAAACACCAGGTCGTGGAAATGATGCCAGCGCAGCCCGGTATCAACACCCAGCCCTTCCACCAGCAATTGCGAACCGGCAAACCCGCCCGCTACCAGCGCAGCACTGAAAGGCAAATGCAGGCGACGCGCAAGTGGCTCCAGCAATAACGCCGCCAACAGAATAGCCATGAAGTAAAGCATGATGATAGCCAACAGGGGTCTTCCTTTCCCGGCATACTGGGCGGGTAGACTCCGGCAGGCGATTGAGGTTCATTCACACCGTGTTAAAGAATATCCTCAATGAACCACGCAGAAAAAGCATGCCGTCCCGCGACACCGGCTTTTTTATAGATTGACGAAGCTTGCTGGCGAACGGTCTTCTCCTGGGTATTTCTGACGATGGCTATCTCTTTCAGACTCAGGCCCTTCAACAGCAACCAGCCGACTTCCACTTCGCTGCCGGTCAACGCCCACTCTGAAAATTGCTGAGTGACGACATTACCCAGTTTTTTGCGCGCCTCAAGGACATATTTTTTGGGTTGCACCTGTGAAGTATTCGCCGCTTCAAGTTCCTGCCGGAGCGATTTGATTTCAAGCCGCTGCTGACGCAGCCCGGCCAACAGCCAGGCGATCCCGAGCATCGCTATCACGACCACAATGGCTTCTTTAATAATGTGATCATTATCGGCGCCATGAGAAAGGTCCGTGACAAGATCCACGCCACTGGCCACCACCACAATGGCCAGGACAACGATCAGGACAAGTTCTTTGAGTGGAACGCGATACACAATAACGACCTATTTAAAAACAGTGGCTTATGATATCCGACATATGTCCCATACGATACTCCTTATGGCATCGGCCCGATGATTTTGTGCTAAAAACAGTCGATAGTAGCACTACGATTAAACTTGGCGAGGACGTCATGATGAATAACGAAGTGCGTGTCTGGGATCTGCTGATCAGGATTTTTCACTGGAGTCTGGTCATCGGTTTTTCCATCGCTTACCTGACCGGCGAAGAAGAAAGCAATTTACACATCTACTCCGGATATACCGTGCTGGGCCTGATTATATTCCGCATTTTGTGGGGGTTTGTCGGCACCCGGTATGCACGTTTCAGTGATTTTGTTTATTCGCCAAAGGCTGTGTACCAGTACGTGAAGAGCCTGGTCGGGCAAAAGCCCAAACATTATCTCGGGCACAACCCGGCCGGTGGCTGGATGGTGATTGCCATGCTGCTGACTCTTTTTGTTGTTTCTTTCAGCGGGTTGAAACTGTACGCCGTCGAGGAAGGTCTGGGACCTCTGGCCGGCTCCCTCCCCGCAGTGACACTTGTCAGCCCTGCCTATGCCGATGATGACGGGGATGAGGAAGAAGAAGGAGAAGGGAAAGGGGAAGAAGGAGAGGAATTCTGGGAAGAGATACACGAAGCCTCAGCCAACTTTATGCTGTTTCTTATCTTCCTGCATATTGCCGGCGTGGTTGTTTCCGGTCGCCTGCACCGTGAGAACCTGATTAAAGCCATGATCACAGGAAGGAAGTCCCGGGAATAGAATACCCCTGTGCTGTATCTACATTCCCTGATCCGATAATAACGACCTGCCCTGCCTGATATGACCACGGCAGGGCTTCTTTTCTGCTTGATAGCGCATAAATTCGGTGGATGGGGACGTGACATACTTCTGTAAACCTCTGTTGCTACTGGCTTTACTTCTAACAGCTAGCGGCGGGCCGGTATCTGCCGGCAATCCGGCTGCCGAAGCGAATCCCATTCGTATCGGTGTCCTCGCCTACCGCGGCAAGGCACCAACGCTGGCGCGCTGGTCAGCGACGGCAGCGTATCTTTCCGGGAGGATTGGCCGACGCTTCGAAATCGTTCCGGTGAACCTCAATGAAATGGCCGACGCCATCAACTCCGGGAACATCCAGTTCACGCTCACAAATCCCGGTAACTACGTCAGTCTCGAAGCGCGTTTCGGTGCCTCGCGGATCGCCACCATGCAAACCCGCGAGCAAGGGAAAACGCGCGTTCGTTTCGGTGCCGTCATCATCACCCGGGCTGACAATACAGCTATCCTGTCACTCAAGGATCTGAGAGGAAAATCCTTTATGGCGGTCAGTCCCGTCGCCTTTGGTGGCTTCCAGATGGCCTGGCGTGAATTAATCGAAAACGGCATCGATCCTTTCAGTGACTTCAGTGATGTGCAGTTCGCCGGTTTTCCACAGGACAAAATTATCCATGCCGTACAAAACGGGACGGTCGATGCCGCGACCGTGCGCGCCGAAACATTGATGCGCATGGTTGAAGCCGGAACCGTAAAACTAAACGCGTTCAGAATCCTGAACCCGCAACACGAAAAAGACAGCGCACTCCCGCTCAGTACCCGCCTTTATCCTGAATGGCCGTTTGCCACACTCAAAAACACACCGCGAGACCTGGCAACCCGCGTGGCACAGGCCTTACTCTCCATGCCCGCCGACCACCCGGCGGCGCAGGTATCACGGACCGCCGGGTGGACCGTGCCACTGGACTACTCCCCGGTACACCGGCTGATGAAAACACTGAAAATCGGCCCTTATAAAGTATTACGCCAGACATCCTTCAGCGCTATTTTAAAACGCTATGCAGGCTGGTTTTCTGCGGCGGCTGTACTGGTCCTGTTTCTGATCGTTGTGAATGGTTATATCTCGCGAACCAATCATAAACTCAAACACACACAATCCGTGTTACGTAATGAAATTACAGAACGCCGACGCTCCCAGGAAGCACTGGCACGCTATCGCGACACCCTGGAAGAACAAGTGGCAAAACGCACTGAAGACCTGAAACAAACCAACAGCTCACTTGAAAAAAGTCGCATCGCCTTGCGCGAACTGGTGAGGATCACCAGCGCCCCGGACCTGTCACACGAAGAAAAACTGGCGCGACTGCTGGATACCGGCCGGGCCTACTTTGCCCTGCCGGTTGCGGTGCTGGCCAGCATTGAGGCGGGAGGACGACGCATCTGCAGAATGTCCGGTGACACCGGGCTGGTACCGGGACATGATGGCCCCCTGAGCGACACCTGTGTCGCCCGGCTTATCGAACGCAATGGTGAACCGCTGGATATCCCTGATCTCGACCACACCAGCGAGGATTGCTGTGGATGCCAACAGCAGGGCTGGAAAAGCTATCTCGGTGCCGCCGTTATGGTCGATGGCCGCATCCACTGCACACTGGAATTTGCGGGCATCCATACCCGTCACCAGGTATTCAGTACCTGGGATCACGAACTGCTCAAGGTGATGGCGCAGTGGATTGGTGATGAGGTGGAACTGCAAATTGCACACGAAGCCCGGCAACGCCACCAGGCCGAGTTCGCCCGTGTTTCGCGGATGAACACCATTGGAGAAATGGCAGCCAGCCTGGCACATGAACTCAATCAGCCACTGACCGGGGCCATCAACTATTGCAGTGGTTGTTTACGCATGTTGCGCGAGGGTAATGCCAACACTGACACACTGACCCGGGGCATGGAAAATGCGGTAGAGGGCGCAACACTGGCCGCAAACATCATCCGGCGTATCCGTGAGTTTGTGCAGAAAGGCGACACACAACAAAGCGCTGTCGATCTGAATCACGCCGTGCGCAATGTCGCCACACTGGTGATGCACGAGGCCCGACGCCACGAAGTGGAACTCAAGCTTGTCCTGGACAAAAACCTCCCCCTTATCGAGGGAGACATGATCCAGCTTGAACAGGTCGTACTGAATTTTATTCGCAACGGGATCGACGCAATGGATGCGGTAAAATCAGGGAACCGTGTCCTCACCATTACAACGCAGTACAACAACGGGGAAAATGTCATGGTCAGTGCAACGGATAACGGGGAAGGTATTACAGAAGATGCCATGCCAAAAATCTTTGATGCCTTTTATACCACCAAGCCGGACGGCATGGGGATAGGCCTGTCGATCAGCCGGTCTATTATTGAGTCTCACCAGGGAAAAATCAGGGCCAGATCACTCGCAGGTGGCGGTACCGAGTTCTTTTTTGAAATCCCGATACAGCAGGTAAGCTCGTCATGAATCCGGTCATCAATATCGTAGACGATGACCGCATGGCCAGAGAATCCCTGAAATGGCTTGCCGAGTCAGCACACCTGTCGGTACTTGAATACGAATGCGGACAGAAATTTCTCGACAGTTTTGACTATCGCTCACCCGGCTGCGTGGTACTGGATGTGCGTATGCCCGACATCAACGGAATGGAACTCTATGCCCGCCTGAAGGAAACCGGGGCCACCTTACCCGTTATTATCGTCACCGGCCATGCAGATGTAGCCATGGCCGTCAGAGCCATGAAAGCCGGTGCCTACGACTTCATTGAGAAACCCTACAACGATGCGCTGATGCTGGAACTGCTCCAGAGCGCCATCGCCTGTGACCGTGACAAGCGTGAACGCCAGGTCAAGGTCGACGATGTCAGGTTTCGCATCGACCGTCTCACACCGCGCGAGCACGAAGTCATGAAATACGTCCTGCGCGCCAAGCAGAACAAGATTATTGCTTCGGAACTTGGTATCAGCATTAAAACTGTAGAACTCCATCGTGCCAATTTGATGACGAAGATGAATGCCGCCTCCCCGACTGAACTTGTCAGACTGGCGATGATTGCCGGTGTGGACCAGGGCAGGTCCTGACCAAGGTTCGTACCTGTCATTGTTTTACCTAGGGTCTACCCGTGGGAATAATCGGGTACAACCCAGTTACCTCCATAACAGTGCCTGCATAGACTCTGCCACGCAGTAATTCAGTCATAACAAGTTATGTGAGGAAATAATCATGTATAAAAGAAATAAATCAAGCACCGCCATTGCCCTGATTATGGGACTGGCCGTGCTGCCTTTGGGCGTGATGGCGGATGATAGTGATGACGACGACAATAAAAGTTTTGTCCTTACCGGCAACTGCGCCCAGTTACCCGCAGGCCGCACGACAGAGTTTCACGGCAATCCGGCAACCAGCAACCTGAACCTGGCCATGGCGGGTAACCAGTGGGTGGTATTCGACGGTTTCATGCAAGCATTCAACGAATACCGCGCCGCCAGTGATGACGATGATGACATCGACCTTACGGCCATCGGGAACCAGCCACGCACCCTGGCAGGGCTGCAGAAGAAAGGCGCTGACTACTTTATCGAACTCATCCCGCCGGGCCAGGAACGTAACCAGATCAAGAGTGGCTGCATGTTGCTCGGCAATGAGGATGATCGTAACTTCCTGCCAACCAGCATCCAGGTTGATTTTGATGTCTTCACCAGCACCAACTTCAACTTGATGCGTAACCTGGCTGCCAGTGGCTTTGTCAAGGAAGCCATCCCCTATATACGTAACCAGCTGACGTTAATGACCGATGCCGCCAACAGTTCAGGCATAGGAACAGGGGTTGATGCAACCATCGATGCCACCCTTGATCTACTCGATCCGGCTATCCGGGTATCCGAGGTGGATCACATCAACGAAGGCGTACATCGCGGCATCAATGCCATGTATCAGCGTATGGACGAATACACGCGTCTGAATGGTACGGCAGCTGATGTTGCCGCACTGGATGTCCTGTTGTCCGCCGTGGGCACACCACAGCCTGGCTCACCGGCGGCAACACGCACCGGTGTGACGACCAACTTTGACCTGGCCACCAACCCGGCCTGCAACTATCGTGGTCATGCATCAATTGCAGACGGTACGCTACGGCTGTGTGAGTTTGCCGTCCTGAACAAGTCCAACACGCACGAGACCCGTGTGCATCATGTTGAAACACCATCGCGCATCCTGGCTGGTGATTCCGACGTCGGACCTGTGTGGGTGTCTGAACTGCAACTGGCGGTTAACAACGGTGATGCTGTCGGCGGTTTTCAACCCATTGATACCGTCAACCGCCCGGTTGTCTATTCGGTCGCCTTTCTTGCAACCATGAGCAAAAAACACAGGGAACTCGCCAATCAATGGGTAGATTTCCTGCGCAGCCCTGAAGGTGTTCAGGTCTATGTTGATGGTGGGTTCTCGGCACTGACCGGTACCGAGCAGGCCGAGCGTTACTCGCTTGATCCCGCTGGTAATCTCGTGATTGAGGCATTCACACCCTAGTTGTTTTTCTGTAGCGGATATCCCGTTCCATGGAGCGGGATATCTGTTCTTGATAACGACAAAATTGAACCGCGCTGACTTTTAGCGTCGGTTCGAATGATTGGTTATATGCCGTTTTAATCAAGCGTTGAGCGCTTGAGGATTTCAGACACCCACTGGTTAATGCTCTTACCTGAGGCCGTTGCACGCGCTGCTATTTCACTATGCAGCCTTGGGGGAATTCTGAGATTGAATTTACCCGAATACTCTTTCGTTGGGGAAATCCCCTTCTCCTTGCATACCTCCAGGTACACTCTTAACGAGTTCCTGAATTCCTTACGAAGGCTTGCTGGACTTTTACCATAAAAATCCGCACTACCATTTATACCAAGAATCTCTCCCCGGAATTGATCAAGCTCGGGATCGTACTCAATCTTTGCCTTGTAACCATCGACTTCCATTATATTCATGGCTTCACCTCATATAACTCTAACCACTTACGAATACTGGCTATCGCTCCTTTATCAGTATTCGGTGATGGGTGCGGCCTGTGAAATACTCGGACTTCGCTGAATAGCACCACGGCTACCCTGGATCCTGCTCTTTCAGATACATCCGCACCCAGCGCCTTGAACAAAGACTCAATATCCATCCATGGGATATTGCCGCTAGTAGGTCGTTTGTAGATTTGCTCTAGCGTTTTCTGATGCTTGCGCTTCATTTGAGAATGGTACCATATACTGGTACCATGTCAAGCCGGCCCCAAGCATATAACGCCCTGAACCACCCTCAGGATGATCACTTATAAAAGCTGTTTCACTGTGTCAGGGATGGGCGCCACTTCTGTTTTCATTCGGGCGGGAGAATCAGCTTGATTTGCGGGAAATAGGTTTTGTATTTCGCTAAATCCCTCGTTATTAAACCAAACCCTGATACAGATACATGCGCTCCAATAAAAAAATCAGGCATTGGTGATATTTTGTTGCCTTTGCTTTTTCTATATTTTAAGAACGCCTTGCCAGTAAGGAATAATGCCTCCCTTGGCATTTCCAATACTTTAATGCCCAGTTCATCAATAGCACTTTCAACTTCTTCAACTTTATTGAAGCTAATTGATATTTCTGTATACACAATGGAATTAATATATAATGTATTTGTTTGACTGTATTTTTCTAATGTTCTCTCCGACCAATCAGCCCAATTTTCATCGTCAGTAAACAGATCCAGCAACACGCAGGAATCAACAAAAACTCCGTTCATTATGATTCCCTAGTCAGATTCATAATTTCATCAGTAGACATTTTTATTGAAGCTATTCCCCTAAGTTTTTTGAATTTTCCTGCCACATTAGGTTTATCTGTTTTAACGATGAAAAATCGGCCACCGTCTTCAATAAAATCAATTTCCGTTTCTGGAGAAATACCCAAAGCTTCTCTCACATCTCTGGGGATAGTAACTTGGCCTTTAGTTGTAACTCGCATAATTTCATACCTTCATGACAAGTAATACCATACTAGTATTACCTCCAAATTTATGCAATGTTTGATTTCTGACGCGGACTTTACGGGCAGCTAATCGGGATAGGGGGACACCTCACGGTATCCCTCCTCCCACACCACCTTTCTATTACCCATAAGTTGGATAACTCTTTGCTAGATTCCAGC